>CAYWCK010000007.1:0-35781 GCA_964456685.1 uncultured Bifidobacteriaceae bacterium | reverse complement strand
CTGCTTTGGTTCGGCGTGCCGATCTACGACAATCGCGACCGCTTCCCGAAGGCGTTCAAGGCGCAGGATTTTGGCGGCACCGCGAAATACATTTTCACTCCCGGCGGCGAAACTTACTCGGCGCAGAGCACGCACGACGGAAAGTGGATCACGATTGAAAAGGATCTGCTGCCGCTGATGCGTGAAGCACTGGCAGCCGCGTGGGCGCACGGTTTCCTGAAAGACTCGCACGACCTGGCCGATTACGGCATCGGCGGCATGAACATGGGCTGGGAAGTGCCGGGGACTTTTGATGTCGCGGTTCAGGTCCGCAAACTCAGTCTGCGCGCGATCGCCAAATCGGAAGCCAACGATCAAGGCCGGCGGAAGCGGTAATACCGGGCCGGGCCGTTGGTGGTGGCGTAGGAATAATTCATCACGCCGTTCACGTCAGCGACCAGGTCTTGCTTGAAGTTCCACTCCGCGAGATTCGTGGATTCTTCCACCTGATAGGTCTGACCGGGTAAACCCAACAGGCAAACCGAAACCAGGTTTTGTCCGGCGCGCGAGTGGCTCACCACCGACGCTCCGCGATGCGCGCCGGGCAGCACGTGCACGGTCACCGTGGTCAGACTTTCACCGCCAAAGGTGCCACGCAGGCGATACTGAAACGTGTCCACACCGGAGAAACCCGCCGGCGGCGTGTAGGTCACAAAGCTAACGTTCTGCGTCACCACGCCGCCATGGGCGCTGGCGTTGGAGGGTAGTTCGATGCTCAACACATCCGCCGCTTCGCCACTGTCGTTGCACAGCAGGCTGCCCTTCGGAATCACGAGCGCTGCGCCGGGTAGCATCGCCACCTTGTCCGGCCCCGCCGAAACATCACTCCACGTCTTGAAAGAATACGTGCCGACGTAAGCCGGATTGTTGGCCGCGGGAAAAACGCGCACCGTGTAAGTGCCACTTTGCGGCAGCACGCGCGTTTCCGTATAACCGTTTTGGAAGAAATGCGTGAACCAATTGCTCCCGGCTGGCGCTTTGACTTCCCAATTGAGCCAGCCCGCGAAAGCGGCGGCCGCGTTGATTTGCTGGAAGTTGACCTTCTGTCCGGCTGCGCCCGTGAAAGTGTACGTGTCCTGACCGCCGGCGGTTTCGATGCGGCCCGCGCCGCTCGCCGGGACGGCGTCGCTGACCTGCGTGCCGATGTTGATGGCGAATTGCGAACTCTCGACCGCGCGCAGCCGGAAGGAATACGTGCCGATGAGATTGGGATCGTTCGACGCCACCCAAACGCGCAGCGAATAGATTCCGGTATCTGGCAAAGTTTTTTTGCCGACGCTGCCGCCGGTGAAGAAACTGGAAAAAACCGTCTGCCCACCGGGTGTGAGCACTTCCCACTTGAGCCAGCCGCCCAAGGAGGCCGCCGCGGCGATATTGTCGAAGTAAACTTCCTGACCCGCTGTGCCGGCGAAGGTGTAGCGGTCATATGCGCCGGCGACCTCGATGTTGCCCGCGCCCGTGGCCGGAACAGCGTTCGTCACGGTGTCACCGATTTGAATGACGAATTGTTCGTCCGCCGGAATACTGCGAATGCGAAACGCATACGGCCCAAAATAGTTCGTGCTGCTCGCACCGGCGATCACGCGCAAGGAGTACGTGCCGTTCTCGGTGAAAGTAATCCGCCCCGGTCCATTGTTGTCGAAGTAACTGGAGAAGACCGTGCTGTTGGCCGGGGATTTCACGATCCACTGCAACCAGCCGGCGAAAGCATTCGTAGCGTAACGCTCCTCGAAGAATGCGCTTTGGCCGTTGGTGGCGGTGAAATTGAAGACGTCGCTCGCGCCGGGCACCTCGATGTTGCCCGCGCCCGCTGCCGGGATGCCGTTGCTGATCGTGCTGCCAATCGGAATGTTGAAAACTTGATCCGCTGGAATCGGCCGCAACCGGAAGGCGTACGCGCCGATATACGCAGCGTTGTTTGAACCTACCCAGACCTTGATCGTGTACGTACCGCTCGCGGGCAACACCAGCCGTCCCTTGGCCGTGCCGTTGAAATAGCTGCTGAACACCACGCCGTTGGCGGGCGATGTGATGCTCCATTGCAACCACCCGGCGAATGCCGGCGCGACGCTCAGTTCCTCGATGAACACCAGTTGCCCCGCGGTGGCGGTGAACGTGTAGAAGTCGGTCGCCGTGCTTGCCTCGATGTAGCCGGCGCCCGCGGCGGGCACGTTCTGGCTGATCGTGTCGCCAATGGAAATATTGAAATTCTCACCGCGCGCGGCGGCCGTCACCAGCACCATCGCCGCGCAAAAAATTGAAAACTGAAATTTGTTCGTCATGGGTCTCGCGTTTTGCGCGGCGGACTATTCGCGAAGTTGCGCGACCCGTAAATGGAACGAAAGGAGCAGCGTGACCGGGGGTCACCTCAAGCAGGCGGCAGCCGTTTCCACATCCGGTAATGCGGACCAACGTCCGGGATGCCGAACTTGTCGCCGATGATTTTGAAACCAAGCTTGCGATAGAAACCGATGGCGACCAGGCGGGCGTTGAACCAGAAAATCTTCACGTGCTGCCTTCGCGCATACGCGAGGCATTCCTGCACCAGAGCGCGGCCAAAGCCCTGTCCGCGCACGGCGGGGGCCGTGGCCATGCCGCGCAACTGGAGCGCGGGCTCACCGGGATGATCGGGCAGCTCCGCCACGAAGAGTGAGGCAATGCCCACGAGCTTCCCGTCGTGAAACGCGCCGAAATGAACGGTGTCCGGCAGATCGTCGCCGGGAAATTGCGCGGCTTCCGGCGGGCGATTGGGGCGCAGCACGGCGAGACGCAGCGGCCATGTCTCGGCCGTTGCGATCGGACGAACCTCCTTGTTCGACTTCACACCTGGCTTTACATCGGCAGTATTCCGAAATGCCGAAGCCGATTTTTTCTTTCGGTCGGAGCGCACGCGGGGCGAGGGGCGATTAACCGGCCGCAGTGCGCCGGATGATTTCGCGCAGGGAAGTCTGCGGACGGAAGCCGGTGACACGCGCCAGTTTTTCCGTGCAAGGTTTGCGGCGGCGCATGTCGTCGAAGCCCGGCGCGTAAGCTTGCGAGTAGGGTACAAATTCCAATGCGGATTTGGCGCCAAGTTCCTCGACCACCAGCCGGGCCAGATCGAGGATCGAAACTTCTTCGGTGCCGCCGATGTTAAAAATCTCGCCGCGGGCCGCAGGGTTGTTTTGCAGTCGCACCAGGGCTTCCACGGTATCGAGCACGTAACAGAAACAACGCGATTGCAGCCCGTCGCCATAAACTTTAAGCGGGGCGCCGGCGCGGGCGGCTGCGATGAAGCGAGGCAGCACCATGCCGTAACGTCCCGTTTGCCGCGGGCCGACCGTGTTGAAGAGCCGCACGATGGTGGCCGGCAACCCGCGCTCCTTGACGAAGGCCAGGGCGAGGAATTCGTCCATCAACTTGGAGCACGCATAACTCCAGCGCGATTGCTGCGGTGGGCCGATGAGCAAATCGTCTTCCTCGCTGAACTCGGCCTTCTGGCTCTTGCCGTAAACTTCCGAAGTCGAAGCGACCAGCACCGGCACACCCGCCGGCGCCGCGGCCTCCAGCAAAACCTCCGTCTCGTGCAGGTTGGTTGCGATGACGTGGATGGCGGACTTCACCACCAGCTCGACGCCCACCGCCGCGGCCAGGTGATAGATGCTTTCCGATTGTTCGGTCAGCGTTGCCAGTTCCGGGCAGGCGGAGATTTTTGCCTCGATCAATCGCAGATTGGGGTTCGTGGCAAACGCCCGCAGGTTGTCGCGGCTGCCGGTCGAGAGATCATCAATTACCACCACGCGCCGGCCGTCCTTCAGCAGGCGCTCGACCAGATGCGAGCCGATGAAACCGGCGCCGCCGGTAACCAATACGTGTTTCATTGCAATGCCTTTGCCACCGCTTCCGCGAGCCGCTGGCGGAAGGCCGGATCGGCGACCCGCCGGGCTTCGGCGGGATTTGAAAGATAGCCGCCCTCGATCAAAGCTGCCGGACGATTCTGCCCGCGCAGGACGGTGAGGAAGCGCGCCCGTCGCACGCCGCGGTCCAGATTGCCATTCACGCGGAGCAAGGCGCGATGCAGCCGCAAAGCCAGCAACAAATTATCCTCGTCGAAAGCGTTGTTGGGCGACCATTCCTTTGCGTCGTCGTCGTAGCCGCGTGTCAGCGTCGAGGTCATCCCCTGCGGAGTAAGGCAGTAGGTTTCCAGGCCCGCCTGCTCGGTGCCGTTGCCGCCGGCCGAATTGAAATGCAGCGAGATGAACAGGTCCGCCCGCTGTGCTTCCGCAAGTGCGACGCGATCGGCCAGGGAAACGTCCACGTCGTTGGTGCGGGTCAGGATGACGTTCCAACCGTTGGTGCGTAACAGCCCCGCGGTGCGCAAGGCCCAATCGAGCGTAAAATATTTTTCGTTCCGCACATCTGCGGCGCTGCGGGTGCCGCTGTTGATGCCGCCGTGACCCGGATCGAGCACGATGACCCGCGCGGGCGCCTTGAGCGGCGCCCGGCTTTTCAACAGCGGCTCGATGTTCTTCCGCAGATCAAGCGAGTGCAGGTAAACCTGTCCGTCCTGCGTGCGGGGCGGAAAGCCAAAACGAAACTCCACCCCATCCCACTGGGCCACCTGGCTGCCGACGCTGAACCGCACCACACCCACAGGCAGAACGAGCGCAAAACTTTCCGTCGGCGCCGTGGCAAGCCGGCGCGGACGCTCGAGATTCATGGCCTCTGTCCAGCGCTCGAGTGGAATCCAGCCCTCACCCTTGAAGGTGATGGCCGGTGGGTTGGTGGCGGGTTTTGGCGCCACCGGCAGCGTCGTCAGCGGCGGCGGCGTATTGGTGGTGAGCGGGGGCAACGCCGTTACGGTCGGCGGCACGTTGGACCCGGTGGGCGTCGGGGACGACTCCGAAACCGGCGTCGCCGCGGCACGTGGAGATCGCATCGCGGCCGTGGGCCGGCGGGCATTCCCGGTGCCGCAACCGGTCCCAAGGACCAGCAGAGCGGCAAACATTGCAGCCGATTTGAACACGCGGGCATTGTGCGAATCGAACCGCAAACTCCAAGCGGAAAGGGGCTTTCAAATTCACTTCCTCACTTCGGTCCCGACTCGGATATGGGTTCGACAAGCTCGATGGCGGGGCGTATGGTGGCCCTGAATTCAGCCCTATTTATGAACCAGCCTGTCGTTTTGTACGGCGCTCTCGCTGCGTTGTGCTTCGGTCTTGTCAGCCCCGCCGTCGCCCAGTCCTACGTCAACTTTGAAGGCAAACAAACCCGGCCCGTCTGCCTTTCGCCCGACGGCACCCGGCTCTTCGCCGTCAACACGCCAGATGCGCGGCTGTCGGTCTTTGACGTGACGCACCCGTTGAGTCCTTCGCTGGTGGCCGAAATTCCGGTCGGCGTGGAGCCGGTGTCCGTCAACCCGCGCAATAATGACGAAGTTTGGGTCGTCAACGAAGTCTCCGACAGCGTCAGTATTGTATCCGTTTCCACGGGCACGGTGGTGGACACGCTTTACGTGAAGGACGAACCCGCCGATGTGGTGTTCGCGGGCGGGAAGGCGTTCATCTCGGCGGCGCGCAAGAATCAGATCGCGGTGTTCGATGCCACCAGCCGTTCCTTGCTGACGAACATCGCCGTGTTTGGGGAAAATCCCCGCTGCCTCGTGGTGAACTCAAATGGCACGAAGGTCTATGCCGCGTTCGCGCTTTCAGGAAATCACACCACGCTGATTCCAGAGGAGGATATCCCCGGCGTGCCGGTCGCCCCGCTGCAGATTACCAATGGTGTGCCGGCGATGAATCCCTCGCTGCCGCCGCCGCCGCGGGCCGGGTTGATCGTGGATGCCACCAACGCCACCTGGTATCCGAGCTACATCAAATACAACATGCCCGACAATGACGTGGTGGAAATTGACGTCGCCAGCATGACCGTCAACCGCTACTTCTCTCGCGTCGGCACCATCAATCTGGGCCTGGCGGTGCAGCCGGGCAGCGGTGATTTGTTTGTGGCGAACTCGGACGCCCGCAACCTCACCCACTTTGAACCGGCTCTGCGCGGGTTCTTCGTCACCAACCGTGTCAGTCGCGTGAACATTGGCAGCGGAGCGCTTACGCACTCGGATCTCAACGCTGGCTACAATCCGTCCGGCTTCACCCTGCTTCAAAAGACCAACGCCCTCGCACAGCCAACCGCGATCGTGTTCGAGACCAACGGAGCAAGTTTCTACCTGGCGGCCTTCGGCAGTGATCGCATCGCCCGCGTGGACGCCGCCAGCGGTGCCGTGCTCACGCGCATTGAGCTTTGCCCCACCGCCGTGGGCTCGGCGGCGGACGCGCGGACCAAGCGTGGCCCCCGCGGGCTGGCGCTCAATTCCGGCGCGGCGCTTTACGTTCTGAATCGCATCGCCAATACGCTTTCGGTCGTCGAACTCCCCACGCACTTGGTCGTTAAGGAAATTCCCGTCGGCAGTTATGATCCCACCACGACCGTGATCCGCCAGGGGCGCGGCTTTCTCTACGACGCGAAACTTTCCGGAAACGGCACCGTGTCCTGCGCGTCCTGTCATATTGATGCGGAAATGGATTTGATCGCCTGGGACTTGGGCGATCCCACCGGGCAGATGGTTACCAATCCCGCAGTGTTTCAGCTCTCGCCCGGCGGCGTGCCGAATTTTCTTACCAACGTCAACGAAACCTTTCACCCAATGAAAGGTCCGCTGACGACCCAGACCTTGCGGGGCTTGAATGCGATGGAGCCGCTGCATTGGCGCGGCGACCGCACGAACTTCACTCATTTCAATGGCGCGTTCGACAGCCTCCTCGGCGGCGCTGCGCTGCCTGGCGCCGACATGAATGCCTATCGCGACTTCATCAACACGGTGGTATTTCAACCGAATCCGAACCAGAACCTGGATCGCAGTTTCCCGACCAACTTTGGCGGCGCGAACGCCGCGCTTGGACGCACGCTCTTCATTACCAACCTGTATCAGCCCTCCCAAGGGCTTGCCTGCAACACCTGCCACGCGCTGCCAACCGGTTCGGATCGGCTGATCGATCCCGACCAAGTGCTGCCCGGCTCGCAGGGCTTCAAGGTGGCCCAGTTGCGAAACATCTATCAGAAAACCGGATTGAACCGGACGCGCGGCACGCCCGCCACCGGCACGAACAGCATTGGCGGCTTCGGTTTCCAACACGACGGTAAATTCGAAGACCTCTTCGCGTTCCTCTCGCAATCCGTGTTCGGTGCCTTCGCGAGCGACTCGGCGCGAAAGTCCAACGTGCAGGCGTTCGTGCTGTGTTTCGATACCGGCATGGCCCCGGCGGTTGGCTACTCGCGCACGCTCACCGTCGCGAACGTTACCAGCACGAGCAGCACAAACGACTGGAACCTCCTCGAAGCCCAGGCGGCGGCGGGCACGAATTTGGACCTGATCGTCAAAGGCACCATCGACGGCCGACGCCGCGGCCTGCTTTATCAACCGGGCCTGAACACCTACAAGCTCGACTCCACCAACAACGCCACCTTCACGCGCACCCAACTGCGGGCAAAAATCCAAGCCGGCGATGTGCTCACGCTCATCGGCGTGCCGCCCGGCTCCGGCCAGCGAATGGGAATTGATCGCAATGCGAACGGCGTGCTCGATGCAGACGAACCGTTGCCCAAGCTGCAAGTGGCGCAAACCGGTGGGAGCACGGTCGTCAGTTGGCCGTTCACAACCGCCGGCGTGCTCGAAGAAACGGCCAGCCTGAGTTCGCCCAGCTGGACGAACAGCACGAGTGTGGTGGAACTTTCGAACGGAACAAACTACGCCACCGCCCTGGGCGGCGGGGGCACGAAGTTCTTCCGGCTGCGGGTGCAGTAATTTTTACCGGCGCGGCACGCATCCGCGGCGCCGCGACTATCAAATCACTCATGGATCTCGTAGAGCGTGTCATCGAGCACGAACTGCACGTTCTGCCCAAGCGCCAGGTAAGGCAGGGCCCGCCGTTCCTTCGCGGCAAAGGCAAAATACTCGGCGGAATTGAACTGAATTCGCTGCCGCTTCGCTTTCACCAAATTCTGCGCGGCGGAATCGACCCATTGATTGCTCGCGTTCGGGAAGAAGTTTTTACCAGCAATGAACTGGCCCGGGCGGGAATACTCCGCCAGCCGGGCCTTGGATTCATCACCTGCCCGGGTCGTGGCCACTGGTGCGCCCGCCGGTGTGGCGGCCGACGAACCGCTGAAGCCCAGGGCCCGATTGGCTTCCACGCTCGCGGATTGGGCCGCGGCCGTGGGAGCCGCCGCCCGCTTTAACGTATCGCCCACCCGCGCGCCCGCCACCGCCTTCTCACCGTCCTTGTCGGTGCGGAAATAGCGCCAGTTGTCCGCCGCCTCGCGGCGCGCGGCGCGGTCTTCCTGCAAGCGCGGTATGGATTGCATGGTCAGCGGTACGCCCCGTCGCTCCTCGTCTTCCACAATCAGGTAGGCCGTGTAGGGCGTGACGATGTTGTAACGACGCGCCAGTTCGGTGACTTCGTCTTTCAATTCCGCATTTTCTCCATGCAACCGGATTTCATCGAGCAGGTATCCAACCCGGCGCGTCGCCCAGAGGCGCGGGATGAAGCCGTTGCTCTCATCGGTTCGGGGGAATTTGACTTCATAGGTGAACTTGTGCGTTGAACCGTTGACCATGCCTTCGAGCACGACGGCGGCATCGCCGCGGCCGGAGTAGCGGCCCACCAGCACGAGCTGATCGCCGCGAAATAAGTCGGGCAGCGGCGAAGGGTAGAGCTTGGTGATGCGGACATCGCCGGTGAATTTGATGGTGGGATTCGCCAGCACCGGCTCTTTGATTTTGGAAAAGAAGTTCGACACCTTCACCTCCAGGTCTTCTTCGGGCAGCACGTACTGGCTGAAGGCGCGGGTTTCCTCGGTGATTTTATCCAGCAAGTGCGTGTTCACATCCGTACCGATGCCAAAGCAGAAGATGCGCGTGCGGCCTTCATTCTGTTTCTTCACGCTGCGAACGATTTGTTCCTCGTCCGTCGTGCCGATGGTGGGCCGTCCGTCGGTGAGGAAGATCACCACGAACGGTCGCCCATCGTCCCGTCCCGGCCGTAAAGCGAGCGCCTTTTTCAGCGCATCATCAATGGCGGTGCCGCCGATGGGCTTCAGGTCCTTGAAGAAATCGTGGGCTTTGTTGCGATTCGATCCGTTGGCGCGGACGAGCTGGTCGAAGAGCGGCTCGACTTCGGTCGAGAAGCGGACCAGTTCGAAGCGATCTTCGTCGTTCAAGTTTTCCACGCAGAAGCGCAACGCCTTTTTCGCCTGTTCGAGCTTCTTGCCCGCCATCGAACCGGAGGTGTCGAGCACGAAGACCACGTCCTTGGGCACGATCCGCTGGCGTTTGGTTTCCAAACCGGGCGAAACGAGCAACAGAAAATAACCATCGCGCTCCGGCTCGCGATACGCGACCAGGTTCACGCCGAGTTCATCTTTCTGCGGCGCGAAGTAGAGGGCAAAGTCGGTGTCCGGCTGGACGTTGTTCGCCTCGAAGCCCACCGTTGCCCGCTGCGAGCCGTGGCGCTTGATCTCGACGGTGTGGCTCGGCGAATAGATCGCTTTCAGCGGACGATCGTTGGTGATTTCGACTTTGATGCTGACATCTTTGATCGGCTTGGCCGAAAACTTCTCGGTGTTGAGCGGATAAGTGTAGCCGATCAACCCGGCATCCGCTTTGAGCACTTGGGTGTAGGAAAGTTTGATGCGTTTCCGGCTGTTCGGCTCGATGGGGAAAATGCGGACCCGGAACACGTCGCGATCGGCATATTCCAGGAGCGCCGGGTCTTTGGCCTTGCGGACGATATCCTCGTAAATCTTGCGGGCCTTGTCCGCGGGCAGCAACTCGGCTTCCACCATTTTCCCGCCAATATCCATGGTGAACTTGTCAATCTGTGCGCCCCGCGGAATCGGGAAAAGATAGGTGCCTTCGAGCCGGGCCGAGTTGGGATTGTAAAACTCCTGGTCCACACTGGTGGTGGCAATCTGGCCATCGATGTTCACGTTGACATGGTGAAAGATCACTTCGAGCGGCGCGTAGGGGCGCGGGACAGGAGGAATGGGGCGTGGCGGCCAATGCGGCGGCCGCGGCGGTATCGGCCCGGGCAGCGTCCAATGCTTTTCATCCACGATGATCAGACCATCGGCTCGCACGGATGGGGTGGGCAGGAGCAGTCCAATCAAAACCAGCAAAGCCGGGAAAGTCAGCAGCCTTTTCATGAATCATTGGACGGCGGTGGTCGAGAAATGCTCCCACTTTCTCGGCCTGAGGTTGAAATCAAGCCGCGGTGAATCCAGATTGGCGGGCATGAAACCAACCTGGTGTCTTGTGCGCGCCCTGGCGGCGATTTGTCTGCTGATGGCGCTGGCTGCTGCGTCTCCCGTTTTCGCCGGTGAACCGCCGACTCCGGTGCAGCACGTCGGCGCGAAGGCCGCTGCCGCATTGGTGGCAACCAACGGCGTGGTGGTCCTTGATGTGCGCACCGCCAAGGAATTCTCGGGTGGCCACATCGGCGGCGCGACGAATATTGACACCTTGGCCGGAGATTTTGGCGATCGGGTGGCGAAACTGGACCGGAGCAAAACCTATCTCGTCCATTGCGCCAGCGGCAAACGCAGCATCAATTCTCTGCCGCAACTCCAGCGTCTCGGCTTCACCAACCTGATCCATCTCGATGGCGGTTTGGCCGCGTGGCAAGCCGCCGGGAATGCCGTCACGAAGAAGTAGCGCGCAGTTTTTGCGCAGCGCGGCCGACATTTTCTGGATTCTGAAGCGAGATTTTTTGACGTTCGCCCGTCCTTTTGCGTCAATATCTACCGGTGCGGCGGTGGCAAACCCGGGAACAGCAACTCCTCCAATCGGAACGGCTGCTGAAATTCTCCGCGGGCGTGGTTACGGGAGTCCGCACTGCGAGTTGTCGTAATGAAAAATATCATCATCATCATCCTCGTTGCGGTAGCGGTGGGCGCGGCGTTCTACTTCCGGCCGAAGGCTGCCGGCCTCACGCCTTCCAACTCCGGTCCGGCGCGGCCAACCACGGCCACGGTCATCCAGACCAACATTGAATTTGCCGTGAACGCGGCGGGCGAAATCACGCCGGCGGAGCAGGTATCCGTGCGTCCGGAAATCAATGGCCGCATCGAGAAGCTGCCGGTGGATCTCGGCGATCAGATCAAGAAGAACGATCTTTTGTTCAAGCTGGACGATGCGGAGTTGCAGAATCAGAAAGCCTCCAGCACCACGGCGGTGGAGCGCGCCAGCCTCGAACTCACCAAAGCTCAGCGCGATTTCCAACGCGCCGGCCAGTTGCTCACCGACAAACTCATTTCCCAGGAACTTTTCGACGACGCCAAGACCACGTACGAACTGGCCAAGAATTCGCTGGATCGTTCCCACAAGGAACTGGATTTGATCGAGGAACGCCTCACCAAGACCGAAGTGCGCGCTCCGTTTGACTGCACGGTGTTGACGCGGCCCGTCTCGATCGGGCAGGCGGTTTCCGGTTCCGGCGGTGTGAGCGGCGGCACCGAGGTGCTCACCATCGCGGATCTGACTTCGATGGTCATTAATGCCCACGTCAATCAGGCCGATGTCCCGCGCCTGCGCGAAAATCAATCCGTGGAAGTGACCGTTGAAGCCGTGCCGGGTCTGCGTGTGGTTGGTACTGTCGAACGCATCGCGCCGCAAGCGACGATCAAGAACAACATCAAAGGTTTTGCCTGCCGGATTGTGCTCAAGAACGTGGACCGTCGCGTCCGGCCGGGCATGACGGCGAACATCAAGATTCCCGTCGCCTCCGCCGGCAATGTCACCGCCGTCCCGCTGGCCGCCGTGTTCACTGAACGCAGCCGGGAGACCGGCCGCTTCGAACGCTTCGTCTTCGTCAAGGACGGAGAGAATCTGACCAAGCGCAATGTGAAGGTTGGCGTTTCGGATTATTTTTACGCGGAAGTTCAGGATGGTCTCGCGCCGGGCGAAATCGTTTCCCTGGAAATGCCCAAGGAGGAGCGGGAAAAACGCGCCAAACAACTCATGGACCAGAAGCCGGCCACCGCGGAAAGCGGCGGCGCGCGACCCGGTGTCCCCGGCGGCACCCGACCGGGTGGCGGAGAGCGACCAGGCGGGGGTGAACGGCCCAGCGGCGGTGGCGGCGGGACCCGGCGCAGTAGCAGCGGCGGAGCCGGTGGTGGTGGTGGCGGCGGCGGCACCAGCACGGGGCCTCGCTAGCAGGACGACGCTCAACGTTTTCAAACCATGCCGCTCGTCGAACTTCGCAACGTCAGCAAAATCTACCATCTCGGTGGCGAGGAAATTCGCGCGCTCGATGACGTGACGCTCGACATCGACGAGGGCGAGTTCATTTCCATCATCGGCCCGTCCGGCAGCGGCAAATCCACCTTGATGCACATCCTCGGTTGCCTGGATTCGCCGAGCAAGGGCACCATCAAGCTCGATGGCGTGATGATTCACGATGCGTCTTCCCGGCAACTGGCGGCGATGCGCAATCGCAAGATCGGCTTCGTCTTCCAATTCTTCAACCTGCTGCCCAAACTCAACGTGCTGCAAAACGTCGAGCTGCCGATGATCTACAGCGGCGTCTCCGGCCGCGTGCGCCGCGAACGAGCAATGGCTTCGCTCGAGGCCGTGGGCATGGCCAACCGCGCGAAGCATCGGCCCAGTCAGCTTTCCGGCGGCCAGCAACAACGGGCCGCCATCGCGCGGGCGTTGGTGAACAATCCCCGGATTGTTTTTGCCGATGAACCCACGGGCAATCTGGATTCGCACACCGGCGAGGCCATTCTCAGCCTGTTCCGGAAACTCAGCACCGAAGGCCGCACCATCGTGCTCGTCACACACGATCCGGAAATCGCCGCCGTCACCCCGCGCCGGATTGAAATTCGCGACGGCAAGAGTGCGGAGAAGATCGACCTCACGCTCGCCGGCCTGGCCAAGAAATGAACGCGTCCGTCCAGACCGCTGCCGCCGGACCGGCGTCCGCTCCGTTCGCCCAGTTGGGCCCGACGGTGCTGGCTGGCTTCCGCGAAATCTGGGCGTACAAGTTCCGTTCGCTGCTGACCATGCTGGGGATCATCCTCGGCGTTTCGAGCCTGGTTTCGATGTCCGCGCTGGTGGCCGGCATGGAAAAGGGCGCCAAGGAAGCACTCGTGGCCATTGGCGGCATTGAGAAGATTCGCGTCGAACCCGCGGACCTGCCGATCGAACAGCGGTATCTCGCGGATCAAGCCGTCGGCATCACGATCAACGACGTTTATGCGCTCCGTGAAAGCGCGCCCCTGGCCGCGAAGCTTTCACCGGAGATGCGGCTTTACGCGACGGCGACCGCCAATGGCAAAGTCACGCGGCCGTGGAATTGTATCGGGGTCTGGCCCGTGGCGGTGGAAATGAACGAGCACGTGGTCGAGCACGGGCGGATGATCAACGAGATCGACGACGAACTCGCCCGCAACGTTTGTGTCATCGGCACCGGCACCCGCGATGATCTTTGGGGCGAACCGGAACGCGTCGGGCGCGAGATCATTCCCATCGGCGAAACGATTTATCTCAATGGGCTGCCGTTCACCATCGTGGGCATGTTCCAGCATTACGAAGGCGAACAGGACCGCAAGGCGCGTGAATTGGCCAAGCTCCAGGCTGCTCAGCCGGCCGCGAATGCTGGCGGTGTGGCGCGCGACCGCGGCTACGGCTCGCGCGGCGGCTCGCGCCGCGGCGGCTTTGCGTTTCGCATCAAGAACAACACCGTCCTGCTGCCATTGAACACGGTATGGATGAAATTCCGCAGCGGCACGGCGGCAACGGGTGTCAGCAGCGGCGGGGGTGGTCGCGGCAGCAGCAGCAGCCGGGGATTTTTTGGAGGATCGAGTTCCGCGTTTGCCGGCGACCCGCGTCTCTCGACCCTCGAAATCAAGATCGCCAGCGCGGATCTGTTGCCGGAATCGTTGCAGCAGATTCGCAATGTGCTCATGCAGACGCATCGCGGCATCGAGGATTTCGGCTTTCGCACGCAAGAGGATTGGGCCGAGCAGATCAATGTTTTCATCCGCAATGCGCGGCTCAGCGGCGGGCTCATTGCTGGCATCAGCCTGATCGTGGGCGGCATCGGGATCATGAACATCATGCTGGCCAGCATTTCGGAGCGCGTGCGCGAAATCGGCATCCGCAAGTCCATCGGCGCTTCCACCAGCGACATCTTCATTCAGATTCTCGTCGAGTCCGTGGTGATCGCCGTGTTGGGCGGACTCGCCGGCCTGGTGGCGTCGTTCGGGTTGGTCCAGATGTTGGAATCGTTTTCGCCGACGGAAAATGCGCCGATAATCACCCCCACGGTAATGCTGCTGGCGTTCAGCGCGAGCGTGGCGGTGGGGGTGCTGGCGGGATTGTTTCCGGCGGTCAAGGCTGCGCGGCTGAATCCGATCCAGGCGCTGCGTTACGAATGATCCGACCATGACTCTCGTCACCACCATCGGCAGCGGATTGAAGGAGGTCTGGGCGCACAAGTTCCGGTCGCTCCTCACGATGTTGGGCATCATTCTCGGCGTGGCCAGTCTGGTGGGCATGGCGGCCATCATCAAGGGCATGGAGAACGGGATGAAGGAGGCCATGATCGCCATGGGCGGCGCGGACAAAGTTCTGCTGGAGGAATCCGAAGTTCCCACGGATCAGGAACACCTATCGGATCAGGCGCCCGGGCGGACAATGAATGACGTGATGGCCCTGCGCCAAAGTGCGCCGATGCTTCAATTGGTTTCACCCGAAATGCAGGTCCGCAATGCCATGCTCACGCGCGGCGAAAAGATGAGCGTGCCCTCCGAATGCGTCGGCGTTTCGCCGGCGGTGCTGGAGATGAATCTGCACACGCTGGAGCACGGGCGTTTTTTCAACACCCTCGATGAAGAAAACGCTCATGCCGTGTGCGTGATCGGCACGGCGATTCGCGATGATCTGTTTGGTTCGCCGGAAACTGCCGGACGCGAAATCATTCCGCTGGGCGAAATCATCTTCATCAACGATCAGCCCTTCACCATCGTGGGCATGTTCGAGCATTACGAAGGCGAGCAGGAAAAGAAACTGCGCGAGCTGGCCAAGAAGCAGCCGCAAGCCGCGCAAGCCGGCCCGGAACGCATGCGCGGCTTTGGCAGCCGCGGCAGCAGCAACTGGGCGTTTCTCCGCAAGAACCAGACGATTTACATGCCGCTCAACACCGCGTGGTTGCGGTTCCGGGCCGCGGCCGACCGGGACGGCGTACCCGATCCGCGGCTGGACGACATTGACGTGAAGGTCGCCGAGCTGGACCAATTGGAGCCGGCGCTGCAACAGGCGCGCAACGTCTTGATGATGACCCATCGCGGCATTGAGAATTTCGGTTTCCGCACGCAGGAAAACCAGCTCGACAGCATCAATGCCCAGATTCGCAACGCGCGCATGAGCGGCGGTTTCATTGCGGCCATCAGTTTGATTGTCGGCGGCATCGGCATCATGAACATCATGCTCGCCAGCATCAACGAGCGCATCCGCCAGATTGGCATTTGCAAGGCCGTGGGCGCGACCGGTCTGGCCATTTTCTCGCAAGTGTTGATTGAGAGCGTGGTCATTTCGCTGCTCGGTGCAGGGCTGGGCGTGGTTGCTTCCTACGGATTCGTGCAGGTGCTGGAAAAAATCACGCCGACGGCGAATGCGCCGGTCATCACGCCGATGGCCATGATTGTGGCCGTCAGTTTCAGCGCCGCGGTCGGGGTCATCGCCGGATTGTTCCCCGCCGTCAAGGCCGCGCGGCTCCATCCCATCCAGGCGCTGCGCTACGAGTAGCCCCGTCCGGACACCAGACCGTCCGGCGGACGCTGCTGAACCGGATGATGCAAGTGCTGGAGACCATTCCGGTCCTCGCCTACAATGGCGCTGATGATGGCTGAGATTCTCGCAACGAATACCCCCGCGCTGTTTGTGGACGCCGTGCGGCGCGCGGCGGAATTGTTGCGTGCCGGCGCCGTTGTGGCCCTCCCAACCGAAACCGTTTACGGGCTGGCGGCCAACGCCTTGAACGCGGAGGCCGTCGCGAGAATTTACGAAGCCAAGGGTCGCCCGGCTCAAAATCCCATCATCGTTCATGTCGTCGGGGTTGAAATGGCGAAGCGTTGCGTGACGCAGTGGCCGGCAGTGGCGGATGAGTTGTCCCGCGCCTTCTGGCCCGGCCCGCTCACGCTCGTGCTGCCGAGGGCCGCGGCGATTCCACCCATCGTCACCGCAGGCGGAACCACCGTCGGGGTGCGCTGGCCGAGTCATCCGTTCATTCAAGCCGTGATTCAGGAATGCGGCTTCCCGCTGGCGGCGCCGAGCGCGAATCCTTCGAATCAGCTCTCGCCCACGAACGCCGAGCATGTGCGGAAAAATCTTGGCGACAGAATCCCGCTCATCGTGGACGGCGGCCAATCGCAAGTCGGCATCGAATCCACGGTCGTAGATCTCACCACCAGTCCGCCGTCGGTCCTGCGACCGGGCATGATCCACAAGGAATCGCTGATTGCCGTGACCGGCGATCTCGTGAGCTTCCAGAGAAAAACCGTGCGCGGTCGGGAAACGCTGCGCAGCCCGGGACTGCTGGAAAAGCATTACGCGCCCAAGGCGAAGTTGCGCGTTCTCGGCTGGCAGAGCGACGCGGAGTTGAAATTGGCACTCGCTACGCCGTCTGGTGGACTCCGCATCCATGTTGTCGCCCACACACACATTCCGTCATCCGAAGGCTTCGCCAGCGTGAGCGTGATTCCGCACGATGCCGAGGCATTTGCCCGCGCTATCTACGCCGAGCTGCATCGGTGCGATGAGGCGGGCGCAGAATTGATCGTGGTGGAGGCGCTGCCGGATGCGCCGGCGTGGCGGGCGATTGCGGATCGCCTGCGGCGCGCCGCGATTTGAGAGCGCGGCGGGGAGAAGTTCCATCATTGCCAAGCCGCACCCGCGCCGTACAATTCGTCCACCGGCCAACTCAGGTTTGCCGTTCGTAATGCCCGAATACAAAGTCAAATTCGAGGTCTTTGAAGGCCCGCTGGATTTGCTCCTTTATCTGATCAAGAAGGAGGAGGTGGACATTTACGAGGTCAACCTGACCAAGCTCGCCACCCAGTTCATCGAATACATCGAGATGATGCGCGAGTTCGATCTCGAGGTCGCGGGTGAATTCCTCGTGATGGCCTCGACCCTGATGTACGTCAAGAGCCGCGAGCTGCTGCCCGTGGATCAACAGGTCCAGGTTGAGGGCGAGGAAGAAGGCGAAGATCCGCGTTGGGAACTCATCCGCCAGCTGGTTGAATACAAGAAATTCAAGGACGCAGCGGCACAACTGCAGGCCCTCGAGACGCGGCAGGAAGGGACGTTCCCGCGCGTGCCGGGCAAGCTGGAGTTCGCGGAGGAAAAACCCGCGCTCAAACCGGACGTTTCCATCTTTGACTTGCTGAATGCGGTCAATGTCGTGCTCAAGCGCTTCACCGAGAAGCAGGGCACCGCCCGCGAGATTTTCGAGGACAAGTGGACTGTCAGCGAGAAGATCGAGTATATCGTCCGCACCCTCACCGCGCGCGCGACGGTGAGATTTTCCGAACTGTTCGAGGACGCGACCAGCCGGAGTGAGGTTGTCTGCACCTTCCTCGCGCTGCTCGAATTGATTCGCCTCAAACAACTCACTTGCGCGCAATCCGCTGAATTTGCGGAGATCGACATCCGCCGTGTCGGCGCCACCGTGGTTGGCCCGGCAGCGACTTCGGAGATCGTCCTGGCGCCAACGGATACTGCCACAGCGCCGCAAACCGAACTGCCTCATCCGCAATCGCCCTAGCATGGAATTGAAATTCATTTTGGAATCGCTGCTGTTCTCGGCGCAGAAACCCCTCAGCCCATCGGAACTCCGTGAAGTGCTTGCCAACGCCGCCGCCGAGGAGGACGCGGATGCCACGGTGAAGGCGCTGAAGAAGGTGAAGGAGGCGGAGTTGAATGTCGCTTTGGAACAGCTGGTGCAGGATCACGAAGCGGCCGCGCGGAGCTACCGGCTCGTGTGTGTGGCCGGCTCCTGGCAATTCGTCAGCCAGCCGGATTATGCGCCGTGGCTGAAGGCGCTGGTCGGCGTGAAAGCGCGCCCGCCGCGGTTATCACAGCCCGCGCTCGAAACCCTTTCGATCATTGCGTATCGCCAGCCAATCACGCGCGCGGAAGTGGAACAGATTCGTGGCGTGAACGTGGACGGCACGATGCAGACCTTGTTGGAACGCGGGCTGGTGGAAGCCACCGGCCGCGCGGAAGTCGTGGGCCGGCCTTCGCTTTACGGCACGACGACCTTGTTCCTCGAGTATTTCGGACTGCGTTCGCTGGATGATTTGCCGGCGGCGGATGAGTTGCGGCGCATCGTCGTCGAGAAGCCGCCGGCCCTGATCACGGCCGATCCGGGACTCGCAACCACGCCGCCAGAGCAATTGCAGATGCCCGAAGGCGGTGAATCAAAATCCGATCCGCCTACGCCCGCAGCCTGAATCCAACCCTGATTGGCCATGCACATTTCCGAGCATCGCAAGGCGATTGACAAGCTGGACATGCAAATTGTTCGGTTGCTCAACGAACGCACCAAACACGTCCTGGCCATCGGTGAGATCAAACTCAAGGCGGGCGAAGAGATCTATGTGCCCGCCCGCGAACGCGCGGTGCTCAACCGCATCGCTCGGCTCAACCAAGGGCCGATGACCAACGACCAGTTGCGCGCGGTGTATCGCGAAGTGATGTCCAGCGCGCTGGCGTTGGAGAAAACCTTGAGCATTGCGTATCTCGGGCCCGAAGCCACCTTCACGCATCAGGCCGCCATCCGGCGTTTCGGCTCCAGCCTGCGCTATGCGGCGCAAAAGACCATTGCGGATGTTTTCACGGAAGTCAGCAAACACCGGGCGGATTACGGCGTCGTGCCGGTGGAGAATTCGACCGAAGGCGTCGTCACGCACACGCTGGACATGTTCGTGGATAGCGATCTGAAAGTGGTTTCGCAGATTATTCTGCGCATCCAGCAATGCCTGATGAGCAACACGCCGCGGGCGCAGATCAAGAAATTGTACGCCCATCCCCAATCACTGGCGCAATGCCGGGCGTGGATTCAAAATAATCTGCCGCGCATTGAGATTGTCGAAACCTCGTCCAACGCCCGCTCTGCCGAGCTGGCCGCCAAGGAACGCGGTACGGCCGCCATTGGCGGATTGCTCGCGGCCGAGAAGTACGGACTGCGCGTGCTCGAACAGGACATTCAGGACAACGCGGCCAATGCCACACGCTTTCTGGTGTTGGGCCGGCAATGCACACCGGCCACCGGCCACGACCGCACGAGCCTGATGATCAGCATCAGTGACAAGGTTGGGGCGCTGCATCATGCGCTGGCAGCTTTCCGCCGTTTCCGGATTAATCTGACCAAGATTGAATCGCGGCCGAGCAAACGGAAGGCGTGGGAGTATTTCTTTTTCATAGATTGCGACGGGCACGTGGACGACAAGAAGGTTGCCAAAGCGATTGAGCGGCTCGAACAAGAGTGCAGTTACGTAAAGGTGCTCGGGTCGTATCCCAATGCGGAATAGGGCGGCCCCGGGTTATTCACACGGTATTCGCAACGCGGTAAAATTCCTTACAGAAAAAAGTTTGCGGGAAATCACTTTTACCGTTTGAGTTCCTTCCGGTCGTGGCCTAATTTCCGGCCGCACAAAAGCCCAAATATGTTTCAAGCCGTTAGCAATATGTTCAACCGGGCACCGCAATCGCGGAGCGGTCCGGTGATTCCCGAACGGTCCGCTTCTTTTGCGCCGCCAACCGCCATCGCCCGCGGACCTTCCAGTCAGGGGCAAACCTACACGAAGATTTTCCGGTGGCGTTTGCCTGATGGCCACACCGCCACGCCGCAGACAGTCGAAGTCGTGGGCTCCTTCACGCACTGGCAGAAGGTGACGTTGCAACGCGACGGCGTATTGGACGCCTGGCATGCAACGATTCACCACATCCAGGGTAACAAGACGCACCACTACATGATCCTGGTGGACGGTCAACCGGTGCACGACAAGCATTGCGACGGCCTGGCCATTCCGCATGGTGCGCAGGAAGAGCAGTACGCGATTCAAACCGCGCGTGGGCCACGACTGTTCATGCTCTTCGGTCAGACGAAGTAATCGTCGGCCGGTTTAATTGTCGGTTGTATTCTCCGCTTGCCAAGGAACGAGCGCGTTCCTCATGATGGGTCATGGCAGCACCAGCGAAGCATTCCGATTCCCAATTCTATCACGCGGCGGACACTTTTTTCCCCGCGCACTCGAGCCTTGGCCTCACGTTTGACGATCTGACCCTGGCCACGCTTTACTCGGAAGTTCTTCCCCGCGACACGCAGCTCGAAACGCAGCTCGCCGACGGTTTGCACTTAAACATCCCGGTGATCTCCGCGGACATGGACACGGTGACCGAGTCGCGCATGGCGATCGCGATGGCGCTCAACGGCGGACTGGGATTGATTCATTACAACATGCCGGAACGGCAGCAGCTCTCGGAAGTGAGCCGCGTCAAATACCACGTTCCTGGCATGATCCCGGACCCCATCAAGGTTGCCCCGGACCAACTCATCGGCGACGTGACCAAGATGGTGGAGGAACGCCGGTTTGGATTCAGCACATTCCCCGTGGTGGACGAAAAGGGAAAGCTCGTCGGCTTGTTGTCCGGCCACGTTGTGAAGCCGCGTTACGCCAAGCGGCAGGTGGCCGATGCGATGACGCCCCGCGCGCAGGTGCATACGATCAACAAGAAGGAGCTGGGGAAGGATCCCATCGCGCGCGCTGACCGGTTTTTCACCGAACGGCCCGGCATTCACAAATTGCTGGTCGTGGATGATGGCGATCATCTCCGCGGGTTGTTCACGATGAATGACGTCGAGCGCATCCAGCAGGAACGAAAGGCGCAATTCAAACCAGCCCGCGACGCGCAGTTCCGGCTCGTGTGTGGTGCGGCAGTGAGCGCCACGCGTAATGCCTTTGGAGAACTGGACCGCGAGCGAATCCTCACTCACGTCAGCGGGCTCGTCGAGCGGGGCGTGGATGTGGTGGCCGTTTCCACCGCTCATGGCCACAGCAAGGGGGTGGGTGATACGGTCAAGATGTTGCGCGATGCGTTTCCCAAGTTGCCAATCATTGCCGGCAATGTGACGAGCGGCGCGGGCGTGGAGTTTCTGGCGGATTGCGGCGCCAACGCGGTAAAAGTGGGGCAAGGCCCCGGCTCGATCTGCACTACGCGCATCGTCGCGGGGGTGGGTATTCCCCAAATGACCGCGCTCTACATTTGCACACGTGCGGCGGCCAAGAAAGGTGTCACCGTTTTGGCGGATGGCGGTATTACGAAAAGTGGCGACATCGTGAAAGCCATGACCTTGGCGAATGCCGTGATTTGTGGCGGACTCTTCGCCGGCTGCACGGAGGCCCCGGGTGATGTGTTGGAAATCGGTGGCAAAGTTTATAAACAGTATCGCGGCATGGGCAGCCTCGCCGCCATGAAGGCGGGGAGCGCGGCACGTTACGGCCACGACAAAAATCCCACCCAGAAGGTGGCGGCCGAGGGCATCGAGGCGCTGAAGGAAGTGGTTGGTTCGGTTGACCGCGTATTGGCCCAGTTGATTGGCGGAATCCAATCGGGCATGGGCTATCTCGGCGCCGCCAACCTGGCCCAGCTACGGGCGAATGCGCGCTTTATCCGCGTGAGCGCAGCCGGCATGAAGGAAGCCGCGCCGCATGATGTCGTGGAGTTGAAGACCGGCGGTTGAACAGGTTGGGGACACCTGGACTTGTCATCGGATAGATGGCTCGGCTCGCCGCAAGGCGTCAACCACGGTCCGGGCGCCGGTGCGATCAAGCTTCTCGCGTGTGATGACGTGGAGCGCACCGGAACCTTCGGCCTCCCCACTAGTCTTTGCTGCCGCCTTCGGAATATGCGAGCCGGTGTGATACCGTATGGCGGGTTTTGCAGAATTTCTCACCACGGGCCGCTTAGTTGTGGTTTGCGGTGCCTCTTGCAGGCCTTGGCCAGCTTTCGCCGCAGGCCGGGCATTCACCCAGTTGCTGACCAATAAAAACGCGCTGATTACGGTCAAGATGCGGAGGGTAGGCTGGAAGGTAATCCTTTGGTGAAAGGAGCGGCCGATTTGATGGGGCTTCATGGTGGCCAAGATATCCGGGAATGTGGCTTTCACAACTGGCTTTCAACGTGATCGCCACCAAAAGAGAAACCGGCCCCGTGAAACGGAGCCGGTTTCGTGGAGGAACTTAATCGCGGTTTAGAATTTCTTCGAGACCTGAAAATAAACAAACCGGCCCAGCGGATTGTAAAGCGCCGGGATATAGCCATCGGCCGCGCTGATGTCAGGTGCCAGCGTCAGCGGCGGATCAGCATCCAGCACGTTGTTGCAACCTACGGTGACTGCGAAGTCATACGGCAGGTTCACTTTGGCTTGAAGATCCATCGTCAAATAAGCATCCACATCGCGCGGGGTCGGCGTGGCATCGGCGTATGAACCGATGTAGTTGCCGGTGATCCCCAGGCTGTAGCGCTTGTACTCCCACCAGAGGCTGGCTGTGCCACGCCACTGCACGTAGGCGTCCGAAGCGTCGGAGAATGCTTGTCCGACCAATTCTTCCACGGGCGTGTTGGAATTGTCCTGCCCCGTGAAGGAGTCGAGATATGACACAGCCGAGGCGAGCGTGAATGTGCCCGCCTTGTCAGTCATCAGCTCATAGCTGGCACCAAAATCAATGCCTTGCCCCACGAGTTTGGCCGTGTTGCTGAAGGGTGCGCCCATCAGGTTAATGGAGCCGTCATCATTCAAATCCATGAGGATATTCTCACTTGGATCAAACGCATCGTTGGCGTTGAGGGGATTGGGGTCGTTGGCGTAGGCGCGATCCAACAAGACTTGGAAGTCCGCGCTATCCACAATCCCGGTCCGCTCGGTGCGCCAAAAATCCGCATGGATCGTCAACCCTTTGCACCATTTGGGCGAGTAAACAAAGCCGAAGCTGACCGATTCAGAATCTTCGGGTTTCAAATCCGGATTGCCCACCCGCAGAATATCAGCCTCCACACCCTGTTCGCCGTTATAGGGGTTATCAACAACCTGGAGCGCGAAATTTCCAGGATGGTACATTTCGAATAGAGAAGGCGCCTTGAATCCTTGCGACCAGGAGGCGCGAAGCAACAGCTGCTCGTCGATGGGACGCCATTCCAAAGCCACTTTGGGCACGCCCGCGAATCCGGCGTCGCTATAGTCTTCCAACCGGCCAGCCACGTTCAGCGATACGCTGTGGAAACCGCGCACATCCTTATCTTCCGAGATCAACGGCACGCGCAACTCACCGAACCAAGCATGGACATCGCGGCTTGCCTTGTAGGCGGCCTGTTGCGAAGAGCCCACGACATCTCCACCTGCGGAAAGCGTGTCCGGCGAGGTTTTGAGTTTTTCCTGGCGCCACTCACCGCCCGTCGCAAGGCCAATCGGGCCCGCCCACAAATCGCAGAGATTCATCGTACTGACTTTGAAATCTCCCGACATCAGTTCCGTGCGGGTTTGGTCACGCAGTTTGACGCTGACGGCGTCATCATAGGTGCCATTCAGTGCAAGCGGGTGAACCAGGCCAACGAACGGATTATAGGGCAATTGAGAGCCAGTGTTGGCGGGATCCATGATGCTGCTGAAGGCGGACGCCGAAGCGTAGTCACCCACTTTGGTTGTTCGTGATTCATTCCAGAGGAATGCGCCTTCGTACTCCCACTTCTCCAACAGGGTGCCACGCAGGCCCGCCACGATGCGGGCCCAATCGGTCGTGATTTCTGTCACCCGGTTACCAAATTCAACCGGCCGAAAACTCGAAGAGCCGCTGATATCCACGCCGAATGGGTTCCATGGGCTCGTGGCCGGAATGACGACAGGCGTCGAATTGCCGGCGCCGAAATTGGACAAAGGTCCCGGGGCCAAAACTTCTTCAGTGATAACATTTTGATACATGACTTCACTGAAAAAGCGCAGTTTTTCATCAATGATCTTGTGCTCGATCTCAGAAGCAAAACCCTTCCGCTCAGTATATGGCACCTGACCGGAGAATTGGTTGAAATTGAAACGTGGGACGTTGTTAAAGTTGCGGTCCTGCAAATCTGATCGGCTGGTGCCGTAGTAGAAAGCAGATGCGGGTACCGAGCCAGGTCCCCCGCTCCAATCCACATTGTTACCGGCAGAAACCGCCACGGTAGTGCCACTGTCCGCCGGGATGACACCCGGGTTGTTCCACAAGCTCGAATCAGAAGTCACGATCACGCCGGGCAGCGCTTCAGCTACACTGCGCGGAATGATATAAACTCCGGGCACACTGTTCCGACTGCCTGCGTCCACACCGCCCAAGGAGCGGCGATCAACGATGGCAGAATAGTCCCGATCCCGATTAAACATGGCGTTGCGACGCAGGAAATTCACTGTCGCGTATACGTCGGTCTTTTCATCGCCAGTTCCAAAAATAGCGGAGATGGAAGTTTCCGATGAATCCTTGGTGGTGGTATTGCCGTAGCCAGCCACAATTTCACCGCCGCGATATTTGTGTTTGGTCAAGATATTGACGACGCCAGCGACGGCGTCAGCACCGTAGATCGCGGATGCGCCATCCTTTAGGACTTCAATTCTTTCCACCATGCTCAGCGGGATACTATTGAGGTCCACGAATGAATCCGTCCCGTTTTGACCGTCCCCGTAACCGACGACCCGGCGGCCGTTGATCAGCACCAACGTTGCTTCGGCGCCGAAGCCACGCAGCGAAACGGCGGAGGCGCCGGTTTCAAATCCAGTTCCGTTGCCGAATTCAGGCACCCCAGTTGCGTTGGCTTCGGGAAGCCGCCGCAACAATTCACTGACGTTTCTTACGGGTTGCCGCTCGATGGTCGCGCGATCCAAGACCAAAACCGGGGTGGCAGTTTCAGTTGCCGCGGTTGGAATCATTGAACCGGTAATGACCACCGATGGGAGCGCATTGGTGCTGTCAGCTGCAAACACGAGCGTGCTCTGCAGGGCCGCGCTTGCAATCGTGACTCCCAAAAGATTGCTAACGCGACGAGGGTACAATGTTAGAAGCGAGGGTTTGCTCATAACTTTCTTGATTAAGGGTTTAACCGAACTGAGGGGCGTTTTATCTCTCCCGTCAATTGGATGCAAGGGCAAAGATGAATTTTATTAAAAAATAATTGTGCGAATCTGTGTTTATCTAATACTATTGGCTCGTTCGAAGTGCCAGACTGAGTGGTTTGGCCGAAGACTATGTTGTTCCCAATTTAATGGCAGGGTTTTGCTCCGCAGGTCAGAACCGCTACATTCTCGCATGGAATTCACCGCTACGACGAAAGCGCCGCAGGGTTATCATGTGGCCTCCGACCTCTCCAAGCTGTGCCTGCCGCAGGAATACAAGGACAACAACCGCCGGTTGGCTTGGGCCAATTCCGTCTGCGTGTTGGTGCTCGCGATCGGGGTTTTTGGCATCAAGCCGCCACCAGTACATCTCCGGCAACTGACGGCGGTGGAAGAAATTGTTCCGGTGGTTATTGTCCCGCCCGAGGAAGAAACTCCGCCGCCACCCACCAATGAGCCGCAGCCAGAGCCGGAGCCAACCGCAGAAATAACTCCTGACCAACCGGTCGTGGCGACCGTCGTAGCGGCGGATGCGTCCGCGGCTGCTTTTGCGGTGCCCGTCCGCGGGCCGGTAATTTTGTCGCCGAGTGCGCGGGCGGCAGCCCCGCCTCCGGCAAATCTCAATCGGCCACCCAGTTCGAAGCCGGCTGCCCTTCAATCTTCTGAGGAGGACTGGGGGAGTGGCTCCAACCAGCCGGAGTACCCGCGCACCGCCTTGCTCAATCGTTACCAAGGCACGGTGATGTTGGAAATTGCGTTCGATGCCAATGGCGGGATTTTGTCCGTCAAACTGCAAAAGAGTTCCGGCTACAGCATTTTGGATAATGCGGCCATGGACAAAGTGAAAAAGAGCCTGCGCCTCCGGGTTCCGCCCGGCGAGGTGCGGGTTTACACGAAGGAATTTACTTTCAAGATGCGGTGAACCACGAATTCGTCATGGACAAAGCGCCCAACCAATTCTTAGCCTCAAATTAGAGGTTAGTCGGCAGAATCTCAGACCCGAATCCGAACAATCCAACCAAGCTTAGTATGATGTTAGCGAACTTCCTGATAAAAAACTTTGAAGCTGGCGGGCCGATCATGTGGCCGATTTTGGTTACCGCCATTGTGGCCGTGGCCGTTGTTGGTGAGCGCACTTTCTGGTGGCTTCGGGAAAGCCGCCGGCGCGATCCGCAGACGCTGGAAAGGCTCTTCGCCGCCTTGGAGGCGGGTGATTTCGCTGAAGCCTCCAAATTGTCCAAGGGGTCGGCGGATCCGATTGTCCGCATGATCTGGCATGGCATGAATCATTACCATTCCTCACTGCAAGGCGCATTGGCGGTCGCCGCCGGGGCGGAGTTACAAAAAGCCGGGCGCTTCCTGGTGGTTATGGACACACTCGTCACGCTAGCGCCGTTGCTCGGGTTGCTCGGTACCGTATCCGGCATCTTTCGTACTTTCATCGCCCTGGGTTCTCAAAGCGTCGAGGGCGCCATGGGGTCAATCACGGGTGGGATCGGGGAAGCCCTGATTGCCACAATGTGCGGTCTCGGGATCGCCATCTTCGCGTTGATACCGTTCAACTTTTTCACCCGTAAAGTGGCTCAGCTGCACTTTGAACTGGAGTCGGCTGCGACGAACGTGGAAGTCATGGTTTCCGCCGCCAAGCAACGGGGTTTCGAAACGCAGATTTTTCGTCAAAACAGCTGATTAACCTGCCTTTCGGCCTTGTCACGCGATGAAAATTGGCTCTCCTCTGCCGGAAAAGAAGGCGCGAATTGAGATCATTCCGCTGATTGACATCATGTTTTTTCTCCTGGCCGCCTTCATGATGGCAAGCCTCCAGATGATCAAAATGCAATCCATCAAGATGGACCTGCCCACGGCCACGATGGCAACGCGCGATTTCAAGCCCGATATCATCAACATTTCCGTGGACAAAGCCGGTGAGGTCTTCGTCGAAAAGACCAACCTTAACCTGATCGCGCTGCACAGTTACCTTTCCAATAAATTCCGCGAAAATACCAACATCCCGGTTTATATTAGCGGGGACAAGGATGCCACCCACGGTGCGGTCATTCGTGTGCTGGATGCGGTTCGGCGCGAGGGTATCCAGAAGGTTTCCTTCGCGATTTCGGCCCAACCCGACAAGCGGTAGGTTGCCCGATCGAGCATTCGAGATCGCATCCCCGCGCTCTGATGTCGCGTGGTGAAGACCAACGCCAAAAGGTTGACCGGTCTTGAACTTGGGGCGCAGTTAAAATCAAAGGAGCTTTGCGCTCACTATGAACCCAAATTAGTTACCGCTTGGCGGGATGGTTGGTGGCGGCCGCGGCGGCAACCGCTTGCGCCTCGTTCCACCTTTTAACCAGATCGTTGTAGTCCACGACCAGCTTCTCGTATTTCTTCACGAGATCATTTTGTGCCTCGGCGAACTTCTTCATGTCCTCATTCTGCTGCGTGATGTCGTCGTTCTGCTTCTTGATGGCGGCATTCGCCTGGGCGAGGGCGTTCTTGTAACTTTCCAGCGACCGGGTGCTGTCCTCAATTTCTTTGTCGCGCTTCTCCACATCCTTCATGAGGCGGGCGATATCCGTGCGGTTGCTTTTCACGGTTTCGTTCAGGCCGTTTTTCAGCTCGTCGAGCCGTTTGATCTCGTCTTCGTTCCGCTTGATGATGCCTTGCTGCGTCTGGATGTTTTCCAATTTGTCGTGAATGGTGTCATTCAGGGTCTGGATGTTGACCCGCAGAGCGGCCTCCCGATGCCATTGGAAAACAATAAACACACACAGACAAAGCGCGAAAAAGATCAACAGATTCTGCAGGAAGTTTTTCATGATTACAGCCCCATTAAACGCCAAGCCAAGGTGGCAAATCCCCACCCATAAGTCAAAACTTCTGCGTGGCCGGTTGACGGACTAGTAAAGGAGATAAGCCCGCCGTTTCGCGCGAAATGCCTGCTCGGTTTCGCACCAGGAAGCAACAATCTCCGCTGCAGATTTACCGGCTTGTAGAGCTTGTCGCGTGGCGTCGGTGCCGTTCACCTTGTCGAACATATCAAACTTTTTGTTGGCTCTTACGGCTTCATCAAACAGATCACGACCGGCCACCTTCTTGAGTGCTTCCATGGCGTAGAAATTAATCGCGGTCAGTGGGGCGCGGCGCGGGTCCGTGAAATAAATCTGTACGCCCGCGATGGGCTGGTTGGAAAAGCTGAAATAGTACGGCTTGTAACTTACGGGCACGAACTTCACCCCCGGGAGGCGGTAAGCGTTCAATGTTTCCGCGAGTTTGTGCTTATCCACGCCCGGTGCGGCGACACATTGAAACGGCAGCGGATAACCTATGCCCGTGCTGGCGCCGCCGATCTCTCCAATCATGCCGGTGGCGACTTGGAAAAGGGCTGATTCATCGTTCGGCACATGTGGTGACGTCGGCACCCACGGCAAGCCTGTGTCCCGCCACACCATCGAGCGCTTCCATCCTTTCAGCGGGATGACGGTAAGTTTGCACTTCTTTTTGATCCAGCCCTCTCCATTGATCATCCGCGCGAGTTCGCCGCAAGTCAGACCGTACACATAAGGCACGTCCCATTTGCTGACGAACGAGCGATACTGTTCTTTTTCAACCAAACGCCCCTCGATGCGTTCGCCGCCCAGCGGATTTGGCCGATCCAGCACGACAAATTCGACGCCATTCTCCGCGCACGCCTCCATGGCCACACCCATCGTGCTGATGAAGGTGTAGGAACGGCAGCCGGTGTCCTGCAAATCATAGACGAGCACGTCGAGCCCTTTGAGCATCTCCGCGGTTGGCTTGTGGGTCTTGCCGTACAAAGAATGCACCGTGAGTCCGGTGCGCGGATCGGTATTGCTGTCCACCTTGTCGCCCGCCCAGGCATCGCCGTAAACGCCGTGCTCCGGACCGAATAACGCCACGAGCTTTACGCCGGGCGCGTGGCGCAGGACATCGATCGTGGAATCGAGTTGGGAATTGACGCCCGAAGGATTGGTGATGAGCCCGACACGCTTGCCGGCGAGCGCTTTGAACTTCTGCTGCGCGAGCACCTCATTGCCCAAACTCACGTTTGCTGCCCGCACATTGAAAAGGCACGGCGCGACGAGCAGCGAGAAAACCAGGACCAACTGTTTCATGACGCGACAATAAATCCCTCGCCGGTTCATGCAAAGTTTTTTGCGCCCGCACCGTGCGTAGTTCGCCATTGAGACGCGTAGTGTTTTCAACCTATGCTGGCTCACGATGAATGTTTTTGTCACAGGCGGCGCCGGCTACATCGGTTCGGTTTGTGTGGAAGAACTTCTTAACGCCGGGCACCGCGTTACCGTCCTCGATAATCTTTCGGAAGGGCATCGTTCGGCGGTGGACGGCCGCGCCCAGTTTATCGCCGGCTGCTTGAGTGACGTGGACCTGGTCAAGCAGGCCGTGCGCGACGCCAAGGCCGACGCCGTCCTCCACTTCGCTGCCAACGCCCAAGTCGGCGAGTCCATGACGAATCCAGGAAAGTATTTTCGCAACAACGTCGCGTCCGGCCTCAACCTGCTCGAAGCCGCCGTGGCGGGTGGCGTCCAGAAATTCGTTTTCAGTTCCACTTGCGCCACCTACGGGCCGCCGGAACGCGTGCCGATGACGGAGGATTTGCCGCAGCGGCCCATCAATCCGTACGGCGAATCGAAATTGATGTATGAAAAGATGCTGCTGTGGTACCGGCAGATTCACGGACTGGAGTTTGTAGCTTTCCGCTACTTCAATGCCGCCGGCGCCAGCGAAAGGTTTGGCGAACATCACCGCATTGAAACCCACCTCATTCCCAATGTGTTGAAAGTGGCCCTCGGGCAGGCGGCCCAATGTGAGATTTACGGTACGGATTATCCGACGCCGGATGGCACGTGTATCCGGGATTACATTCACATCGTGGATCTCGCGCAGGCCCACATTAAGGGGCTGGCCGCGGGAAAGACCGGCTTTTTCAATCTCGGCAATGGCGATGGTTATTCCGTCCGGCAGGTGATTGAAACCTGCGAACGCATCACGGGCAAAAAAATTCCCGCCGTGGAAAAGCCGCGCCGGGCCGGAGATCCGCCGCGGCTTGTGGCTGCCGCCGGGAAGGCCGTCACCGAATTAGGCTGGCAACCGAAGTTTCCCAAGCTCGAGGACATCGTGGCGACGGCGTGGGCGTGGCACAAAAAAAATCCGAACGGTTATCCGGATTGACCGGTCCATTCTGGCGTGAAGAACCTGGCAACCATGACTGCGGCACACTTGACCCTCCGATTCACGCTGCCTAGTATCCGGCTCGTTCCGATGAGCGTATTTCGCACCTTTCTGACGGCAGCCGTGGCTGCCGGTTTTTCCTGCTCCCTGCACGCCGAATTGGTCAATGGCATCAAGGCCGTGGTCCATGACGCGGTGGTAACCAAGCAGGAAGTGGAGCTTTACACCGCGCAGGCGGAGGAAGTTCTGCGCCGGCAGTATCGCAACCAGCCTGAAATGTACGAAAAGAAGCTGGTCGAGGCCCTCAACGAGAATCTGGAGGAGCGAATGAAGCGGCAGTTGATCCTGCACGACTTCAAGGCGGGCGGCTACAATATACCAGAAGCGATCATTCAAGATGCGGTGGAGGAGGAGATTCGCACGCGCTGGGGTGGCCGGGACAAACTGGTCAAGTCGCTCCAGGCCCAGGGAATGACGGTCGAGAAGTTCCGCCAGCAAACCCGCGAGAACATCATCACGCGCGCGTTGCGGTCCAAGAACATTGCGCAGGAGATCGTGGTTTCCCCGCATCGCATCGAGACCTTTTATCTCGCCAACAAGGAGAAGTTTCAGGTCGAGGACCAGGTGAAACTGAGGATGATCGTCCTGAACAAAGCCACCGCCGGTGACGCGGCGGCGACCCGCAAACTGGCGGGAGAAATCCACGCGAAAATCAAAGCCGGCGCTGCATTCTCCGAGATGGCCGGCGTGTATTCACCCAATCGCAATTCCGAAGCCACGTGGTGGACCAAGAACGGCCTGCTGAAGGAACTCGCCGATGTGGCGTTCAACATGAAGGTCGGGGAGCTGAGTGAACCGATTGATATGGAAAAGGCGGTTTTCCTCATGTTCGTCGAGGACAAACGGCCGGCGCACACCAAAGCCCTGAGCGAAGTCCGTGCGCAGGTCGAAGACATTCTACTCCAGGAAGAGCGCACCCGGTTGGAGAAGCAGTGGATTGACCGGCTGAAAAAGAAAACTTTCGTCCGCTACTTCTGAATCGCCCAGGCGCGACCGGCCAATCTCCGGCTGCGCGCACCGCACATGACCGGCAGGCTTGGTATCACTCTCGGCGACGTCACCGGCGTCGGACCTGAAGTAACCCTCAAGGCACTCGCGGCCGAAGCGGCGGCTGACAATCTTCGCTATCTTCTGATCGGTGACCCGGGTTATCTGCAGCGGTTGAATGACCAACTCGGGCTGCGCTTACCGCTGAAGGACTTTCGCGGTTGGGATTCTTCCGACCGCTTCCTGTTGCTGAATCCCGGTGAGTTGCCCCTGACACCCGATCTGGCGCCGGGCGCTCCAGCGGCAGCGAATGCCGCGGTGGCGTCGCTTCAGCTGGGCGCTGAGCGGTGCATGCGCGGCGAATTGGATGCGCTCGTCACCGCCCCGGTGCACAAGGCGAACATCATTCGGGCCGGACACGCTTTTGTCGGCCAGACCGAGTTTCTTTCGCAAGTTGCTGGAGCGCGTCGAACCGCCATGATGCTGCTCGGCCAGGACGCGCAAGGACGCTGGTTGCGCGTGGCCTTGGTGACCACGCACATTCCCTTGAAGCTGGTCGCGGAACACATCACGCAACCGAAAGTGGAGCTGGCAATCGAACTCGCTGCGCAAGCTTGTCGGGATGTTGGTTTGGCGCGCCCGCGAATCGCAGTGTGCGGACTGAATCCGCATGCCGGTGAAAGTGGCGAACTCGGCGACGAGGAACAAACCACCATCACTCCGGCGGTGCAGGCAACGCGTGCCCGCGGTTTGGACGCCATCGGCCCGCTCAGCGGGGACACGGTTTTTTACCATGCGCTCGGCGGCGAATTTGATGCCGTCGTGGCCATGTATCACGATCAAGGCCTGGCGCCGCTCAAGGCGGTGGCGTTTGAAACCGGCATCAACTGGACCCTCGGGTTGCCGTTCATTCGCACCTCTCCCGATCACGGCACGGCTTACGATATTGCGGGCCGTGGCATCGCAAATCCTTCCAGCATGGTGTCCGCGTTGCGGCTGGCGAAGCAACTGGCGCGAAATCGAGTCTAATCGCGGGCCGATGGAGGGCTGTTCCAGTCTGGCGGTGAAGCCGTCGCCGCTTTTATTCCGAGGCTACTTTCCCGCCGCCGCCGCTTGATCGCGATAATGATATTTCGCCGCGACAAGGCTGAAGAGAATCGCCACCACAAAAGTCAGGCCCGCATAAAACAAAAACATTTTGGGAGAAATCGAAATGTCATGACCGGCGCCGCCACCGAGAAATTTTGCCGCGAACAGCGTGATGGCGCTGACCAGCAGATTGCCGAACGCAACGGTGAGGTTCCAAAACCCCATGATAGTGCTCTTCATTTCCGGGGCCGCTTCCCGAAAGGCGAACTCCAAGCCCGTGGTGGAAACCAAAACTTCGGCAATCGTCAGCACCACGTACGGCACGGTCTGCCATAAAATGCTGAGCGGGACGCCGGCATCGAGCCGGATTTGCAACCACGCCACAACCACGAACGAGAAGCCGCTGAGGAACATGCCCGCCGACATGCGCCGCAACGGTGTCGCCAGCCGTCCCAGCCACGGATACAACCCGAGCGTCATGATCGGAATCAAAATCATAACGAGGATGGGATTGGCCGATAGCATTTCCTCCGGCCCGATGCGGTAGAGCTTCCCCAACTCTTCGGGAAAACAATCTTCGAGCAGGAACCGGTTCAGCATGGCCGTCTCGTCCGGCCCGTGGTGATGCCGCAGATAAAATCGGGTGTCCGCACCGAGTTTGACCACCGCCAGCGCATTCGAGTCGTACCAAGCTGCGTCGCCCATCAGCTGATTCAACGCCGCAACCAGGCCGGCCTTCAACGTGGCCGGGTCCTGGGTTGGCACGATCCGCTGTTGGCTTTGCGCGGTCAGTTTCTGCCACAAGAGGGAAGTTGCGTCGTTGGTATGCGCGGTCAGTTTTGTGGCGAGGATTTCTGGCCGCTTGAGATCGCTTTCGCGGAATTGGGGCGCGGATAGTGTGACCGGCCGCATGTTTTCACCTTGCAGCACCCAGGTGGAAAAAGTCTGATCGAACAGCGCCCAGAAGACTGGAATCAGGGCAAACACTCCGAGGATGGGGCCGATGGATTTTGCCGCGTCCACCTCGGCATCGGTGAAACGCTGGCGCGCCGTGTCCCAAAAAGTTTGCGTGGGCGTGCGCTGTCCGCGGGCAGCCCAGGCCGCGAAGAAGACTTTGAAAAAGCCGGTGCGACCGGAGACTCGGGATGGCGGCACGCGCACGTAGCGATTTGTGCCCAGCCAGAAAACAAAGGTGGCGATCGCCATGAAAATTCCGGGGACACCGAACGCCCAACTGTAACCATACTCCCGGCGGATAAACGGAATGATGATGAAGGAGGCGGTCGAACCGAGGTTGATGCACCAATAAAATGCCGCGTAAGCCTTTTGCAGCAGGTGGCGCTGCTCGGGTTTGAACTGATCTCCCATGAAAGCGGCCACACAGGGTTTGATGCCGCCGGAGCCGAATGCGATCAGTCCCAAACCGACATACAGCGCCAGGGCCTTGCCTTCGAGCGAAGGAATGAAATCACTGGTCGCCATGACCCCGTGACCGAGACAATAGGAAAGTGAGACCCAAAGGATCGTGTGGTAGCGGCCCCAAAAACGATCGGATACCCATGCGCCCAACAGCGGCATGAAGTAATTCGCAAAACCGAACAGGTGGATGATGTTGGTCGCCTGGTCCCGGGTCTGCAACAGAACGTTCGTGATGTAAAGGGCCAGAATGCCCTTCATCCCGTAATAGCTGAAGCGCTCACACGCTTCGTTGCCCAAGATAAACTTTACCTGGGACGGCCAACGGTTCGCCGCGGGTGAGGAAGAGGGTTCAGTCATGCAAACGGATCAGGGACTTCCTGTTTTGACGACGCGTTGCCCCGCCGTGGCCAAGGGCGGTTCAATTGGAGCCAGCAGTTTTCCTTTTTTCCTGGCGGAAGAGAAAGAGCCCTTTTTTGTTTCCCACGACGATGTCGGGATGCTTTTTGTTGCTCACTGGGGCGATGGACACTTGCGTGCCTACGCCGGAATTATTGTCCACCAAATGGGGAATGAACTCCGCGCCGGCTGGCCCGGTGCGCTTCAGTTGAAACCAATACAGCACCGCCGGAGCATTGGGTTCGGGATCACCAGCCGGACCATGCGCCCAAAAACGCTTGCCCGTGACGAGGTCCTTCAACCCATCGCCGTCCACGTCCAGAAGATCGAGCGCGTGGGCTTGCGAAAACACGAGACCGTCCCGGGTGTCTTGCGGCGTGCGGCCCACGATGAGGTGCTGGCGGAATGAGGGTTTACCCTGGTCGCGATACTGTTCATACCACGCGACGCCATAGCCATGGGCCTCCACGCTTGTGATGACATCGTTGAGTCCATCCCCGTTCACGTCGTAGGCAAACATCTGGGCGCCGCCGTTGCCAAATTCGGCTTTGTGCTTCGTCCAAGGCTGCTGGCCATCGGGCTTTTTCGGCTGTTCCCACCAACCATCCTTTTCGAGCAGGTCCACCAGCCCATCGCCATTCACGTCACCTGCGCCAATCCCGTGGGTGAACCGCTGATAGTCGCCCTTGGGTGAAACCGCATGAAATTTCCACGCCGCGGTCGGGTTTTTCCAGTCCGCCTGGGCATAACCGATGAATCCTTCCGAGCAGCAAACCAGTTCCGGTTTCCCGTCACCCGTCACATCCACCAGTCCCGGGGATTCGTTGTCAACGACTGCCAGGACCAGATGCGGCGTCCAGTTTCCTTTCGCGTGGTGCGGGTTCTCGTACCAATAAGTTTCTTTGCCCGGAAAGCCGATCACCAAAATGTCCGTCCAACCGTCACCGTTAAAATCGCGCGCGAACATCAGAAAGCAATCCGAGTAGGCATTGTTCACACCCAGTGCGCCCTCGAAACCAGGCACCGATTCCGCGGCCCCGCCGGCGACCTTACGCATGAAGGAATTGGTTGCGATCCGGTATTCAAAACGTTCTTTGAACTCTGGCCCGGCGAACCAAAAAGGTCCGTACGCCAAATCGGTGATGCCGTCGTGATTAAAATCCCCGGCGGCCGCACCTTCGCTCCAAAACTGATCGATGATTTGGCTGCGTGTGAATGACGGGCCACCGGCGGCCGCGCGGACCTCCGCCGCAGTTAGCAGGCTAAAGAAAGCGCAGACGAGAAGAATCCTGTTCATAAACTCATCCTCCCCGAATGCTTGAGGAAGGTCAATCCAAGC
>CAYWCK010000006.1:0-36557 GCA_964456685.1 uncultured Bifidobacteriaceae bacterium | reverse complement strand
AAATATTGGGAGATATTGGTGCCGACGGAGGGGGTCGAACCCACACATCCTCACGGATACCAGATTTTGAGTCTAGCGCGTCTGCCAATTCCGCCACGTCGGCTACCAATGTGCCGAAGATGATAGGCCCGCCGCGCTCGATGTAAACAAGGTTTTGGCGAAGCCACCGGACGTCCTGCTGGCGCGACACGGAGGGATCGGCTTTCTTAAGAAAAACCCAGCCGGTTATTTCAGGACCGTCGTCCGTTGGCGCAACCAGGCGAGGTCCGGGTTGCCGGGCGAGGCGTCGGCGTGTTTGTGATAATCCGGCGAGTACGCGGTGACCGTGCGCCCATCCGTCCAGCGACGAAATTCAGCGTGGCCATCGGAAAAGGAGAGCACAGATCCGCGACTGTGCGCAGAGCCGGGGAAATTGAAGAACGTGTCCGAGGCCATCTGCACGCCGAAATATGGCCAGCAAATGCTGTTGGGATTAACATCGGAGAACAGGAAAGTTCCCGCCGGCATGCGGCCGGTCATGTGAGAATGCTTTGTGAACACCCGGTAGCTGGACGAAAGCCGGGAGTCCCAGCTGCCAACCCAGCCCAAGTAAGCGTTCATGGCGTAACTGCGCAAGCGGGGGTAGTCCAGCCCCCCAACCTTTACGGTCCGACGATCGGATGGGCAAACGTAAACGCGGGTGGTACGCAAATAAGGGGCGAATAAAGCGTACCGTGCATCCAACAAATAGGTGGTATTAGTCGTCTGCGCCGGCTCATAAAAGTAGCCTTGTACCCAATATTTCACCGCCGTGGTTGGCGTGGAACTGTTCCCATTGGAAGCGAGCGCATCGTTGTTGTCCGTGGCGTACATCATCCAGGTGCCGGCCAGTTGCTTCTGATTGTTGGTGCATTGGACGCGGAAGGCTTGCTGCTTGGCCCGCGCCAGTGCTGGCAAAAGCATCGCCGCCAAAATGGCGATGATCGCAATGACCACCAGCAGTTCGATCAATGTGAACGCAGGTGGTTCGGTTCGGGCTGACTTCATGGCTCGGGCGGTCTCCGCCTTGTAACACCTGCCCGCTTTCCTTGCAAGCGCCGCACGGAACAACTTATCCACCACCTCGCAAGCATCGCCAAAAACGTTTCCCTTGCTGGTCAAATGCCCTTTCCCCATCCTGCGCGCGATGTCGGACCGCCCCGTTTCCACGCTCAACAAGCCCGATGCCGCGCTCGAATTGACGCTGCGGCCGGCGCTGTTTTCCGATTTCACCGGCCAGCCGAAAGTGAAGGAACGGCTCGAAATCGCGGTCACCGCCGCCCGCCAGCGCAACGAGGCGCTCGACCACATCCTCCTCTCCGGCCCGCCGGGTTTGGGCAAGACGACCATCGCGAACATTCTCGCGAAGGCAATGGGCTCGAACCTCAAAGCCACGAGCGGCCCGACCATCGAGAAAGCCGCCGACCTCGCCGGCTTGCTGACGAATCTCGAAGAAGGCGACGTGCTGTTCATTGACGAAATCCATCGTCTCCAGAAAACCATCGAGGAATACCTCTACCCCGCGATGGAAGATTTCAAACTGGACATCATCATTGACCAGGGCCCGAACGCGCGCAGCGTACGGCTGAACCTGCCGCGCTTTACGCTCATCGGCGCGACGACGCGCAGCGGTCTGCTTACCGCGCCATTGCTCACGCGTTTCGCGGTGCGCGAGCGACTGGATTATTACGTCGCCGAGGATTTGCAGAAGATTGTTGTCCGCTCCGCGCGGCTCTTGAATGTGGAAATTGACGAGCAAGGCGCGCATGAAATCGCCCGCCGCAGCCGCGGCACGCCGCGCATCGCGAACAATCTCCTGCGCCGCGTGCGCGACTACGCGCAGGTGCGGCACGACGGCCGCATCACGTCGCAGGTGGCCGACCGCGCGCTCGCCATGCTGGAGATTGATCAGCACGGTTTGGACGAAATGGACAAGCGCATCCTCGAAGCCATCATCACAAAATTCGGTGGCGGGCCGGTGGGCGTGAATTCACTCGCCGTCGCGGTCGGCGAGGAGTCCGACACGCTCGAGGAAGTTTATGAGCCTTACCTGATCATGGAAGGCTACCTCAAACGCACCGCGCAAGGTCGCGTGGCCACGGAACTGAGCTATAAAACGCTCGGATTAAAAGCCGCCAGCGGCGCGCAGCCGAAACTTTTTTGACGGAAGCGGATGAACTCCACGCCGACTTCTCTTCGCCGTTATGGGCGCGAAGCGCTTTCCATCTGGCGACTCGGGATGGCGCGGTTGCTCCCGCGCTGGTGGCAGATTTTTTTGATCGTCGGCGTCGGGGCCGCATTCGTCCTCATGGGCAGCGCGTGGGACAATCAACTGCTTCAGAAAATCCGTCAACCAGACCACGAGCCACTCAACCTGACGGCAAAGTCACTCAGTTATTGGGGCGACGTCATCTGGGCCCTGATGCTGGCAGCCGTGTTGTTCATCGTCGGCTGGAAATTTGGCTGTCCAAGCTGGCGGCAAACCGCCTGGGCCATTCTCATCTCAGTGCTGGCCTCCACGATTATTCTGAACTGTTTCCGGCTAACGCTCGGCCGCCCGCGTCCCACCAATCCGGTTGCGGATGGCTTCTACGGCCCGCACTTGCGCGATCATCAATTTCACAGCTTCCCCTCCGGCCACGCGACGAGTGCGTTCGCTCCGGCGATGGCGGTGACTGCCGCTTCGCCGTTGATCGGCGCGCCCTGTCTGCTGTTCGCCAGTTGCGTGAGTTGGTCGCGGCTGCAACTCAACCAACATCACCCCATCGATGTGACCACCGGCGCCGTGCTCGGCTCGGTCATAGGCCTTTGCTTCGGGAGCGCGGTGCAGGGGGCAAAGTTTCGGATGCGCCGAAAGAAGCGTGGTACTAGGTAGGGCGCGTCACTCCGTGCGCGCCGCGGCGGCGATTCGGCCATGGCGCGCACGGGGTGACGCGCCCTACCTCGCAATTAGCTCCCCACATCGTGTTCTTCAGGAACGTGACGAGGTCGGACAATTCTTGTTTCGACAACTGCTGGTCCAATCCGGCGGGCATCAAGCTTACCCGGCCCGGGCGCATCTCGGTGATGTCTGTGCGCGCCACGCGCACTTCCGCGTTCGGACCAGTGGCGAGCACCACTTCATCCGGGGCGTCCTTGCGCAACACGCCGCTGTAATCCTCGTCATTCTTCGTGACGATGGTGTAAGGCTCGTAGCTGCGGACAAAGCTCGCGCTCGGAAAAACGATCGCCTCCAGCAAGTCCCGCTCGGTGCGCGTCGGGCCGATGGCCGTAAGATCCGGCCCGACGTTGCCGCCGAGGTAACCCATGCGGTGGCACGAAGCGCACGCGGCCTTCGGATTGTTGAACACCAGTTGCCCGCGCCGGATATCGCCCGGCGGCAGCGAAGCGAGCAGCGTTTCGAGTTGTGCCTTTTGTTTTTCGGCATCGGCATTCAGCGAGGCGAGCAAGGCATCGGCTTGTTCCTGAACCGTGGCCGGATATTTCTTGGCCACCGCTTTCAACGTGTCCGGTTGCACGCCCACCAGCCCCTTCGATTCCTTGAGCGCGGCCATCAGACGCAGACCCGTCGCTTCATTCGTGGAGTGCTCGAAAGCCGGCAGCAGCTTCGCCACTTCCATCGGTCCCGCCACCGTCAGCGTGCCGGCGAGCGTGATCAATTGGGCTTCGGTCAGTTTGGCCTTGGCCAGAACTCCGGCCGCCGCGCCGCGCATCGCCACGGATTTGGTTGGGTCGATATTCGCGCAGAGAAAAGTCATCAAGGCGGGCTCCACCGATGACAACCCCCGCGGCAACGCGGCCAACGCGTCCAGCCGCAAATCATCCGGGCGTGCCGTATCGCGGGCGATTCGTTGCAACGGTTCCGTGAAACTCGGCGGATTGTTCTTCGCCTGGGCCAGCGCCCGCGCGGCGGGAATGGCGGTGCGGACCAGCGTATCGTCCTTCTGCTCCAGCACGGCGCGGATCGCATCCGCCCAGCCGGCGGGCGCGTCCTTCAGCCCGGGCTGCGCCATCAATCGCAGCAGCAACTGACGCGTCGCCGTCGGGAGTCCTGAGGCGTTCAGCGATTCGACAAAAAGCTGCTGCACCGGCGCGCTACTGCTGAACTGAGCAAGTTGGCTTTCCAACTCCCCGCGGTCGGCATCCTTGAGATCAGCGACGAGACGTTCACGAAAAAATCCGGCGAGCGCGCCGCCCCATTCGGGATGATGACCGGCGACCCAGACCGCCGCCTCACGCTGCTCCTTGTCGATGGTTTTGAGGAACGGAAGAACTTCTTCCGCTTTCAGATTACCGCTTTCCATCTGGTCCAACGCAATCAAAGCGATGCGCTGGCTGAAGAAGTTGGTCAAGCCGGCTCTTGTAGCCGCAGGATCATTGATCTCGATCAACGAGTGGATAAGTGAGTGTTCGAGAGTTCGGCCAAATGGACTTCTGTGCGGTACCGATAGCAGTCGCTGAACTTTGAAATTAGAGTCCGCCTCGATTCTTCCCAAGGCCTCGATTGCGAGCCGTTGCGCAAACACGTTTGCAATGCCCCATAAATGCCCGAAGGCGACCTCAGTCCAAGAATCCACTCCGGCAGGAAGCCGAATGGCCGAGGCATCACGCCAGAGCCCAATCGAATAGAGCGCTGCATATTGCGACTCCCAATCATAAGGGCTCTCGTCTGTACGATCTTTGGGTAGCGCCGCATGAACAGCCTGCCGGGCACTCGCATGGTCAATCCTCGTGAGAGCCCACACCGCATTCAGCCGCGCATCCATATTCTTTGAGGTCTTCAAAACCTCTGCCAACGCTGGCACGGACGCTTCGCCTCGTTTTGCGAGTTCCTCAATCGCGCGCTCGGCCAAGACTGGACGCTGCACAGATAAAAACTCGGTCAACTCCGTCGGTGTGGCGCGATTCCACGCAATCTTGTTTCCCCGCAAATCTCCCGAGGGATGTGAGCCTTTGCGGCGAATCCGATAGATCGCACCCAGCACATCCGGTTTGGCCAACTGTGAGGTTGGACAACAGAGCTTGTACCAAGCGCCAGTGTCGAGTACGAGAAGACTTCCGTCCGCGTCTTCGATAACATCAGTCGGGTGGAAGTCGGGATTGTCCGAAACCAGGAAATCACTGTTTTGCGTTCGGAAAGTTGCGTCGGAATCAAACCGGTCATAACCCCAATGAGGCGACAGAATATGCCGCGAAACCTTGTGCAGGTTGAACTGACAGCAGAAGACATTGCCTTGATAATCGCCACCAAAATTCAAGGACTTGTAGCAGATCACCGCGCACGGCGCGGCGGCGCCCATGTGGGTCATCACCGGCATCAGGTCGCCGGTGCGCTTGTGGCCATCGAGCGCGTCGTTGGGTTTGCCCCAGACGCCGCCGTAAACCGCGTGAATCATTCCGTCGCGATGACCCAGTTCGTGCGGGGCGAAAAACGTGCCGCACAGAATTCGTTCGCCCGTCGTCGTCCAGGTGAGGCCGACGGGATTGTCGTTGCCGGCGGTGATCACCGGTTCAAACCGGCTGTGATCCGGACGCGCGCGGAAAATGTGCGAAGCGCGGCTCGTCCACGGTTTGCCGTTCACTTCGTAGGTCTGGGAGGCGAACGCGCCTTTGCACCAGTAAATCCAGCCGTCCGGCCCGAGAAACGGCCCGTGCAGATCGTTCGCACAACCCGTCAGCGTCTGGCCGTCGTGCCAGATTTCCCGCTTGTCCGCCACGCCGTCGTTGTTCGTGTCGGTGAACTTCCAGATGTGCGGCGGCGCGGCGACATAAACCGAGCCGTCGTACCAGAGGCAGCCTTCGGGAAACATCACCTTGTCGGCGAACACGACGGACTTGTCGAACTTGCCGTCGCCATCGGTGTCTTCCAGGCGCATCACGCGGTGCGTGGGATTGTTGGTTTGCTCGGCGGGCTTGGCATTCGAGCCGGAGGAATCGGTGACATAAAGCCGGCCGAGTTCATCGAAGGATCCAGAGACAGGACGTGGCACAAGATCAGTGCCGGCGACGATTTCGACCTCGAAGCCGTCGGGAACAGTGAGCGTCTGCGTGGCGAACTTGAATTGCGCCGCCGGTGCGAGGCTGGCGAGCAGGAGGAGGCCGCAGAACGAAAGAGCAGGAGTTTTCATGTCGCGAATTGCTCCGAGTAAAGCCGGGGCGGCGCCGTTTGCAAGCGAAAGGAGTGTGAATTCGGAGGTGGGTGGGGCGAGCGTACTCGCGAGCCGCCTCGCCAGGAGCCGCGCCCCACCGTGGCCTGGCCGCCGGCGCGACTACCGCAGTTTGTGCGCCTGCGCGCGCTTCAGTTCGCGATCCGAATCGCGCCGCTTCAAATCCTCACGCTTGTCGAACTGCTGTTTACCTTTGCCGACACCGAGCGCGACTTTCACCTTGCCGTTCTTCCAGTAGAGCGAGAGCGGGAAGAGCGCATTGCCTTTAACCGCAGCGAGCCCGAAGAGCTTCCGAATCTCGGCTTTGTGGAGGAGCAGTTTCCGCGGCGACTTGGGCTGGTGGTTGTTCAAGTTGCCGTGCGAATACTCGTCAATATGTGCGTTGTAGAGGAAGACTTCGTTGTCCTCCACGCGGGCGAAGGCGTCGGAAATCTGGCCCTTGCCGGCGCGCAAGGCTTTGACCTCCGTGCCATGCAACACGATGCCTGCCTCGAAGGTTTCGAGGATGTGGTAATCGCGCCGGGCTTTGGAATTGGTGACGATGTCCGCCATAAAAGCCAACAGCCAGAGGGTCGCCCCTCTGGCTGCGTGCAAGCAAGCTGTTTGTGCCCTCAGTGCTTTTTGCTGCGCTTCTTGGGCGTGGGCCGGACGACTTCCGTCGGCTCGGGCAGATCCCAACCGATCTTGTCTTCCAAGATTTCGCGCAGGGCGATGTCCGCCGCGCCGAGATTGGTGGCATCCGCCAGGAGCGGGCGGCCCATGCCGCCGCCGCCGATATTGAGCTGGCGCACACGGCGGGAGACGAGGTTGATGAGAACGTTGGGGTTACCAACCTTCTCGACGGCTTTGCGGCAAAGTTCAGCGTTCACGGTATTTTTCCAAAATTCGAGCGCGCTAAAATAGCCGGTGGGCGCCGGGTTGCAACTGGAAAATTCGGTTCAAACTTGCCCTGCTGGAGACCATTTCTTACAACTCCGGCGCATGTCGTCGCCTTTTGATCTCGCAGCCTTTCTCGAAACCCGCACCGTGGCGGTCAACGCCGCGCTGGATCGCTTTCTGCCGTCGGAAAAAACCAAGCCGGCCACCATCCACCGGGCCGTGCGCTACTCGCTGTTCGCCGGGGGCAAACGGATGCGCCCGGCGCTGGTGCTTGCGGCGGCGCAGGCTTGCGGCGGACGCGAGCCGGAAGCCATGCCCCTGGCCTGTGCCGTCGAATGCATTCACACCTACTCCCTCGTGCACGACGATTTGCCGGCCATGGACAACGATGATTACCGCCGCGGCAAGCTCACCAACCACAAGGTCTTCGGCGAGGGCATCGCCGTGCTGGCCGGGGATGCGTTGCTGACGCAGGCCTTTGAAATCGCCGCGCAGGCCAAAGGCTGGCCGCGTTACTCGCATCAGGATTTGATCCTGGAAATCGCGAAAGCAAGCGGTTCGCTGCAACTCATCGCCGGGCAGGTCGCGGACCTCGAAGGCGAAGGCAAGAAAACCTCCCCCGCGCAGTTGAAGTACATCCACGAGCGCAAGACCTCCGCCCTGCTCTGCTGCTCCGTGCGGCTGGGCGGCATGAGCGCGAACTGTTCCGCCGCCCAACTCCGCGCGCTCACCGATTTCGGCTATCACGTCGGCCTCGCCTTCCAGGTCATTGACGACATCCTCGACGTCACGCAGACGAGCGAAAAGTTGGGCAAGACCGCGGGTAAAGACACCAAAGCCCAAAAGGCCACCTACCCAGCCATCGTCGGGCTGGAGAAATCGCGAAAAATTGCGACCGACCTCACCAACAAAGCCTTTGCCGCGCTGAAGACGTTCAAGGGCAAAGCTGTGGCGCTGGAGGCGCTGGCAGAATTTCTCCTGAAACGGGATCGTTGAATTTCCGATTTTGCCGGGTGTACGCGCGGAACCGGTTTGCTTCCCAAAGCGCGGTCGATTGCTGCACTGGCCAAAGTTCCGACGGTTTCAACAACTTCACGCCCCCAGCTTCAGGTGGGAAATCCGGAACACCGCGCCGTGCGGTTCGTTGGCGCCGCAGTCGATTTCCCAGCCATGCGCCAGCACGATTTGCTGCACGACAGCCAGGCCCAAGCCGGTGCCTTTTTGCGTGGTGGTGAAGTAGGGCTTGAAGATGTCGGTGCGGTTCTCCGGCGGCACCCCGGGCCCGTTGTCGCGGATTTCCAAGGTGGCTTCCAACGAACCGTTGCGCGCCGCGGTCACGTTGATCTCGCCGCCACGGGCGACGGCTTGCGTGGCGTTGAGCAGCAAGTTGAACAGCGCCTGCCGGAGCAGTTGCTCATCGGCCTCGATGACGGGAAGGTGTTCGGCCACGGTGAGCTTGATGGCCTTGTCTTCGAGGTCGTGCCCGAGCGCGCGCACGATTTCCGCCACCGCTGAATTCAAGGGCACGTTCACGCGGCGCACTTCGCGCGGCCGGGAGAAATTGATGAAATCGTTCAACTGCCCGGTCACACGGTCCGCCTCGTCCACGATGCTGCGGGATTTCTGGCGCACCTCCTCGTCCGCCGCAGGTTGCTTGGCGATCATCTGGGCCAGTCCGCGGATGATGTTGAGCGGGTTCTTGGTTTCATGCGCGAGCCCGGCGGCGGCAAAATTCATTTCCTTCAACCGGGTGTTCAGTTCGGCCGCGCGCACCAGGCGGACTTCCAGGTCGGAGGTGCGGGCCAGATTCCGCCACGCGATGCCAAAGCCCACTACGGAAGCCGTGGCCAGCAGGCTGATGAACAGGCGGGTCCACAAATCGCGCGCCACGCTCGCTTTCATTTCTCCGGTGGAAAGCACCACCACAAAGCTGTGCACGCCCTGTTTCTCGATGGCCGTCCGGTATTCTTCTTCGCTCATCCAGAACGGCCGGCCAAAAGGCATGCGGCCATCGCCGCCCCGGCGCCCGCGGCCGCGAGGCGGCGGGGGCGACGAGTTGGTGCTGCCATCGGCATTCGTGAAAATCAGCGTGGGGGGCGGTCCGGGCGGCGGCTCGCGTTCGCCTTCGAATCGGCCGCGCTCCTCCTCGTTGCGCGGCGGGGGCGGCGGCCGGTTGGTGGCCGAGCGGTCCCGGGGCGGGAGCACGATCGGCGGATTCGTGCTTTCAAATTCGGAAGCCAAGGTGGAGCCGAGGTCTACCAGGTTCATCAAAGTCACGCTGCGCTCGCCCCAATGTTCACCCGTCGGCACGAGGCCTTTCACTTCGAAATCAATCACCATCCCAGCCGAGGCGACGACTTCACCGGTGGCATTCATCATGGCCACCGCTTTGAACTCCCCGCGATTGATCAGTTCGTTGAGCGCGGACTCGAGACGGTCCTTGGAAATGACTCCGAAGCGCCGTTGCGAACGCAACACGATCCCGAGCGTGGTGGAAATGTCCTTGGCGCGGTTGATCAACGCCACTTTCGCCACGCGCCGGACACGCTCATGTTCGGCGACCTGCCAGCCGAGAATCAGCACCCACACGGCGAGCAGCACGCCGTAAACAAGTCGGCCTCGCTGGTTCATGCCGTGTAGTTCATGCTCGCGCCGGGTGTCACATTTTCCTCAAGGTTTCTTGGACGAACTGGCTGGTGGCTTGGTGGTGGCTGGCGGCAGCTTGTCGAGATAACGATTCAACTCCTGTTCGGAAAACGATTTGTCCCCGCTTTTCAGCCGCCCGCGCTCGGAGTCCGTCATCATCGCGAGCTCGCGCGGGTCGCGCACGATGGTCGGGGTGAGGAAAATGAGCAACTCGGTCTTTTCGTCCGTCTTGACCTTGCGGCGGAAGGCGGCGCCCAGCAATGGAATGTCGCCCAGCAACGGAATCTTGGTGGTGCTGTCGGTTTTGCGCGTGGACATCAAACCGCCGATGACGACGGTCTGGCTGTCCGGCGTCACCACCACCGTGTCCGCGGAGCGGATGTTGATGAGCGGGGCGGCCACACTGTTGCTGCCGCTGGAAACATTCACGCTGGAATCCGACACCGAGGATATTTGCGGCGCCACAACCATTTCCACCATGCCGTCCGAAGTGATGAACGGGGTGACCTGGAGGATGATGCCGACGTTCTGATAGGTGATGGCGTTGCGTTGATTGCCGAAGTTGTCGTACGTAACGCCGGTAATCAGCGGGACCTGTTGGCCGACGGTGATGGTGGCCTGCTGATTGTTGCGCGCGAGCACGGAGGGACGCGAGAGCACCTCCACCCTGCCCGCTTGGGCAATGGCGTTGATGGTCGCCTGAAAATCACTCGCCAGAATCGTATAGGCCCCGCCGGCACCGACTGCCGCCAGCCCCGGCAGACTGCTGAACGCGTGGTTCACGATCCCGGTGTAAATGTTGTTCGGGCCAAAAGTCTTGGTGTATTTGCCCTCCACGCCGATGTCCGAGCCCTTGTTGTACGTGACTTCCAGGAAGACGCATTTGATCAACACCTGCGGCGCCGGCCGGTCCAGTTGATGCACCATGTTGGTGATGTGCGAAGCGGTGTCCTCGTCCGCCACAACGATAAGACTGCGCGTCTCCGGATCGTAGGTGATGCGTGCCTGACCGATGTCCGTGCTCGAGGGGTAAGTGGTCGTGCTGCTGCTCCGCGAACCGGAACGGTTGGCGGTCGTGCTGCCGGTCCCGAATCCGGGCACCTGGGCCCAGGCCGCGTAGCTGCCCAAGGCCAAAACCAGGAGCGCCGCACCGGTGCGTCGTCCGAAATTGCTCAGTTGCTTTTGGAATTTCATATTCATGCGTAGATCCCTTGACCTTGATAAATCAGCGTCCCGTCCGGCTGCTGCCACTGGTGCCAAAGCCGGTGCTGAAGCCGCTGCCGGTATTCTGGTTGCGCAGGTTGTTTTGCTGCCGGGTGCTCAATTGCGAACCGCTTTGTTGCGTGGTGTTGCGGGTGCTGGTGTTGCCGCCGCTGGTGTCGGCGGAAATGACCGCCTGCACTTCCTCCACGATTTCCTGCGGGTCGCGGTTCTCCACCTTGATCACGTAAATTTTCTTCTTCTTGGCCGGATCGGAATCCAGTTCCTCGACGATGTTGGCAATCTGGCCCATCAATTCGCGGGCGGCGCTGACAATCACGGAGCCGGTGCGGGGATCGGGCACGGCGGTCACGCGCGTCATGCGGACTTTGCGGGAATCAGCGCTCGTCGTGGTCGTGGGCGTGCTGCTGCCGCGGTTGAAGCCACCGAAGAAACCAAAACCGCGGGACGTGCGGCTGCTCGAGTTCTGCTGCGTGGTCGAGTCCGGAAACAAACTGGCCAATTGATCGGCTGTTTCCTGCGGATCGGCGTAACGCAGACGGAACACGCGCAGTTCCGTCACATCATCCACGTTCACATCCATCTGACTCACGAGCTGCTCCACGAGCGCCATCTGTTCATCCGACGCGCTGACGACGAGCGAATTGCTCCGGTCATCCGCCACGGCGACAACTTTGGCGGAAGACATGCGGCCCTGCTGGGAGGTGCTGCCGCTGCTGCTATTACGATCACCGCGGTCACCGCCGAATGGAAAGCCGCCCGGGAACGGAAAGCCGCCGCGCGACCGGTTCTGACTGCTGGAGTCCGGTTGAAACAACTGCGTCACCACTTGCGCCAGCGCCGTGGCGTCGGCGTAGGTCAGGGCAAATACTTTCACGCCGGAAGCGCTCACGCTCGCCGTATCCAACGCCTTCACCAGTTGCACCATGCGCCGGATGTTGGCCTTGGTGTCGGTGATCACGATGGCATTGGCGCCCTGATTCGCACTCATCGAGGTCCCGTTGGGCATCAGCGGTTGCAGCGAGGAAATCAGCTGGTTCGCCTCGACGTTGTGGACATAAACGATCTGCGTCACGAGTTCCTTCGTGGCGGCGACATTCGTGTAATCGTTGTTCGGCACGCCCGCGTAGATTTCCGTGTTGGAGGCGTCCACCACGTAAACGTTGAGAAGGTTGCCCTCGACGGTGGCAGCGTAATTATGCTCCCCCAGCGCCTTGTGCAGCAGCGCCACGGCCTGGTCGCGCGTGACCGGCTGATTGGACCACACCGTGACCGTGCCCTTGAGGTCCACCTTCGCACTCGGACTGATCGTGAAGCCCGCCGCCTCGCTCAAGTATTCCAGCACCAGGCTCAACGGCGCATTGCGGAAGTTCAGTCGCAGCAGGTTGGTCGAACCGGCGCTCGCACTCGCGCCGTTCTTCGCCACCAGTGCGGTGAGCGAAACCACGTTGCTGCCACTGCCAGCCGAACCGCGGGCGCCCTGGCCACGGATGGGCCGCGGCGCTTTGGGATCCGTGGGTTTGCCATTCGTGCCTTGCGCCGACTGGGCTTGCGCCAGCGCGGCCTGCGCATCGGCCACGGCCTGCAGGAGTTCGCCGACGACTTGTTGCTGCTCCTCGGTATTGTTTTCCGTGGCGCCGTTCTGGGGTGTTTCCGCCGGCGGCGTGTTGTCCTGCGCGCGCGCGGCGATCCACAGGGACAAGGCCGCGAGGCAAATGAGGGCTTTGGTCATAATCGTTTTCATGGTCATTCCTTTTCCCGGCGTTCTTTGAGCCGTTTCAGGATTTCATTCTTTTCCGCTTCGGAAGGTTCGGCCGGCGTGGCTGCCGGTGCTGGTGTGGGTGTGGGGGTCGCCGGGCGCGCGCTGGTGTCGCTGCCGGAATCGCTGCGCCGCGTGCGGCTGGAGTCGCTCCGGCTCGAACGGCCGTTGCGGCTGCTCGCGTCGCCACTGCGTTCTTCGGTGCGGGCGGACGTGTAATTGCTCCCGCTGCCAGTGCCGCCACTGCTGGCTTCGGCCACCAGCCAGGCGCCGGCATCCTCGCGCCGCAATTGGGAGCCGACCGGCAGTTCAAATTGCTTGCCGTCAGCTTCCAGTTTGACGCCATCTGCCAGCACATCCACGAGCTTATGGCCGGCAATGACCCCGCTGGCCTGCAAAACTTTGCTGTATTCGGAACTGGAGCCATCGAAGAAGGCAAATGCGCCCCGTTCATACGCCATCGTGCCGACCAGCGTTACCGTTTCGATGCGCGCGGGCCGACGCGTGCTGGCCGTGGTCACGCGGCCGCCCGAACGGTTGGCGTTGAAAATATTTCGATCACCAATGATGCGAAACGCGGCCTCGTCCTGTTTTTGCGGCGCGGCGGCGGCGGTGGCCGGGCTGGGTTTCGCGGGTGGGGCAGGCGCCTTGGCAACCGACGAATTATTCGTGCCCGCCGGCGGATTGGTCGGCTGCGCCTGGATCAGATTTCCCCCCAACGAGGCGGCCAGGGCCAAGAGTCCAAGGGCGCGGCGGGGAGAAATCGTGCTCACCCGTAAAGTGTCGCACAAAATAAGTTTCGGCGAAATGTTCATCACTTCGTTTGTTTGGGTGGATTGAGCATGAGGCCGCTGACTTGCACGACCAATGCGAGTTGCGCGCCTTCGTTGTCGCGCGCAGACAATTCCAGCGAATCCACTTTCACTCCCAGCGAATCGCGTTCGATCTGGTAGAGGAAATGAGCGATGGCCGAAAGACTGCCCGCGACGTCCGCGCGACATTCGAGCGTCCGATATTCATTTTCGGCGTCTTTCCACTGGGGCCGGATGGAACTCACCTGCACACCGCCGCTGCGCGACCACCGTTCAAACGCCTTGAGCATCTGGCTCTCGGCCTCGGGTTTGGCGCTCGCTGGTTTCGTCTGCGTGACCTCCCAGGCAAACGTATTGGTGCGCATCTGCTCCCATTGCTCCCGCCAGGCCGCCTCGCGCTTGAGAATGTCCGTGCCTTCGGCCACTTCCTTCTTTAACTGGGCGATGCGGGCCGCGCGGTCCTTCCAATTTTGCGTCAGCGGCGTGATGAGGAGCTTGTCCGCCATGAGGAGCGCCACCATGGCGATGGCGATGATCGCCAGCAGCCGTTGTTGTTGCGTCAGGTTCAATTCGCACCTCCCCACTGGAAATTAAACGTGAATTCCAGCGGCGTGTTGCCGCGGGTCATTTCAATATGCACATCGGAGACGCCAGCCGCGGCGCGCAGGCGATCGAGCGTGGTGATGAGCGCGTCGCGATTACGCGCCGTGCCCGAGCAAATCACCCGCGCGGGCTCGCGCAGTTCGATGGTCTTGGCGGAGATCGCGCCGTCCTCGGGAAACGCCTCGGTGAGCCGCTTGAGGATCGTCAGGGAACGCACCGATTCGTCGTACCACGGCCGGTAACGGCGGATCTGGTCGCGGATCTGTGTCAATTCCTGCACTTGCTTCTCCATGCCGTTCCATTTGGATTGCCAGTGCCAGAAAATGATTTGTTGAACCAGGAAGGCGAGCAACACAATCGCCGCCACCGCGCCCGCACCCATGCCGGCATAAGCGAGCTTGCCGGAGGAGTAACGTTCGGTGAGCCGCTGCCACTGACTGATTTTTGGCGGCAGGAATTCCATCCCTTCGCGGCCGGCCAGACGACGCACCGCGACGCTCAAGGCGGCGGAAATCGGGATGCCAGCGAGAAGCTTGATCCCGCATTCCTCCAGCGCATGCTCGCGCACGTGCTCGACCTTCAGCCCGAGTGAATCGGCGCGGGCGCGCATTTCTTCCGCCAGTTCCTGGGCCGCTTCACTGCGGCCGAAAACGCGGATGCGCTTCAGCACCTCGCGCACTTCCGGCTGCAACTGGCCGAGCGTGATGCGAATCTCGCGGGCGATGTGTTCCACCTGGAGTTCGCGTTCCGGACCGACCTGCTCGAACGCCCCATCGAGCGTCCGCAACATCGGCACGCCGCCGCCTGACGAAATCTGCATCCCCACCGTGCTCTCGCCGGGGTGCAGAACCAGCACGCCTTCGGCCGCGTCCGCCTCGGCCGGCTGCAACGCGGTGAGCCCAAGCGAAAATGTCACCGGCCGCAGTTGCGCGCCCGTCAGCACGGCCTCGAGACGCGTAACGTGTTCGCGCGGAATTCCCACCAGGGTCGCGTAGTGGTCGCCGTTCGCGGTGCGGAAGCGCGAGTGCGCCAGCATCAACGCCTCCGGTCCGTACGGCAGCCCGCGCTCGGCTTCGATCTGCAGGAAGTCGGCCACGGCTTCCTCCGGAATTTCCGGCAGCTTCACGGTGAGGGTGAGCGCCCAGCTCAGCGGCACGCAGACGGCGCACCAACGTTCGCGCACCTGCTCGGCATCGAGCTGTTTGCGAATCTCGCGGGCGGCCAGCTCCACCTCCGCGGTGAGCGGGTCCAACGAGAGCGAAGCGGAGAAGGACTTCTTGATCTCCACCGAGCCATTCGTGCGATGCACCAGCACGCCTTCGAGCCGGCTGCCGTCGAACGAAAGTCCCAGCAACGAACTGCCGGGCTGGCGTTGAAACAGTTTGTCTATGTTCTTCAAGTCAATCATGGCGGCGGCAAAATCGTTGGGGAGACGCAAGTGGACGCGGTATTCCGCAGGCTGGCGGCGCCGGGCGCAACTGCGCGCCGTTTGCCCGCGCCCGCAATCTCTTGGGCTGGGGTGATCGCTCGTCCGGCGAATGCCGGCGTCAACACGGGTTCTTCAGCGGCGAGCGCGGGGAGTGGTTGCCACCGCTTGAATGAAATGTTGGTGACGGTTTTCATGGTTGCTCCCGGGCGGCGGCCAGAACGGTGGTGCGCGTTTCCCGGCCCAGCGCCCAGCCAAGATGGGTCAGGTCCTGCCGGCGCACGATGAGCGGGTGTTCCTCGCTCGTATCGAAAACGAACCGCACGCGTTGGTAACCGCGGTGGTGATGGCCGACGGCGGCAATGTCGGCCGTAAACTGATAACTATGTGTGGTCAGATAAAGCCCGGCGGTGCGCGCCTGGGTGTCATCGCCGATCGCCTCCGCCACCCAGGCCACGCTCGAAAGCTTGGAAGGATTCGCTTCCCGAAATGAAATCAATTGCGCCGCGTAATCCACACCAATGCCGGGGATGCACTCCAATACGGGCTGCGAGGCCGTGTTCACATTGACCAGAATGTTTGTGGTCGGCGCCAGGTAATCGGCGATCTGCGCAAATTCGTCCTGCGAAAAGCCGCCGCGCAAGTAGAGCTCCAGCACGCTGCTGACGTAAGGATAGGTGTTGCCGGGGCCGGGTTGGCCGCCCGTGCCACCGGTATTGCGCAGTTGATTGAAGATGTCCCGCGCCCGGCTCTGACCAAAGGAACTTTCCAGCAATGCGCGGAGATCATTCGGGCTGTTGATATTGGTGCCGACCGCCGGCTCGTAGCTGTAAACCGTGAAATACTCCATCAAGCCCGGATCCAGCCGGCCATCGCGATTGTCGTAGGGCGCGGAATCCTCGGCATCGTTCTCGTTGGCGTCGAGGATGCCATTTAGATTTGCATCCTCGCCGTACAGAATTTCCGTCGTCACGCCGGCCACGAGCCGCAGTTCCTCCACCGACTCAAACGGCGCGTTCTTGGCTTTGTACGGCTGGGTGAGCTTGGAATACGTTTCGTCCTCCGCGCCGTCGGTGGAAATGCTGGTGTTGGCATCACGCCAGTCAATGATCGCGGCGGCGATCTGCGTCGTCATGCCGGGGAGATACTGAATCATATCAGCCGTGAGCCAGGGCGCGTTCAGATTGATCTTCGCCGCTTCGTCCACCAGGCCATAGAACGGCTGCTCGAGACTGACTTCCCAATCGTTCGTGTCCCGACCGATCAGCCAGAAAGTGGCGTCGCCCACCGGCACCGCTTCGCACGCGAAATCCGTCGGCGCCGGCATGTAACCGGGATAAGCCACCGTCGCAAGGATGTTGCTCAAGTATCGCGCCGCGCCGTCAATGGCCTGATTGGCTTCGAGCGCGGCGACACGATTGTCGCTCGCGCGCAATTCCTGGCTCATCGAGTGCGCGAAGTAAAGCGTCAGCGCCACCAACCCAAAAGCGATCCATAGAACGATGATCAACAAGGATCCGTTCTCGCGTCGCTTTGGCGATGGCGGGCTGATTTTCATTCGATTGTGGCCGTCACATTGGTTCGCGCCAGCACCATGACCGGCACAAACAGCTCCACCGGCGCAAGCGCAACGAGGGAGTTGTTTTCGTTATGCAATTGGAGTTCCAGCTTGATGGCCGTCGGGAGGTTGTTGGTCAGCCCCGTTGCGGAATCCACCGTGGTCGAATCCCACGTGTCCTGCCAGCTCGTGCCGTTGAAGTAACGGAAGGTGATCGTGTCCACGCCGGCCAATAAAAACTGGTCCGTGGTCTGATCTTGAAGCGCGGGCAACAGATTACGCGTGACCGAGCGATACAAATCCTGCCCGGGCGTGGCGTTCGTGGACGCGGTGAGAAAATACGAAACGCGCTCGATGTCGCCCCAGGGCGCCGTGTCGTCCACGATTCCGACGGCGGTGTAAAATTGAGGACCGCTGCCGCGATTCGGTGAACCGGAGGTGCCGCTACCCAGCCCGGTGCCGCTGGCGCTGCCAGTGGTCGCCGAAACGGTGGGTGTGCTTTGGAGCGCGCCGGAAAGCGTGCCGCCGGGCGGAACAATATTGGCCAGGTCACGCTTGATGACCGCAAGCGCCTGCTGCAACGGCAACGAGCGTTCGATGGCGTCAGAAGTTTTATTCCGCAGCTTGAAGGCGCTAAAAAACACCGCGTGCAACGCGCCCAGCACAATGGAAAATACAAGGATGGCGAGCAGAAGTTCGAGCATCGTAAACCCGCGTTGCAGTTGGACGAAGCCGGCATGACACTCGCGGCGGGAAGGTGACACGACGCCGTTTCCGATTTGGCTTTCGCCCATCGGATTGCTTTCGGTCCGCGTCATTTGACTTTCGCCATTCATTGCGTCGCATCCACCAACGTGCTGACCTGCACATCGTAATCCTGCCCCTGCACCGGCACGGTCACGTGCACCGTCACCAGCCGCATCGTCGCATCTTCGACCCATGGTTCGGTCTGCATCTGCCAGCTATACGTGCTATAGCCGTCCTGCACCGTGCCCTTCTGGGCGCTGGACTGCCATTGCCCGGTCACAATCAACTCGTTCAATTTGTTCTCGGCCAGTCGCGCGCCAATGGCCTTCCGTTCCGCCACCGTCCCCGCCCGACTGGCGACGTGGAGCCCCTGCACCGCCACCGGAATCACGATGGCCATGAACAACAGCGCCGCGAGCACTTCCGCCAGCGTGAAGCCGGCGCGTGACCCCTTAGCGGCGCGCGACCGGTTGGCTGGCTTGAATCTCATAGTTCAACCGATTGCGGCTCTGCGCGACCCACACCTCGCCATTATCTGGCTGCCGGAAAACCACCGCTTCCGGGCTGCTGGCACTGACAAATCCGTCCGGGTTAAAGCGCAGCGTGTACAGCGTCCCGGTATCCAGCTTCTCATTGCGAAACTCAACCACCTGCGAAGCGGCCGCCGCTTCGGAGGAGTGCCGCACTTCCATCTCCAACGAGGCGTCGGCAGTGAATTGTTCCGCCTTCGGGTCTTCCTCGACGAAGGACTTGTCCGCATTCAAACCGTACGCGCGTGATTTGGTTTCCAGCCACAAAACCATCGGCACGCCTTCGGAAACCGCGCGGCTCTGCGCGGCCCGCGTCAAGGCCATGAAGCGACGGGCTTCGTTGTCGAGACTGCGGCCTTTGAAAAACCGCGCCAGCGAAGGCGCGGAAATCGCCAGTACAATGGCGAGCAGCGCCATCACGAGGATCAGCTCAACCAGCGTAAACGCGGCCGCGGCCCGGCGGTACTGCCGACGGCCACGAGCGCGAATGATGGTTGCTGAGTGCGTCACTTCTATTTGCCTGCCTGCCAATTGGTGATGTCGTCCTCGGTGTTCTCCCGGCCGTCGAAGCCCGCGGAACTGATGTCGTAGCCGCTGGCGTTGTGTTTGCCCGGGCATTCATAAAGATACGGCCGGCCCCACGGATCATTCGGCAAGCCGCCCTTGTCATCGAGGTATGGGCCTTTCCAGCTGGGCGCTTCGCTCGGCGCTTTGAGCAGCGACATCAAGCCGTCCTTGCCACGCGGAAAGTAACCGTTGTCCACCTCGAACATTTTGAGGGCAGTGCTGAAGGCTTCGATCTGGGTCTTGGCGGCGGCGCGGCGGGCGTCTTCACCACGGCCGGCGAACTTCGGCACGACAATCGCCGCCAGGATGCCCAGGATCACAAGCACCAACAGCAGTTCGATCAACGTGAAACCGCCGCGGCGCGAGGAGGCCGGACGCCGGACGCATGACGACTTCAGGGCGGACGCTGGCCCGTTCGTCATTCGAGCTTCGTCAATCGCATTTTGAGTTTTGATTTTCATGTTTTAAGAATCGCGGGGTTCACTTGATGTAGTCCTGCAAGGTGAAGATGGGAATGACCATGCCGATGAAAATGGTGCCAATGAATGCCGCGATGAAAAACAACATCAACGGTTCGGCCAGCGCGACGGCGGTCTTCAGCTGGCGGTCAAGATCCCCCTCGGTGACGTTCGCCAGCCGCACGAGTTCGGCGTCGAGCTTGCCGCTTTCCTCAGCCACCGAGATCATTTCCAGCACCGAGCCGGGAAAAAGCGTGCGGCATTCGGCCAGGCTGACGCCCAGCGCCTTGCCTTCTTTCACGAGATCAATCGAGTTGGAAACCGCATCCACAAGAATTTGATTGCCGATGGAACGACGGGCGACATTCAGGCTGTTGATCAACGGCACACCCGCACCCAGCAACGTGCCGAGCATGCGACAAAAGCGGGCCATGGCGAATTGGGCGACGAGATTGCCAATGACCGGCGTCTTTAAAATCAATCCCTCCCACGTACGGCGGCCTACCGGTGACAACACCCAGGCACGCCCCAGAAATCCAGCCACCACGATGACGATCGCGACGAGCAAACCGTAACCGCGAACAACCTCGCTCGCGCCGACGATGATCTGCGTCAACAGCGGCAGCTTCGCGCCGAAACCGGAGAACAACGTTTGGAATTTGGGAATGAAAAACGTGAGCAGGAAAATCAGCACCCCGATGGCGAGGCAGAGCAGAATGGCCGGATAGAGCAATGCGGTCATCACCTTGCCCCGCATCTCCTTCTCGCGGGCCTGGAAATCGGCGATCTGACTCAGCACCACATCGAGGAAACCGCCGGTTTCGCCCGCCTCCACCATCGCCACATATACCCGCGGAAAAGTATCCGGCGATTTCGCCATCGCATCGGCGAGCGACATGCCGTCGACAACATGATCGTGAATCTCCTTCCACTTGGCCTTGGCGGTCGGATTTGCGGCCTCCCTCTGGAGAATGACGAGGGCGCGGCTCAACGGCACGCCCGCGGCGAGCAGGCTGGAGAGCAATCGGGTGAAATTCTCCAGCACGCGGGCGGTAATTTTTCCCGAGCCCAGGGAGAACTTGGTGGCTGTCTCGCCGGGCGCGGCCGCAGTTTCCGCCGCACTGTTGCCCCCGCCGGCTGCCTTCGCCCCGGTGGACTTGCTCTTGCCGTTCGCGCCTTCTTTCAGACTGATGGGACGAAGGCTCTGGCTTTCGATTTGACGGAATGCCTCGGCGCGCCCACCGGCTTCAATCTGGCCTTCCGCAATCTTGCCATCGGCCCCGAGTGCTTTGTAGGTGAAGGTGGGCATGGCGCAAAAATCAGGGACGCTTCAACGCGATACTGTGCGGGGCGGCTTCGCCGAGTTCCGCTTCCGTCTTGTCCATGGCCATGGAAATTTCCTTCGCGGTCGTCACGCTCAGGACTTCATCCACCGTGGTCACGCCCAGTCGCACCAAACGCCAGCCGTCTTCGGCGAGCGTCTTCATGCCGGCCCGGCGGGCAGCGTCACGGATTTGATCCGTCGAGCCGTTGCGCAGACAGAGCTGGCGGATTTCGTTGTCGGAATCCATCCATTCAAAGACGGCGCGGCGACCATGAAAACCCGTGTTGCGACATTCGCGACAGCCGACCGATTGGTAAAGCGTGGTCTCCGGCGGAATGCCGAGTTGCGCCTTGATCGCTTTGGTGGTGGGTGAATCGTCCACCTGCTTGCAATGCCGGCAAAGCGTCCGGACCAGTCGTTGGGCGAGGACGGCTTCCAGCGACGAGGCGACCAAATATGGTTCGACGCCCATGTCCACGAGACGGGTGACCGCGCCGGGAGCGTCATTCGTGTGCAAGGTGGAAAACACCAGATGCCCCGTGAGCGATGCCTGCACCGCGATCTGGGCGGTCTCCTTGTCGCGGATTTCGCCGACGAGAATCACATCCGGATCGTGACGCAAAATCGAACGCAGCCCGCGTGCAAACGTGAGGCCGGCTTTCTCGGAAACTTGAATCTGGTTTACGCCCTTGAGCTGATACTCGACCGGATCTTCAATGGTGATGATTTTGCGAACCGAGTCATTGATCTCGTTTAGCGCCGTGTAGAGCGTGGAGGTCTTGCCGCTGCCGGTCGGGCCGGTGACGAGAATGATGCCATGGGGCAGCTCGAGGACGTGCTTGAAGCATTTGTATTCGCGCGTGTCCATGCCAAGCTCGCCCATGCCGCGCAAAGTGGCGTTCTGACGGAGAAGGCGCATCACCACCGCCTCGCCATGGAGCATGGGAATGACCGAAACGCGGATGTCCACCTCGGCATCATCCACGCGGATCTTGATGCGACCATCCTGCGGCAGACGCTTTTCGGCGATGTTGAGGTGGCTGAGAATCTTGACGCGCGAAACGATGGCCGGTTGGAAGCGTTTCAACTGCGGCGGCACCGGCACGTCCTGCAACACGCCATCAATGCGGTAGCGGATGCGAAATTCATCTTCGAACGGTTCGAGGTGGATGTCCGAGGCGCGCAACTCGATCGCGTCGCGGAGCACCTGATTGACGAACTTGATGATCGAGGCATCTTCAGCGGCGCTGTCGAGGTCGGTATCCTCCAGCTTGTCCTCGTCCACGACCTCGAACGGCTTTTCCTCTTCCAGCGTACCGATGGTGTCCGCGCCGACGCCCAGGCGCTTCTTCATCTCGCGCTGAATCGCCTCGCTCGGCGCCAACACGGGTTTCAGGCGCAGCCCGGTCATCGAGCGCAACGTATCGAGCCCCTGCGTTGCGAAAAGTTTGCTGGTGGCGATTTCCACCGTGCCATTCGTGCGGCGCAACGGCAGCAACTCGTTTTTCAGCAAAATGCGCGCGGGAAACAGCGAGAGGACTTCCTTGTCCGGCTCGACGTCATCGAGGGTCGTAAACGCCAACCCATATTCACCTGCCAGCCAGCGCAAAACTTCCTCCTCCGACCGAACCGCAGCATTGCCCTGCCGCGTGAGCGAACGGGCGTCGCTGGCGGACAGCTGCCGGGCGGCAACCATCCTCTCCAACAATTCGTTCGTCGGCGCGGCACTGGTTTGGGTGGTACTCATGGGCAACGTGCGGTTCGGGTCGGCTGGGAGTCAGTCATCAATCCAGCCAGCCGTTGGCAACGGCGATGGCTTCCTGACGCGTGGAGAGCACTTTGCGCAATCCTTCCTGAGCGTCCTTGAGTTTGGCTTCCTTTTCTTTCTTGGCGGCGCGGAATTTTGCCAGCGCGGCTTCGAGATCTTTCTTGGACGCTTTGGATTCGATCGCTTTGTCAAGCGCCTGCGCTTCCGCGCTGGGCTCACCGAAGAAGCTGGGACGACGATTCTGATCGCCACCGCCGTTATTGTTGTCTCCGCCCGGGCGTGGGCCGCGGCCAAAACCGCGTCCGAAACTGTTGGCCATCGTGTCGCGACGCGCATCAAAGACTTTTTGGACCAGCGGTTGAATCGCGGACCATTCGTCATCCTTGGTGACTTCCAGCTGCTCCTTGACGCGTTCCATCATGCGTTGCTGCATTTGCGCGGGATCGAAGTTGCCGCCGCCCGGGCCACCCCGACGGCCACGGCCGCGATCGCCTTCGCCACCCGCCGGCGGATTATCCTGCTGGGCCAGAAGATTGCCTGCGCTGACCAGCAACGCGGAAGCAATGCCCGCGACTGCCAATAACTGACTGATTCTTTTCATGTGGTCTCCACTGTTTCTTGGTTGTGTTTGCTCGAACTCTGCGGGCGCATGTGCCAGCGCCATCAGCCGATAGGTCAATCACATGCAAGGAAGATGCCAACCGAAAAAAGGCTGAAAAATCGGAAGAATCTCACACCAAGCGCGCAAAAGTTGCACAAGCCAACAATCACCTGCGCAGCCTTTGCAGAAGCAGCTGTTTCCCAGCAGACTGAATACGCGCGATCGGAAGCCAATTCTCGGACCAACCGGCGCAGGCCTGTCTTCAACGACCCATTTGTCCACGCGTGACGCCAAGTTGATTATAGAGCTTCAACTCGCGCCACAGTTGAGTGCCGGAAATTTCCCCACGCAGGAGCTGGCGATACTTCGCGATGGTGCGCGCGACCTCTTCCGGTGATTCATTCACAAACTCGATCCGGAAATTGCGAACGCCCAGGGCGAGCATCCGCTCGACATATTCCGCGCCCGTCTGCGCCAGCGCGTTAAACACGGTATTACGACAGCCGACATCGGCTTTGAGCGGATGCTCCATGCCCACGCGATCACGCAGCTTCACGTCGTGCCTGTCGCAGGGCCGGCCGCAATCGCGATAATCCTTCCCGCTCGACAGGAACGCGCAGAACACGCAGTGCTCCATGTGAAACATTGGCATGTGCTGGTGAATCGTGATCTCAAACCACTCGGGCGGCGCGGCGCGCAGCAAGGCCTCGAGCTGCTCGAAATTCAAATCGTAACTTGCCGTCACGCGCTCCAGGCCAAACTGGTTTTTGAAATAATCCGCCGCGACCCGGTTCGCGATGTTCAACGAAAAATCGCCGATGCGCCGGTCATGGGCGAAAAACTTCAAGTGATCGTAGTTGCGCACGAGATAGCCATCCGCGTTGCAGGAACGGACCTGATCAAGCGTCCACTCCTCGCCCATTTTGAAAATACGCGGCGGCGCCACCCAAATGGAAGGGGCGGAGTGGTTGGAGACGGGTGACGCGTTACAACCGCGCGCCGTGTGAAACATCACCACGGCCTCGCGATACTTCTTTGGATTCTCGAAGTCGCAATAGGCTGTCGTCACTCCGGCCTGCAAAGCGCCTTCGAGTTGCGCGAGGTTGCGGACGAGCACGATCAAGCTCGGCGTCACCACCTGCGATTTGCATTCCTGGGAGGCAGCAGCGTCCAGCGCCCGGAAGGTGGGCCGTTGTTCCGAAATGATCCAGCGCTTCGGCTGCGCGCGTTGCCGCTCCAATTCGGCCGCGACTTCGCGGCGCAAGCGGTTCAACTCGCTCACCGGCAGCATTACGGCGCCGGCCAGTTCGTTCCTGAGTTCGCCCAGTTTGAAAGGCGTCCCGCCCAGTCGGCCCAATTGCTCGCGCAAGCGCTCCGTCGTCAACGGCTGCTTCTCCGCGGGCGCGAGCATTACCGCGGACTCGAGCTTCGTTACGTGGCCATCGTCATCCCGGGCGAGGAGCGTGAGCGGCCTGCCGGCACGGCCGTGAATTTCCAAAGCTATTGCGCGCCGAAACTTCGGTGCGTCGCCCGCAAAGGTCTGACGCAACCGCCGGTTCAGCTCCGGATCATCGGTCTTCCACAATTTGTCGCCGACGTTGACGCGCGAAAAATCAACATCGCCATAGCCGAAGCGAAGTTCCGCACTACCGCTTTCAAACTTTGCGGCCCGGATCTCGTAAACGCGTCCGCCTTCTTCTTTGTCCTCCGGACGACCGGCGTCGAAGACCACGCCATCGCCGGGCTTGAGCGGGCCGGCGAGTTGAATCAGCACGGCATCGCGCAAAACGCGCTTCACTTCGCCGAGAAACACGCCCCGCTTCTTCCCAAACCGCGCATGCACCAGCTGCTGATTGTTGATGCCGCCCAGCCAGCCGGTGTGGAGTCCGCGGGAGAAGGCCATCTCGACGGCATAGCGGCTTTCAACCGCAAGCGGTGATCCGGCCGGCATTTGCTCCGCATCCCGGCGAGGCGGACCCGCGAATTGATCCAGCGCAGCACGATAGACCCGGGTGATGTTCGCCACGTATTCCGGCGTCTTGAGCCGGCCTTCAATTTTCAGCGACGCCACGCCGCTGCGAATGATTTCCGGCAAAATCTCCAAACCCACCAGGTCTTGCGGACTCAATAAATACTTGCGGTCACCCAGCGGAATGGATTTTCCATCGTTGATCAACTCGTAGGGCATCCGGCAGGCTTGCGCACATTCGCCGCGATTCGCCGAGCGTCCGCCCAGCGACTCGCTGGTGAGACACTGCCCCGAATAAGCCACGCACAACGCGCCGTGAACAAAAATTTCCAAGGGCAGCGGCATGACGGGAGCGTCCTCGCGAGCCGCCCCGGCGACCGAGATCTGGCCCTGCGCGGCCGCTTGCCCCGCCGAAGCAATCTTTTCAATCTCCGCGAGCGAACACTCGCGCGCCAGCACCACCAGGTTGCAACCCAATTCCCGCGCGAACGCCACGCCCGTGGCGCTGGTGATGGTCATCTGCGTCGAGGCATGAATCGGAAAGTCCGGCGAAAAAGCGCGGATCAAGCGCGCCACCCCGACGTCCTGCACGATGGCGGCATCCACCCCGGCGATGATGATGGAACGCAAGTATTCCTCGGCGTCCGCCAACTCGTTTTGGAACACCAAGGTGTTAAAGGTCACGTAACCCTTCACCCCGCGGCGATGCAGGAATTCCATCAGTCGCGGCAGATCGGCGACGGTGAAATTGTTCGCCCGCATCCGGGCGTTGAACTTTTCGAGGCCGAAATAGATCGCGTCGGCGCCGTTCTCGACGGCCGCCTTGGCGCACTCCCAATCGCCCGCCGGCGCCAGCAGCTCCGGCAGGTGGAGCGACTCCACCTGCGCGGACTCATTCTGGATGACCGGCGAATCAGGCACGCCCGCAAGTTACCAGCGCCGGCGGTTGAAACAAAACCTCTTTGCGTCCCGGCGGCTTCGCGCTAACTCTGGGTGGTGAGCAAACGAGTTTTGATCGTTGGTTGCGGTTATGTGGGCCTTCCGCTGGGCCAGGAGCTGGCCCGGCAAGGGCACAAAGTGTTTGGCCTGCGCCGAACCGCAAGCGCCGCCCAAGAACTCCAACGCGCACAAATTGAACCGCTCTCCGCCGACATCACCAAACCTGAAACTTTGACCGCCTTGCCGGGTAATTTTGACTGGGTCGTCAACTGCGCGGCGACTGGCGGCGGCACGGTCGCGGACTATCGCCAGTTGTACGCGGTCGGCAACACCAACCTGATTGAATGGCTGCGGGCCGCGCCGCCCCAGAAATTCATTTACACCAGCAGCACCGGCGTTTACGGCCAGGATGACGGCTCCCTCGTGGTCGAAACCGATCCGGTTACGCCCGCCGCTGAGACGTCAAAAGTTCTAGTCGAAACCGAAAACCTGTTACTGCGCGCATACGAACGATCGAACTTCCCCGCCGTGATCCTGCGGCTGGCCGGCATCTACGGACCGGGCCGCGGCTATTGGCTGAAGCAATTCGTTCGCGGTGAAGCCCGGCTGGATGGAGATGGCTCGCGCTACCTGAACATGATCCACCTTGAGGATTTAGTCCGGGCCATTGTCACATCCCTCGAGCGCGCACCCATCGGTTCCGTTTACAACGTGGTGGACCACGAACCCGTGATGCAACGCGATCTCTTTGCCTGGCTCGCGACAAAATTGAACCGCCCCGGGCCGGCTTCGGCGGCCACGGCGGCGGAAGCGAATCGCAAACGCGGCGCCACCAATAAGCGCGTCTCCAACCTGCGCCTCCGGCAAGAACTCGGCTTCAACTGCCAGCACCCGACCTTCCGCGAGGGGTTCACGGCGGAGTTGGCGCGCATGCGGCAGAATGGAGAATTGTCGACGGCGTGAAAGCCTGCGGATTGACAACGCGAAAGCGCTTTGGCTTAATCTGCACCCCTTCGTGGTAGGTTACCCAAGTGGCCAACGGGGGCAGACTGTAAATCTGCTGGCTTACGCCTTCGATGGTTCGAATCCATCACCTACCACCACCTTTTCCCCCTGAAAAGATGCGGTGTTATCCGTGCATTGCCGCCAACCGCCGGTCGTCGTCATTCGGAGCGGCGTAGTCGTGTTGATTCAATCACGACACCAAGCGCGACACCGAAGGCGTACGCAATCAAGTCCGGCGCATTAAAGGTCGCACCGAGCGCCAGAGCGCCGAGGCGGGTGCTGCGGATCGCATCGATCCAAGGTGCGTGATAGATTTGGGAGAATTCCACCGCGAAACAAAACGCCAACGAAAAAAACGTCACCCGCAGGACTGAGGCCCGAATCAGCACGCAGCGGAATCCCAGGAACATCAGCAGCGCCCAGAGAGCATCACCGCCATACTTGTGCCAGAATGGAGAAACCGGGTTGCCGGTCGAACGCCACCAAAGCCCGGCCCCGATGACCGCCGCCATCGCGCCAAGATAATAAAAACGAAGGCGCTTCAATCGGAATCCCTGGCGTTCGCAGGTTTTGATGCGGGAATGATCCGGCAATGCATTTCACGCGCATGGTAGCGGATTGTGAGCTTCGATGCCAGCGGAGTGAAGGCTGCGGGCTGGTCTCAGTGGCAGCGCGCCACTCTGGTGGTTTCCGGACGCAAACCGTTTTTCACTCCCCTCCAGTTCGCACGTACATCTCGCCGGGCACGAGCAGGCGGCGCTGGCCAGTTGGGTGGAGATCAATCCTCGCGGGCCACCCGGAGAAATTGACGGGCGCTGGTGAGTCCGATCGCAACCGAGGATTGCCAGTCCACCGCGACGATGTTGCTGAAGATTGCCGACCATTGAAGGAAGTTCGTCGTGCTTTCGATGCGGTACCTTCCCCCGGGAGTGCTGTCCCAGCTCAACAAGGCAGATTGATTCGTCATCACGATTGGTCCAATCCGAAAGGGATGTCCATACGGATTCCGAAACGTCATCAGCACGGGACAATGATCGGCGGCGGTGGCGCTGTCACCCGCCAGCAAAGGCGGCACGGCGGGGATGACCTTGTCGGAACGGAACACCTGACTCGACGTGATGTTGGAAAAGAGAATCTCGCCCGGCAGAACGTAATCGAACCGAATGGTGAGGCTGGCATTTTGGATGGACCAGGTACGCTCGTCGTTCGTGACGGGGTTGCGCGGTTTGGTGAGCCGGAGACCCGTGGCCGCGCTGGTGAGGTTTTGGATCGCGCCCTGTTCGTAAGTCCGCGGGCGCTCAATGTCTTCGTTCATGTCGCCGACCAACAAGTAGGGATGCAGCGCGTTGGTGGTGAGGTAGGCATTCGCGAAGAAGTTGGAAACGCAGCGAGATTCCGCCCCGCGCCGCTCGGCACTGTCTTGGTCCGGGTGCGCCTTCAAATGCGTCGTGAAAAAGTGAAACGGCTGCGGAAAACCGGGCATTACGATTTCCGCCTCAAACAAGTCCCGTGTGAAAACCCCGGCGTAGCCGAAGGCGGTCAAGTCGGTGCGCGCAAGCCAGGAGTTGGACCGCCGGATACCGAACCGGCTCGCAACGCCGCTGCGCTCGCCGCCATCCAGCCGCTGCTGGCCAATGACTACTTGGTAGCCCGGCAGCCACGCGTTGATGAAGTTCGTCCACTGGGGATAGAACGTTTCGGGGATTTCCTGAAAGCCCACGATGTCCGGCTTGACGTAGTTCAACTCACGCCCGAGCGCTTCGAGGTTCGCGGAGGCGAGCGTCCAATTGGTCGCGCCGTTGCCAAGAATGTTGCACGTCATCACCGTGAAACCCGTCAGCACCGACTGGCCCGTGAACGTCACCATGTCGAAGCGCAACGTGCCGGCGCTGCCGTAGTTGTTGGTCGAGTTGCACGGAACGTATCCCGCCGTGCCGCCGCCGGTGGCCGTGCTTTCGAACTCGGTCACGAAGCGCACCGCGAAACGCGGATTGTCGTCCACACCCGGCACGCCCACGAAACTGGCCGTCTGGCCATTCATCCACGTTTCGAACGGCATGACGATGATCTGGTAGTCGAGGAAGTCAGAACCGTTCGTCGAATACTGGAGTCGCGTGTACTTGCTGGCCGTGTTGCTGGTCCGGAGATCCCATTTGAGCGAGAGGTTGCGAAAGCCCGCCGTGTTGACCCTGAACTGGACGCCGTTGCTCTTGTTCTGCGTTCCCTGCGCCGGCCAGGTGGTAATCCGCCAGTTGCTGTTATCCGTCAGGTTGGTGTCCGAAGAACCGTTCGGTGCGGTAAAGCTGGCCGTGACGCCACCGACCAATTGCGCCGCGCCCGAACCAATGCTGGGAACGAGGGAGCCGGTAGCGACGTCCGTATCTGGCGGAGAGCTGTTGAAATCCCAGCGGGCAATGGTGGCGGCCTGCGTGCTCGCGACGTGAGCAATTAGCACCAATGCGCCGAGGCCGGCTGCCAATACACGTGTTGTCTTGCGTTGAATCATTGCGTCCCGCTGCGCCCGGCAGAACCGACGCGCCGCCGAGAGTGCCGAATACCGATTCTTCATCCGGCTCAGGCTAAGTGCTGCTCGAACCTAGCCAATCGGCAATTCTGCTGATTCGCATCTCCGTTGCGCCGCGCGCTAATCTCATTGAGACAGGTGCATGCTCACGGCATGCTCGGCCAGCAAGCATGTGGCCGATCCATCATATCCGCCTCGCGCGGCGACCGCGACCGAATCGGAAACATCCGGCGCCGGCCCGAACTGTCGCGCCCCCCAGTCTGCTCGGGATTTTCCTGCTCATTCTCGTGTCGCTGTCGTCCAGCCGGGCTGCCCTGCCGGCGGATACGCGCGATGCCGCAGCGCAATTTGTCGCCCGCAACTGGCAGGTATCCGACGGTCTCCCGCACAACTCCGTCAATGCCATCCTCCAAACGCGCGATGGTTATCTCTGGCTCGCGACGAGCGACGGGCTCGCTCGTTTCGACGGATTGCACTTCACGGTGTTCGGCTTGCGCGATGGCCTGCCAAGTTTGCAGGTGACTTGCCTCTTTGAAGATCGCGCCGGCGCGTTGTGGATCGGCACCGGCTTGGGCCTGTGCCGTTTGCAGGATGGTCGCTTCACCATCTGGAACATCGAGAAAGGTCTCGCTGGAAACGAAGTCACCTCGCTCGCGGAAGACTCCGACGGAAATCTTTGGGTCGGCACGGTGACGGGCTTGAGTCGTGGGCGCGATGGAAAATTCACCACGCTGGGTAAGGCCGAAGGGCTCGAAGATCGCCGCGTGCGCGCGTTGGCGGCGAAACCCGGCGGCGGCGTTTGGGCGTCGATGTTCTATCAAGGGTTGCTCGAGTGGACCGGTACGGCGTTTGCGAATGTGCCCAAACCTCCGTGGGTTTCCAACGCGCCGCCCGTCTGCTTGCTGCTAGACCGCCAGCGAAATCTCTGGGCCGGTCTCGCGCGCGGTTTCATCTGGAAAAAGTCCGGCACAAACTGGCAGCAATTCGGTCGCGCCGATGGTTTGCCAGCCAACGGCGTGCTCAATCTCGCCGAGGAGACGGAAGGAAATATTTGGGCCGCGCTGGGCAACGGCGGGTCGGTCTCCCTGGCGCGCGACGAGGAGGGGGCGCGTTGGCAAACTGCCATCGCCGATCTCGATTCCTCCATCTCCGTCTGCCCGGATCGCGAACAGAATATCTGGGTCGGCTCGCGTGCGCGCGGGTTGACGCGGCTGCGCAATCGCAAAGTTTCCGTGCTGCGTATCATGCGCGATGAGGTGGAAGCACTGCCGCGTTCGCTGGCGGAAAGTTCCGATGGATCGCTCTGGGTCGGCACGAGCAGTCGCGGAATATTTCGCGTCCGGAACGGCGTGGTGGATCCGTTTTTGCGCGAGCCGCCGGTGCAGGGATTTCCCTATGTCAGCGCGGTGGTCAACACCCGCGATGACAGCGTTTGGTGGGGCGCCGGGCCGGCGTTGTTCCAATGGCAGAGCAACTCGCTTGCGTCCGCTTACGCCACGGAATTTCGTTCGTGGTTGCGCGAGGATCGCATCCGCGCGCTCTGGGAAGATCCCACGAACGGCTTGTGGATCGGCACACAGAACGGCCAGCTTCGTTTGCTGCGCGACGGGATTTTTCACGCCCTCACGAACGCCCAACCCGGCGCGGCGATCAACGCCTTGCTGCAAACGCCCGATGGTTCGTTGCTCGTCGGGACGTACGGCAAAGGCGTGCTCGTGGTGCGCGAGGGCGCGCTCGTCCCGGAGGCGCGGATCGAATTGCCGGGAAATGTTTTCGTGCTCGCGCTGCATCGCGACGCGGATGGCGTGCTCTGGATCGGCACGGAAGGCGGCGGACTCGGCCGTTACGAGAACGGACGCCTCGCGATGATTACCAGCCGCAACGGCCTCATCAACGACACGGTCGTGCAAATTCTCGAAGATGATTCGGGGCAGCTCTGGCTCGGAACGTTCCGCGGCATTCTGCGGGTCAGCAAATCGGAGCTGAAGAAGATCGCTGAGGGCAAATCGAGTTTTGTCCATCCAATGATTCTCAACCAATCCGACGGCGCGCCGTCGGAACAGTGCATGCGTGGGTTTCATGCGGCGGTCAAAACTCGCGATGGCCGGCTGCATTTCTCCACCGATCACGGCATCGTGATGGTCAATCCGGCGCAAGCTTGGACGAATTCCCTGCCCCCGGCCGTGCGCTTCGAGCGCATGGTCGTGGACGGCATCGCGCCGCATCAACGCATTCAATGGACGGGCGACGATGAACACCGCTCCGATGTCCCCGCGCCACTCCGCATTGCTCCCGGAAGCCGCCGCCTCGAATTTCATTACACCGGATTGAGCTTGAGCGAGCCGGAAAGCGTCCGCTTCCGCTATCGTCTCGAAGGCTTGGAAAATCAATGGACCGAAGCCGGCCTCGAACGCAAAGCGCTCTACCCGCTGCTGCCGGCGGGCGAATACCGTTTCCAAGTCACCGCCTGTGACAACTCCGGCATATGGAACGAGCAAGGCGCATCGCTGAGTTTTGTCGTGCTGCCGTTCTTCTGGCAGACGTGGTGGTTTCGCGTTGCGGCGCTCGCGGGCGTGATCGTGCTCGTCACCGCCGTCGTGCGCTACGCTTCGTTCCGTCGCTTGCGCCGCCGCCTGCAAATGCTCGAACAAGAAACCGCTGTGCAAAAGGACCGCGCGCGCATCGCGAAGGATTTACACGACGACCTCGGCGCGAACTTGAGCCACATCGCGACGCTGAGCGAACTCGCGCAAACCGATCTCGCCAAACCCGCGCAGGCGCGCGAGCACATTGATCAAATTTTCCGCACCGCTCGCACCGTGACGCGGTCGTTGGATGAAATCGTCTGGGCGGTGAACCCGCGGAACGACAGCCTCGATCGCTTCGCCGCGCATCTGTGCGCGTACGCTCCGGAATTCCTGCGCACGGCGGGAATCAGTTGCCGGCTCGATGTGCCGATCGAACTTCCGAACACGCCGCTGCCTTCCAATGTCCGCCATCATCTTTATCTCGCGTTCAAGGAGGCACTCCACAACGTCGTCAAACACGCCGGCGCCACCGAGGCGTGGGTGCGGTTATCGCTCGCCGCTGACGAACTGACGCTCGTGATTGAGGACAACGGGCGCGGCTTTCAATCCAACGACAGCAGCGCACCGGGCGAAGATGGGCTGGCCAATCTGCGTCAACGCATGGCCGAGATCGGTGGACGCTTTGAGCAACGCAGTGAACCGGGACAAGGAACGCGCATCACACTTGTCGCGCCGTTCGCGCTCGCGGAAAACCAAGTTTAGAAATCGCCAAAGTGAATTTTTCAAAGCTATCGCGCAGCAAATGCTTAGTGGGACAGGCGTCTCGCCTGTCCACTGGCGCTCGCAAATGTGCCACGTTTACCGGACAGGCGAGACGCCTGTCCCACTTCCAAGTTCACAAATCAGGCGCTTCAACAAGTTCATCCACAGAATTGCCGATGGCCCGCGCTTCCGCGCTTTCGCTAGGCTGCGGGCAATGTCAGTCATAGAACGCATGCCCATCACCATCGCCATCGTCGAAGACGACGCTCCGTTGCGCGCGAGCATGATCGGCATTCTCGAACGCGCGGCGGAGTGCCGCTTCGTCGGCGGCTTCGCCAGCGCCGAGGATGCGTTGCGCGATTTGCCGAAGCTCGCGCCGCAAGTCGTTTTGATGGACATCAACCTTCCCGGCATGGACGGCGTGCAATGCGTCCGGCGTCTGGCCGAATTGTTGCCCGCCACGCAAATCCTGATGCTCACGGTGCACGAGGACACGGACACGATCTTTGATTCGCTGGCCGCCGGCGCGTCGGGTTATTTGCTCAAGCCGGTGCGCGCGGCGGAATTGTTGGCGGCGGTGAAAGACGTTTACGCCGGTGGCGCGCCGATGACGAGCAACATCGCGCGCAAGGTGGTGCAATCGTTCAAGGGCGCGCCGGCGGCGGATGAGACGAAGCAGCTTTCACCGCGCGAGCGCGACGTACTGGATTACCTCGCGAAAGGTTACAGCTACAAGGAAACGGCGCAGTTGATGCGCATCAGTTACAGCACGGTGCACACGCACATCGAACACATTTACCAGAAGCTGCACGTGCAATCGCGCGCGCAGGCGGTGGCGAAATACTTGCGCGTGTAGCTTGCAGCCGCGCGCACAACGATTCGCATGATCGAGGCTCCAGGAAAGATAATTTGAAAAGCCCAAGTGAATTGTGTTGCCCGGCTTTTTGCGAAGCTCGCGGCTCGGTAGTGGGACAGGCGTCCCGCCTGTCCGACCGTGCGGCGCAATCGCGAAACTCACCGGACAGGCAAGACGCCTGTCCCACTGCGGCACGCATCATCGTTCGGTCGCCTCGGGTGTCTTAAAGCATTAACTTTGGCTCACACGAATACCATGAAACGTCGCGAATTTCTTAAAAGCAGTGCCGGCGCCGCGTTGGCGATGCTGGCGTCGCCAGCGGCAACCTCGGCCAAGCCCGCCGCGGCAAAATCAGTTGCAACCAGCGCGCGCGGTTACCCGACGCGCTGGTATCCGTTCACCGGCCATCCGGACGCCGACACGTGTTGGTCTTTGTCCACCGGTCCGGACGGTCGCATCTACGCCGCGGCTTGTGCGGAGAGCGTTCCCGGCGGCGTGGTGAAGCTCGCGCGTTACAACGAGCACGCCGATACGCTCGATTACTTGTTCTCGCTCGACGAAATGGTGGATGACCCAGGCGATTCCGGCCGCGCGACGCAATGCAAAATCCATTACAGCTTCGCGCCCTCGATGGCGGATGGCGTGCTCTACATGGCCACGCATTTGTCCGGTCCGCCGATTGATCAACCGGCGTACTCGCCATGGCTTTCCTGGCACGATCCGAAGCGCTGTTTTCGCGGCAGCGCGCTCGTGGCCTACGACACCAAGGCCGACAAAGTCCTCTGGTGGGACACGATGATCCCGAAGGAAGGCTGCCGCTGTTTGCTGCACGACGAGGAACGGCATCGGCTCTACTCGCTGAGTTACCCGCGCGATCACTTCATCATCTACGACACGAAGACGCGCACGCGCCGCGACCTCGGCCGCATCGGCTCGATCAATTCCCAAACGCTGTTCCTCGACCGCAAGCATCGCGTTTGGACCACGGACGATTACGGCCATCTCGTGCGCTACGATCCCGAGACGGATCGCCTGGAACGCTCGCCGTTCGTGCTGCCGCACAATCCGCAATTTCAGACCGGCTGGCACAGCGTGTTCTACGACGTCGCGCCCGCGCCGGATCGCGAAAGTGTTTTCGCCGTCACGTGGATTGCGCAGCCGCGCCTGATGCGCATCTGGCCGAACGAGGGCGACTGGCCGCGCGTCGAAGACCTCGGCCCGGCGACTCAGGATCGCGATCCGACTTTTCCCACGGACACGTTCACGGATCACTGCGGCGGCCTGACTTTTGGCGGCGATGGCCAGTTGTATTACGTCGCGTCGCGCTGGCGCGATGCGCAGCGCAATCCGATGACCGGGAACAAACACGAGCGCGAGGGCGTGGTGTGGCGCTTGAATCCGAAAACGTCGCAGCGCGAGGAGGTCGCGATCCTTCAACACCCGACGCACCCGGCTCAATACGTCTCGCGCGGCGCGGTGGATCACAATGGCAACTTGTTTTTCGGCGTGGTCGGCACGCGACCGGTGGGAATTTTCCAGGTGCAACTCCCGGCTTCGCGACGCAAACGCAACGCACATTTGCCCATCCGAGTTTGGGGCTGAGGAGTTTTATGAGCGAGAAGCCGAAACAGAAATACGACATGAAGTCGCCGCAGGCGCAGGCGCTGATCGACGAGATCGTGCACGGCACGTTCATGAAACAAGGCACGATGGCCGCGTTTCCCACGTGCTTCCCCGGCGCCACGATTCCCATTCCGGCGGACGAAAGCCTCATCACCGCGCTCGACACCGCGGGCGATGGCATGGTTTACGGCGGCACGAGCGGACGCGCGGTGCATTTGTTTGTCGGCATTTTCCACGGCGTCACGGGAATTGTTTTCGATCGCGGCACGGTCGCGAAGGCCGATCACTGCGCGGCGGTTTGTTGCACCAAATCGAAAGTCGTCAGTTGCGTGAACGGGCCGGACGGTGGACGCGTGATCGCGACTTCGTTCCAGGGCTTGCCGTTCGACCTGATTCAGGAATGGGGCTTCGGCCGGCCGTCGCTCGACGAATGGGGCAAGACCAGCGGCGAGAAAATCCTCCACGCCGTGGCGGACGCGAACAAGGCGTCGGTGGTCGGCATCACGTCGCGGCATCTGTTCACCGTGGACGCGGAGCATGGCAAAGTGGAGCTGCGCGATGAAGTTCCAGGCAGCGGACGCATTGCCGTCGGCTCCCAAGGCGGCGTCTTTGGCCAGGATGGGGCGAATCACCTGTGGCGCTTCGATGTCGCGTCGCAAAAACTTTCCCGTCGCGCGGTGGAACTGCCCGCCGGAGATTGGAAACAATTCCCGCTGACTTGGGCGCGGGATCAACGCAGCGGTCTGCTCTACACGGCGGACGGGAACGGCAATTTGTTTTCGTTCGATGAAGCGCGCGGCTTCAGTTCGTCGCTCGGTCGCACGATGCTCGCGCCGGTTGGCCCGATGGCGGCGACGCATGACGGTCGCGTGTTCGGCTTCTGCGGCACGGAGATGTCCAAGATGTTTTGCGTCGATCCGCGCAAATCCGAGGTCGCAAACATTGGCGTCGCCGTCTCGGTGCTCGAACGCCGGCGTTACGGATACGCGTTCGGCGATGCGGCGGTTGGCCGCGATGGCCAGATTTATTTTGGTGAGAACGACAACCTTGGCCACCTCTGGATTTATTTTCCCAGCATCCAGCCGGGTTGAAGCCGGCTGAATTTTTTTCCGACTCCACAATGCAACTCTTAAGAATCACCGTCGCTGGTTTGCTGCTGATCGCGAACGCGCAGGCGCAGACGCCATGGCAAAACTCACTCAAACCCGAAGGCAAACCCGCCACGCGATTGACCGTGGTCGAGCAGGGTCGCGCGGCCGTGAGCATC
>CAYWCK010000005.1:7863-38164 GCA_964456685.1 uncultured Bifidobacteriaceae bacterium | reverse complement strand
CGCCGAGGAGCATTTTGAGAGCGAGGTCGAGCATAGATTGAGTGGGTAGGGAGTTGAGAGTAGTGAGTAGTCAGCGAGTTTAAGAAACGGGCTGGTGCATTGAGTCGAGATAATCGCCGCCGCTGTTCATCCAATCTTCGAACTCGGCGTCGCGGAGCGCGGCGAGCATGGCGCGTCGGGTCTGGCATGACTCGCGACGCCGGAGCGGCAACGCGAGCCGGATGGGCCGCTGCTGCCGGTGCGCGGCGAGCCGGAGAAACGGCGATTGCTTTTGCGACCGCGGGGTCGCGGCGAAGGTTTCAGCGATTCGATTCAGTGGTTGTGTTTGCATGGTATGAGTTCTATCGCGGGTTTGATTTTGCGGAAATAGCGCTTCGGCATTACGCCGGTTGCAGCGCGGCGAAGCGGCTGCGGCGCCGCACCGACGGAAGAGATTCGTGGCGACAAGCGGTGTGGTTCGGGCGAAAGAGCGGCGTCAGGCTCACACGGCGGCGGTTCACATTCGCCGGGCATTTGGCCGGGTTGAGGGCTACGCGAAATTCCGGTGCATACCAGTCTTCAATCAAAATCATTTTCATAAATTTGTCTCGTTCGTTGGTTCGTAATGTTCGCGGGTTGTTCTACGCGCGTTCACGCGTTCGCGAAATAGCGCTTGGGAATTACATTCGTCCTCGCGTTCAGACTCCTGATCGCGCTCCGCTTCCGAAACCGTTTCGGAGTGGCTGTGTGATTACAGGCGGAATGTCTTGAGCGCTGGCCGGTAAACGAAAACGCTCCGCGATTGATGCCAATCAACGGGGCGTGCGCGGTTTTTGAGGAAGTCAGGTAGCGGCGGTGACGCGTCGCAGGGCATTGTTCTGCAAACGTTCCGTGCTCACGATGGCGCGTTTGTGCCGGGCGCGACCGATCTCACCGCCGGGATCTTTGGCGATTACTTCGAAAACGAAGAGCTTGCCGTCGCGCCCGAGGTAGTGCGCGGTGGCGGTCACTGACGCACCGGGCGGCGTCGGTGCTGTGTGAGCGACTTCTACGTTGACGCCGACGGAAAGTTCACCGTCGGCCAGATGCGGACGCAGCAACCGGGCGCTGGCAATTTCCATGAGCGCGACCATTCGCGCCGTGGCCAGGACGGGAGGAAAGGCATCCTGGTCGGTCAACGGCAGCGCGCTGGCGAGATCATTTGGACCCACGACGAGCGTTGCACTGGCGGTGGAGTTCAAAGCGGGTTCGTTCATGGTCTAGGTGCGTTGCGGATTGGTGGGGGACAGAACTTCCAACGGTCGGGTCGACGCCGTTTGAATGGGCCGCGCCCGCGTCACGATGCGCGCGCCGCGTTTGTAGGTGAAATAGGAATAGGTCCATTGCAGCAGTACGGCGGCTTTGTTGCGAAAGCCGATGAGGAACAGCAGATGGACGAACAACCACGCCAGCCAGGCGAGTAAGCCGGAAAATTGCAGCCGGCCAATCTTCGCGACGGCGGCGGAGCGGCCGATGGTCGCCATCGTGCCTTTGTCGAAATACTTGAATGGCGCGCGGGCGGGGGGAACTTCCGATTCCAGTTCGCGACGGATCACATGCGCGACGTGTTTGCCCATCTGCATGGCAGCCGGGCAAATGCCGGGCACAGGCTGGCCGTGTTTGTCCATGACCAGTGCGAGGTCGCCGATAGCGAAGACTTCCGGATGCCCGGGCACGCTGAGGTCGGTATTTACTTTTACGCGACCGGCCTTGTCGCGATCCACGCCGAGACTGGCCGTGAGTGAACTCGCGGACACGCCAGCAGCCCAGATGATATTCTCCGCCTGGATCACTTCGCCTGCCGTCTCGCCCGCGCGCGGCATCAGTTCGACGCAACCTTCGCGGATGTTTTGCACGCGGCTGCTGGTACGCACTTCAACGCCAAGTTCGGTCAACTGCTGCGCCGCGCTGGCCGAGAGCGCCGGTGGCAGATGCGACAACAGCCGATCGTGGCCCTCAATCAGCACCACGCGAGTGCGGGTGGTGTTGATGCGGCGGAAGTCCGGCTTAAGCACATGCCGCGCGAGTTCGGCAAACGCGCCGGCCAGTTCCACACCCGTCGGCCCGCCTCCGACCACGACGATGGTCATCAAGCGCGCCTGTTCTTCAGGATCGGTCGTGTTTTCGGCACGCTCGAACGCGAGCAGGATTTTCTGCCGGATGTTCATCGCGTCGTCGAGCGACTTGAGGCCCGGCGCGAACTTCTCCCATTCGGGATGACCGAAGTAACTCGTCGCACCACCGAGCGCGACCACGAGATAGTCATAGTCGAGCGTGCCGTCCTTCAATTGCACACGGCGCTCGGCTAGTTCCACGCCCACGGCTTCGTTGAGCAGCACGGTGACGTTGGATTTCGGCGCAAGAATGGAGCGAATCGGTTGCGCGATCTCCGGCGCGGAGAGGCCGGCGGCGGCGACTTGATAGAGCAACGGCTGAAACAGGTGATGGTTCTGGCGATCCACGAGCGTGACGCGCGCCGTCGGATGATCGAAAGACTGGCAAAACGTCAGCCCGCCGAAGCCGGCGCCGAGCACCACGATGTGAGGTTGTTTGGTTTCAGTCGTTCGCATCACTTTCTGTTTTTTTGATTGGCTGCTGGATCAATCCTCGTCCGCCGCCAGACCGCCCAAGGCGCAGCCGCCCAAAACGATCATCAGTCCGTAGGCGGCGAGTTTGTTGCTGCCGAGCCACGCGGCGACTCCCATCACGCCAACGCCAGCTGCCGGAATGGCATAATAAAGTAGCACTGGACGAAAAATTGTCTGGCGAACAAGACCCGGCGTCATACGGCGAACAATGGTTCGCATCTCCGTTCGCCGCGTCGAGAGGTCGGCTTCGAGCGGCAACGAATTTTTTCCGCACAGCTGCGGGACACTCATGTTCGCGGTCAAAAGGTCGCTTTGCATATAATGGTTCTAGCTTGGTCAGCGGCAGGCCGAAATAGAACTTCCGTGCTACTGCCAAGCCTGGTTTGAGCGGCTACGAGTTCGCCCGGCCCGGCGGAATTGGGAACAGCGTGGCGCAGCCGCAGCGCGGGCAGAGCACTTTCGCGCCAGTGGGATCATTCCGGGCCTGGGCAAAGAGCCCGCGCCAGCCGCAGGGCTGTTTGCCGGTACCGGCATAATCATGAATGCAAAAGGCATCGCAATCGGACCAGGCCGGTAGATCCGTCGCTGCCGCTTGCTTGTTTTGCTTTGTCCCGGTTTTCATCTTGTTCCCTTTCGTTGTGCGTCGTTCCCACGCGCCGTTTTCTGTCTGCAAACCAGTTACACCTCCGGCCGCGCCCTCGCGATAATGCTTTGGTATTATCCGACCCGAATCCGCTTCACGACACGGTGGCGATTGCTATTCTGCCGCCATGACCCGCGCCAAACGCAAATCGCCTTCCGCGCCTGCGCCCGGTCCGGTTGCCGCGCCGGCCGCGGTGGCGCCGGGCTTGTTGCAATTGGCTTTTCACAACAGCCCGGCGATGCAAAGCGTGGTGCGTGTGGCGGACGGCGTGTTGGTCGAAGTGAACGACACGTTTCTCCAAAAGTTCGGCAAGACACGCGCGCAGGTGATCGGTAAAACGCCGTTTGAACTCAACTTTTGGGTCGAGCCGGAAAAACTTCTCGAATACCGACGGCAGATGGAAGCACACGGCCACGTGTTGGGTTACGAAACCCGCTTGCGCACCGGCGACGGCAAAATTCTTACCATCTTGCTCTCCTCGCATCGCGTGGAAAGCGACGGCGCGACGTACTATCTCACCGCAGGCGTGGACATCACCGCGCGGAAGGAAGCCGAGGCGAAGTTGCTCGAAAGCGAACGGCAGCTGCGCGAGAGCCAGGCGCGCTTTGGCGCCGCGTTCAACACGAGCCCCGTGTTGATGACGATTGCCCGGCTGGCTGACGCCAAATTTGTCGAGGTGAACGATGCGTTTGTGGAGGTGACCGGCTGGACGCGCAAGGAATTGATCGGCCACGACTCCAAGGAACTGAAGCTGTGGGTCGATCTCGACGAGCGGCAGCGATTTTTCAACCTGCTCCGGCGCAACCTCGTCGTGCGCAATTTCGAATGCCAGACGATCGATCGCCACGGCAAAATCTACACGATGCATCTATCGGGTCAGGTCATTGAGATCAACCACAAGCCGCACCTGATCACCTTCGGACTCGACGTGACCGAACAAAAGCGCGCCGAAGCCGAACTGCAAAACGCGCTGGCAAAGGAACGCGAGTTGAGCCAGCTGAAAAGCGATTTCGTTTCGCTCGTCTCGCACGAGTTCCGCACGCCGCTGGAAATCATCATGTCCTCGACGGACAACTTGCAGCGCTACCACGACCGGCTCGCGGCGGCGAAGCGCGAGCAATTGCTGAACACGATCAACAAATCCGTCCGCCGCATGTCCGGCATGATGGAGGAAGTGCTCGTGCTCGGGCGCGTGGAATCCGATAAAACCGAATTCAAGCCGGTGAAGTTCGATCTCGAATCCTGCTGCCGCCGCGTGGGCGATGAGATTCAAACCGCGACGGGAAAGCGCTGCCCGGTCGAACTGGAATTGAAGGGCGCGCTCCGCAACGCGTTCGGCGATGAGAATCTGCTGCGACACATCCTCAGCAACCTGCTTTCGAATGCGGTGAAGTATTCGCCGGAAGGAAGCGCCGTCACACTGGCCGCCGCGCGGAAAGGCAGCAAAGCGATTCTGCGCATCATTGATCGTGGGTACGGTATTCCGGCGGCGGATCAGAAGCGTTTGTTCCAGGCGTTTCATCGCGGCAGCAACGTGCGGCAGGTTTCCGGCACGGGCCTCGGCTTGGTAATCGTGCGCCGCTGCGTTGAGTTGCATGGCGGCGAAATTCTATGCGAGAGCGCCGAGGGCAAGGGCACGACTTTCACGGTCACGCTGCCGTTGTTCGGCAAGCTAGCAATCAGGGCGTCAGGGGATTCGGCGGAGTTGAATCGAATCCTCTGAACGAATGACGATTCCGCAACGCATTCTTTTTCACGTCGCGCTCGGCGCGGCGCTCGTCATTGCCGTGGCCACGGCCGTGACGTACGGAATTGTTTTCGACAGCGCGAAGCAGCGGGATCTGAAGCATCTCGAAACCTACGTGCGCGAGCGCACACGGCGCGAGGAGATCAGCTTCAAGCAGGTCGAAGTCAACCTCACCCTTGTTCGCGGACAATTCCTCAAGCGCATGGAAAGCCCGCTGCCGCGAAACATCGAAGGCCAGTGGAGCGAGCGGTTCGCGCTTTTTCCGGACGGTTCGTGGCGCAGTCGCACGAACTTCCTCGATGGTCGCAGGTATTCGACGATGTGGGCGCACAAGGACGTTGCGTTCACCGCCGAAATGAAAACCGAAATTCTGCGGGCGCAAAATATCTGCGACGAATTGTTGCCGGGCTGGGTGGATGAATTCCCGAGCGTTTATTTCGTGCTGCCCGGCTGGCTAAACATCGGCTTTGATCCGCGCATTCCGAACTGGGTTTGGGATACGCCGGCGGATTACAACGCGACAAACCTGGAGTGGTTCGCTCTCGCGGTGCCCGCCACGAAAGCCACGGATCGTTTCGGTTGGACCGGGGTGATCGAAGAGCCGACGACGAAAGTGCCCATCGTCTCCGCCTATCTGCCAATCCTCAAGGATGGCCGCTTCCTTGGTTCGATCGGCCACGACAAATACGTGAACCGCATGATGGACGAGATCACACACAGCGACCTGCCCGGCGCGCGGCACGTGATCTTTCGCGCGGACGGACGCATCATCGCCCACCCGACCAAGCTCAAAGAAATTCTCGCGAGCAAAGGGCTGTTGCAAATGCAGAACTGCGGCGAGCCGGATCTCGCGAGTCTTTTCCATGCGGTGGCAGCGCGCGCAGAGCGGAGTTTTTCCGACTACGACAAGAACAGCGGTTGCTATTTCTCCGTCGCGCGACTGGCTGGACCGGAATGGTTCTTTCTGACAACGATGCCGCGCGAGCTGCTGCAACGGCAGGCCTTCCAATCTGCGCAATGGGTTTTGTGGTCGGGCTTGGTTTCGCTGGCGCTCGTGCTCGCGTTTCTGGCGGCGATTTTGCGGCGGCAGATTTCCCGTCCGCTCGCCGAACTATCCCGCGCCACGAAGCAGATGAGCAGCGGTGACATCTCCGCCCGCGCGGCCGTAAGCCGGAGCGACGAACTCGGCGCGTTGGCCGAATCGTTCAACGAGATGGCTGGGCGCGTGGCGTCACGCGACGCGGAGTTGCGCAAGCTCAACGAAGATCTGGAGCAGCGGGTCACATTGCGCACCGCCGAGCTGAGCGAAGCTAATCGCAGTCTGGCCGAAGCGCGCGAGGAAGCTTTGCATCTGCTCGCGAAGGAAAAGGAACTGAGCGAACTCAAAAGCAATTTCGTTTCCCTCGTCTCGCACGAGTTCCGCACGCCGCTGGAAATCATCATGTCTTCGGTGGACAACTTGCATCGTTATCACGACCGGCTCGCCCCGGAGAAGCGCGAGCAGTTGCTGCAGACCATCAACAAATCCGTCCGGCGCATGTCGGGCATGATGGAGGAAGTTCTGGTGTTAGGCCGGCTGGAAACAGACCGCGTCACGTTTCATCCCGCACCGCTGGAGTTTCGCTCGCTGTGCCGGCGCTTGTGCGACGAGATCGAATCCGCGACGAACAACCGCTGCCCGATTCAACTCGAACTGGACGGCGCGCCCGAGCAGGCCAGTGGCGACGAAAGCATCTTGCGCCACATCTTCACCAACTTGTTGTCCAATGCCGTAAAGTATTCATCGCCCGGGCAGCCGGTGCAGTTTCGCGTGCAGCGCAAAGCCGAATCTGTTGTCTGCGAGATCGCCGATCACGGCTGCGGCATTCCCGTCGCGGATCAGAAGCAGCTGTTCCAAGCGTTCCATCGCGGCAGCAACGTGCGCCAGATTCCTGGCACGGGGCTGGGCCTGCTGATTGTGGGCCGCTGCGTGAAGTTGCACGGCGGTGAAATCCGATTTCAAAGCGTCGAGGGTGAAGGGACGACGTTTACTGTTTCATTGCCCCTCTTCAAAGACATTGCAGATTCCGATTCAAGCCTATGAAAAAAATCCTCGTGATCGAAGACGAAGCCGAGACGCTGGATAACCTCGTGCTCATGCTGGAGATGGAAGGCTTCCAGCCGCTCGCCGCGGCGAATGGCCGTATCGGCGTGGAGATCGCCAAACGCGAACTGCCTGACGTGATCCTCTGCGATGTTTCCATGCCCGATCTGGATGGTTACGGCGTGCTGGAAGCGTTGCGCTTGGACAGCGCCACGGTTTCAACCCCTTTTATCTTTCTCACTGCCAAGGGCGACAAAAAGGATTTGCGCATCGGCATGAACCTGGGCGCGGACGATTACCTCAGCAAGCCAGCGAGCGCAGAGGATGTATTGTCGGCCATCAACACCCGGTTGCGTCGGCGCGTGGAGAACGAGCAGGCCATCTTGGAGAACGTCGAGCTGACGCCGGATTTCAGCTCGGCCAAACCGCTTGCATCCCTCGGTCTCACTCCGCGCGAAGCAGAAGTTTTACTGTGGGTCGCGCAGGGCAAGGCGAATGCCGACATTGCGACCATCCTCGGCTGTGCGGAAAACACGGTGAAGGTTCATCTGGCGCGAATTTTTGAGAAGCTTGGCTTCGAGAACCGTCACGCCGCAACGGTGCGGGCTTTGGAAGTTTTGAGCAAACAAGGTCACGTCCGCTGACCCGGAAACTGTCCTCACGATTCGCCCGGTTCTGGATCGAGGCAACTGAGGAATTGTTCGATCGTCGGGGTTTTCAGAAAGGCTGAGGGTGACACCCGGCAGCCCAATTGTTTTTCCAACCGGGCGGCGAGGCGGGCGGCCAGCAGCGACTCTCCACCCAAGGCGAAGAAATTGTCGGTTACGCCAACGGGGCGAACATTTAGGATTTCCTCCCACACGGTGGCCACCTGACGCTCGAGTTCGGTTTGTGGGGCCACGATGGGTGTGTCGTGAGCATTGGCCGGCCAGGGAAATTCTCGCAAGGCGGCACGATCCACTTTTCTGTGCTCATTGAGCGGCAGCGCCGGGAGTTGAATAAAAGCGGAAGGTGTGGGCTGGGCCGGCATTTCTTCGGCCAGCCGTTTGCGCAGATGTTCGGCGGATACGGTTGCACCGCCTTGGGCGACGATGAACGCGACCAATCGAATCGTTCCACCAGGATCCGGGCGCGTAATGACAGCGACCTCGCGGACGCCCGCCACCGCGCGCAAAGTTTCCTCCAAAGCGGCGCAATCAACCCATTGACCGTTGATCTTCTCTTCAAAATTTTGGCGGCCGAGGTATTCCACACAGCCATTGGTCGCCATGCGTCCCAGGTCGCCGGTGTGATAAACGCGGCGCTGCGGGGCGTTGGGGTCGGGGCGGAAGCGCGCACGGGACAATTCCTCGTTGCGCCAATAACCCACGGCCAGAAATTCGCTCGCCACAGTGAGTTCACCGATCTCGCCCGGTTGCGCTGGCTCGCCGTTTTCGCGCCTTACCTGCACTTCGAAGTCGGGAAGTGGATAGCCAATGGGCAGCGTGGCGCCGGTGAGTTGCGATTGATGATCCGCGAAGAATTGCCGGCACAAACCTGTCTCCGTGGTGCCGAGGCCGTTTGCGAGGGAGCTGCCCACGGGAAACACGCGGCAAAACAACTCCCAGTCTGCCCGCGCGGCCCGGTCGCCTTCCAGACGCACCAGACGCACACTGGGAAAACTCCCGCCTGCAGTCGCCACCTCGCGAAAAATCGAAGGCACGGAATGATAAACCGTCGCGCCGGCGGTCTTCATCCACTCCGCGAGCCGGACGAAGCCCTCGACCCGCACATCGAAGGGCAAGAGGCATGCGCCGTTGAGCAAGGCGCTGAACAGGGTGGAAACCGTGCCGCTGAATGTCGCGGCCTGAATCAGGGTGAGGCGATCATCCGGTCGGATGTGGAGCGCGTTGGTGTAACGCATTGTGTTGTGCAGCACGTTGCGATGATTGTCCAACACTCCTTTGGGATGGCCGGTCGTGCCGGAAGTGAAAAACACGTACGCGGGGTCGTGCGGCTGAATCGGCAGCGTGAGCCTTTTCGCATCCTGTCGCGCAAGCCACTCTTCCACGCGCAGCAAATTGTTTGGCGAAAGGCCGAGTTGAGCCGCCGCCGGCACGTGTTGTGCCTGAGTGATCACCGTCCGGCTGCCGACAAAATTGAGCAGGGCACGCGAGTGCTCCGGATTGTGATTGGGGTCCAACGGCACATAAAACTTACCCGCCTTGAGCACTCCCAACGTCGCGACAATGAGCGGTGCGCCTTGATCCATCAGCAAACACACTGGCTCGGACCCCGAGCCACTGCGCTCGACCAAAGCGTTTGCGATCGCGTTCGCGCGGGCATCCAGCTGGTTGTAGGTCCAACTCACGCTTGGTGTCACGACGGCCAGACGGTCGGCGAAACATTGGGCGGCTTCTTCGAATCGGGCCACGAGGCTTTGTTCGATTGCCGAGCGAGGGAAAGGCGTGAAAGGATGTCGCGGGCGGGCGGGCGCATCCGCCCACTCGGTCGCAGCGTCAGTTGTTGAAGCGAAGGCCACTGAAATCCTCCCGTTGGTGCGGCCCCGTTCCCGGATCACCTGGGGCGACACACGGCCAGGCAGTGAAATTTCGTAACAGCGGCGGTTTGATATTTCGATGAAAATCGTGGGAGCGATTTCTCTCCAGCGTGGCAACGGACAAGGAATCCTTGATTCCAGCTTGTGCCAGCTCAAGGCAGTTGGAAGAGCCGGTAATAACGCGAGTCGCCGTACTCACTGTTTTCGGAGCCGTCATCGAGGAAAGAGAAGTTGCCGTCGCTCGAGGTGACGGTGCGGCGGTTGAAATTGCTCCAATTGGTCGTGGTGTTGGAGGACTTCCACTGAACCTGGAATTCCGCGGCGGGATCGGCGTTCCAAAACAGCGTGATGCCTCCGCGCGTGCGGGCGAAGCTGCTGATCGGCGTGGCGGTGGGATCAAACGGGCCGGCGTTGACCGTTTTGAAAATACCCTGGCTGAGGTTGTAGTAGCTGCCGCTGGGGGTCACTTCCAATTTCGCAGCGCGCACCATGTAGGTGTAAACGCCGCCGCTGGCACTCGCGTCCGAATAGCTCGTGCCGGAAACCAAGCTGGCATTGAGCCGGGTGAACGGGCCATTGACACTGGACGAACGATAAACGGCGTAACCAAGCAAGCCACTTTCCGGCGAGGCGGTCCAACTCAAGGTGACGTTGTTGGTGCTGGTGGTGGCAGTGAGATTGGCGGCGGGCGTCACGATGTGCATGCGCAGACTGGGGTCACCCATCAAAGCCATGTGTACGCCGCGCCGGCTCTCGGGCAAGCCGGCAAAACCCGGGATGGCGTAGTAGTTGTAGTTGTTCTGGCTGGTCCGGGCGCTGAACCCAATCGGTCGGCCCATGCCCATGTGCATGAAGACCCAAGCCGGGTTATCCGACCACACGTCGGTCAAGGCGTAACCTTTGGCGGCGAGCGGTGCCCGGAGAAAATTGTCGGTCACATCCCATTCCTCGAAGTAACTGGCAAATTCGGAATTGAAAACCGTCTTCACGCCGGGGGAGGCCGCATAATGATACGTCGAACCCATGCCGGTGCTCGCGGTGTAAGCGCCGCCGCCACTGCCTTTGGTGAACCAGAGATAGGCGTTGGCCTGCACTTCGTTCCAGAATTCCGGTGAGTAATAGCCGTTGGCGGCGTAGTAAACATTGGGAATGATCGTGGGCGCGTCGGTGCCGAAGAATTGCCGCTGGATGGATGCGCCCGTGTCACTCGACATCTGCGCCGCGCGGGTGGGCACCGTCCATTGCTTGTGTTTCCAGCCGTGGGCGCGGTTCAAGTATTGACGCGTCAAATCCGTATCCGTCAGCGGAAGAAACGCCGGCATGTCGTACAAATCCAAACGCCCCACCTGCAATTCCACGTCAGTCGGCAGATAGCTGGGACTGCTCCAGGTCCCGTCCATGTCGCCATAGAAACCGTCGGCGGGCATGTTGCGTCCGGCATGGCCGTCGGGGTTGAGGCTGCCGCAGCGCAAGACGGGCACGCGTCCCAGCAGGTAAACCGCGCGGACGCCGGAGGGGTCCGCATTGTAGGCCGTCTGAATCAAACTGCGCACGGCCGTAGGCGTGCTCGCGCGCGGGACATCAAATCGGATCACAAACCACCCATCTCCGGTCAGGTCACTGATGAGCTGGTTAATCTCCGTCGCTAGGCTGTTGGTATAGGTGGCGTCCACGACAAGGACAAGTTTGCCGCGAGATTCCACGAGCGGGACTTCTATGCCGGTGGCGAGGTAGGCATTGCCGTCGAACTGCGAGCCAGTGCGTTGGATGCGATACTCGTAATTCGTCCCCACCGCTACACTGGAGTCCAAGTAGGTTGTCGTCGTCAGGCCGGATGCAATCGCCGACCAAGTGCCGCCACCTCCCGCAAACCCGCCGATGGTCGTTGAGCGATACACCGTGTAACTGGCCGCGCCCCAAGGCACTGTGTCCCAACTCAAAGTGATTTGCGCCGGTGACTTTTGGGTCACGGCACTCACTCCGAACTGCACGGCCTCCACCGGCTGAACTTGAGACAGTACCGCCAGCCAGACCAAAATAATTTGGCACCGCGCCCTGTTTAAGCAGAGCGCCAAACGACTTATCATTTCGTACATCTGTTTAGCAGGGAGCGCGCCACGAAATCGGTCCGGCCGCCTCTGACCGGGTTGCAACCCTCGCTTTTCGCCCGCCAGGCGAGGCGATGCTGTGTTTGGCAGGCTGCGGGCGAACCTCCGTGCCGGCCACGCCCCACCGTTGGCTCGCGTGGTCGAGCCATTCGAGGTTGATGGCGAGGGGCAGAATTGAAGCTGCGACGTGATCACCGTTTCGAACAATGGTGTTTGGTTGAGCGCGGAGTTTCGGCCCGGCGACGAATGCGGATGCTTTACCTTTCCTACTTCGCTGGAGCGCCGATGCAAACCAGAAATTCTTTGCGGACTTCGCCGGTGGTTGCGAAGCGGTGGTAAATTCGATTGCCGCAAATGGCCGGAGTGGCAAAGACTTCGTTGCCAAGCTGGTTTTGCGCCAGCAGCTTGAACCCACTCGGGCGCGCCTCAAACACCGAAGTCAATCCACCGAGACTGGTGACATAAATCCGCTCATCCACCCGCACCGGGCCGGAATAATAGTCCCCGCCCAACCGTTCCTTCCAAACCTCTTCGCCGGTGGCCGACTTCCAGCACACCGCCATGCCAGCATCCAGCACCGCGTAAAGATAGCCCGCGTCGTGAATCATCGAGGGGACATAGACGCGGGTGATGTTTTGCCAGGCCACCTTCCCGGAGCCATCCGCCTGCACCGCGATCATGTGGTTTTTCGGATAACCACCGCTGGTAAAAACTCGCTCCCCGTCCGTGATCGGGGTGACCACGCATTCCTCGGTGGCCCCTTCGATCTCCCAGAGCTTCTTGCCCGTCTGCGGATCAAAGCTGGAGATCAAATTGCAACCGGCAACAATCATCTGGGTGCGTCCTGCGGCGCGCACGACGGCCGGCGAAGTGTAATTGGGAATCTTCGGGCGCGGCTGTTCCCACACGGCTTTACCGGTGGTTCGGTCCAGGCCAGCGACGGTGCCGCCGCCACGATGATCGGCGGTGACCAGAACCAGATTGCCCTCAACCACCGGCGACGAACCAAAGCCCTGGTGGGTCACGAAATCGCACACGCGATGTTGCCAGCGGATTTTCCCCTGCCGATCCAAGGCGGTTGTGTGAATCGCCTTGTCGTTCAAGAAATTCACGTACAGCTGCTCCCCGTCGGAAACCACGGTGGAGTTCGCGTGTGATGTGTTGCGGTGTCCGGTTTGAATCAACCCCCCTTGGTGGACCACGGTGTCCCAGACCAATTTGCCGTCGCCCCGGTCAAAGCACAGCACGTGTTGGGTCTGCTTTTCAAAGTCGGCGGTGGTGAGGTAAATGTGCTGGCCTACAACCGTTGGGGAGCTGTGACCCCGTCCCGGGACGGGAGTGCGCCAGATAATATTTTCGCTATCACTCCAGCGCACCGGCGGTTTCTGGCCCGGCGCGGCGATGCCATCCCGGGTTGGGCCACGCCAGGCCGGCCAATCGTCGGAAGCCGCCATCATCGGCCCGGCGCCAGCGAGAAGGATCGCCATCACCGTCAACTGAAACATCGGCCGCCACTTGGAATACGAGTTGGATAAGCTCGGCAATACGCGATTGGTCTTCATTGCAAACACGGAATGATTGATTCGGCTCATATATTGCAGGATGGGCGGCGCTAACGCAATGACGAGGACGCCCAGGTTGAGCATTCGCCAATATGGTAATGAGAGCCTCAACGATCGGTTTGTGGGCGGTCGGGAAGAGTTTGTTCCTGCTGGATGCAGCTTATGGCCCGTGGTTGGCTGCGGAATTCTTGATGCGGTAAAGATGAGCCGTGGTGCGGATGATCAAGCTGTCCTGGGCAATGGCCGGGGTGGCCATGCACATCTCGTTCAGGCTATTTTTGCCGATGAGTTTGTATTCCGGACCGGCTTCAAACACAAACGTGTCGCCATCTTCGCTCAGGCAAAAAATTTTGTTGTCGTAGGCCCATGGAGAGGAAGTGAAGCTCGAAGTGCCCTCCAGGTTGATCCGTTGCTTCTCGTAAATTTCCCGGCCCGTCCCAGCGGCGCGACAGCTCAAGAAACCAAAATCGAACAGCACGTAGAAATGATCTTTGTAAACCAGCGGGGAAGGATTGTAAGGCGCGGCGGTTTTCTCGTACCAAGCGACGAACTGGTTGTTGGTTTCGCCCTCTTTCAGGCTGATCTCGCCGGATGCGCCCGGACGGATGGCGAAGACCGGGCGGATCTTGTCGCCGACATAACCGGAACAGACGAATAGCAGCCCGGCCTGCGCCATTGGGGTGGGAATGACAATCGACGACATGCCGCCCAATTCCCAGAGCACCTTGCCGTTCAGATCATACGAGCGAACCCGCTTCGTGCCCGGCACGATCAACTCGGTGCGCTGCTCGTTCTCCCAAACGAAGGGCGTTGCCCAATTGCTTTTCTCATCGCGCTCCTCCCGCCAGATTTCTTCGCCGGTTTTCTTGTCGAAGGCGGCCAGAAAAGATTTTTCCTCGTTGTCGTTCACCACAAAAATCCGGTCACCGTGCAACACGGGTGAAGCCGCCGTCCCCCATCCGTAACGGGTTTTGAAATGCCCCAATTTCTTCGACCACACGGGCCGGCCCTCCAGGTCGAGACAGAACAAACCCAGATTGCCGAAGTAAGCGTAAACACGCTCCCCATCCGTCAGCGGCGTTTCCGAGGCGTAAGTATTTTTCAAATGAACAGAGGTGTCCGGAACGCCGGTGTGAACTTCCCGCTGCCAGATCCGCTTGCCCGTTTGCCACGCGAAAGCATGGACGAGCCAGTGCTGCGTATTCGTGGTGGGCACTTTCCGTTCGCCGCCGAAGTAGAGCCCTTTCTTGGGCGGCTCCACCTCGCCATCGCGGACCACGGACGTCAGAAAAATCTTGTCACCCCAAACAATCGGCGACGACCAGCCGAAGCCGGGCACCGCCGTTTTCCACGCCACATTCCGGTTGGTGCTCCAGGTCGTCGGCAGGTTGGCATTGGTGGCAACGCCGAGCGCTTGATGACCACGGAACTGCGGCCAATTTTGCTGGGCGTTGGCCCCGAGAGCGGTGGCCACCAGCATCAGGCTGGAAAGCGAACGCGGGTAGAATTTGAGCGAAGCAGTTATCCAGCGCATACGGGTGCGTAAATCATGACGCGACCCACGGATGACAAACAAGTTTATACGCCGCCGCCGAGGGATTTTTCGAAGCGAGCCGGTGCGGATGTTCGAACCGCGTTGATTCAAGCTCCTCGTGCTGCCTGCTTCAATCAGGTTGCTCTACCAAGCCTTCGGCTGGCGGGTATGGCAAAGCGTCGAGATTTTCAGGGATGCCGTGGCATCAATTCCTTCACCTTCTCCGAAAACTTTTCGTAGGGCAGCCGGTCGGAGTTGTTCTTCCCGACGTAGCGAAAGACCTCCTTGCCTTCCGTGTCCAACAGAATCAGCCCTGGAAAATGCACGGTCTGCCCGTGAAACTTGTAGCCTCCGGGAAGGCCGAATGCTTTGGCCAGCCCTGCATCTGGATCACGATAAATCTCCAGTTTAGGCGCGCCATCCCCGAGCTTGGTTGCCCATCCCTTGATCTCCTCGTCTGTGTCCGGTTTGAGAAAAATATGCACGACGTTGGTATCGCCGCCGGCTCGCTTGGCATATTCACGGGTGTGTCGCAGGCAATAGGGACACTCGGTTTTAAGCAGGAAATGTAGCGCCACAAATTTCCCCTTTGCGGCGGAGAGTTTGAACACGTTTGTGCTCGTGACGCTGCGCACCGTGAAGTCGTTGGGATTCGCGAGACCGGGATAGGTCAGTCCCAACGCAATGGCAATCAGGGTGAGTTGGGCGAGGCTTCGTAGAGCAATCATGATGCGTGAATCAGTTTCGAGTTTTCTGACAAATTCGTGGTGGAGGTTGCTTGGTCGTTCGTCATTTCGATTGCAGCCGTTCTTTCATGCGCTGTTTGGCTTCGGGGCGCAGTGTCTGGGACGGCAGGACTTCGTCATGCTTCCCGTGCTCATGTGCAACGGTGCGCAGGAATCCAATTTGCCGCCCGTAACGCCGGCACCATTTGCACAACACCAGATGAATGTGTAACCCCACGCGCTTCCGCAGCGGCAGCGGACCATCCATAAGCTCTGATTGCAGCCGCACAGCCTCGCGGCAACTGGGCGAAAGCTCCGCCAGCCCTCGCCCGAGGGATTTCAATTTGTTAGTCAGCCAGTTCATTACGACTTGATTGAATGCGCGCCGGCAAACAAGAACTCCCCGGGGATTGGTCGCCTGCCTCGTCCCAACCTTACAACGCCAGCGTCAGATTCTTTCGCACCTCGGTTTTGATCCGGCTCTTGGCGTCCGGACTCAACCCCCGCCCCGGCAACTCGCCCAACTGCATCCCCAGCCGCGGCGCGTGCTCATGCAAAAAATTGATCTGCTCGAAATACCGGCGACACCACGCACAGATCACGAAATGCAGCCGCATCTTCAATCGCATCCTGAGCGTGAGCGGCTGTTCCAGTGCCCGCGAGGTCAGCCGCGACATCTCGGCGCAACTCGGCGTGTGATTCCAGACCCAGACTACGAACTTGGTCTTGAGCGAGGCGAAGAATTTCATTGCGCGTCCTCCTGCTTGGCGAACCAGTTCGTCTCCAGACACCGCCGCAACGCCATGCGCGCGCGATGCAGCATCACCCACAAATTGTTCTCCGAGATGTACAGCATCGCGCAGATTTCCTTGCTCTCGACGCCGTCCACCTCGCGCAGGTTGAACACCGTCGCGATGTTCTTCGGCAGCTTGTTCGAGCAATCGCGGTACGCCTGCCAGAACACCTCGCTGTCGAGACTCGCGCCGGGGCTGCCCCATTCCTGCGGGCCGACTTCATGAATCCAACCGTCCTTGAACATCCCGTCGGGGATGAACCGGTCGCTCTCCTCGTCCGAATAAAATTCCAGATCAGTGAATGCCGTCTCGCGCCCCGCCTTGCGATAGTGATCGCAAATCTTGTTCTTCAAGATACCGACCAACCAGCTCTTCTCCGCGCTACGGCCTTGAAAACTCTTTCCACCCTTGAGCGCAGCGAGAAACGTTTCCTGCACGGCATCCTCGGCCTTGAGCGGATCGCGCAGGCGCGACAACGCATACTTGAACAGATAATCGCCGTGCTCATCCACCCAGCGTTCCGGGTCGGAGAGCTGGGCAGCTCGGGCGGGCTGCGACGGCGCGGGCGATGCGGGCGATTCAGACATCGGGACGGCGGCAAATTGGCTTTCGACACTCATAATTTGCCCAGGCTGGTTCGCGAAAGCGAGCGCCAGCGATTGGCAGACCTTTGGTCGGAAGCGCGGGGAAAACCTTACAGCAAATCTCAGCAGTTGTGATTCGCGTTTAACTTCCTGGAATTGTCTCGTTCGGGTCAAACGGATTGATGGGAAAATAGGGAGGGCCTACGCCGCGCACCTGCTCATCAAACCAATGAACATACTCAAGGGCTGCCGCCTGAAAGAAATCAACGTCGCAAGCGCCCGAACCGAATGTGTCGTCTCTCAGTTGATAAAAGATTGAAACGCGTCCGTTAGGACGGCACACAATAAATGTCTTTGTGCCATTGAACATTTCTCCCGTATTGGTGAGAAAGTCGAAAGGAGCGCAAGCAGGACCGAGTTCGGACGGTTCACCCAGATAAAGCGCATCGTCGATACGACTAAATATCTCCGCGTCAGACAATCCTGCAAAGGCTTCATCCCACAAATTCACGATCGAACCGCTCAACTCTCGGAATCGATCGGTTGCGTGAAAAAGCGAGCAATGATTATCGAGTATGTTTCCGAGACTCTTTCCAGCAACGTGGACACACAACCTGCCGAAGCCGGCCCATTTGAGACCTGATGGTTCGTGGTACGCCTCTATCGCGAACTTGTTTTTCTCTCCAAAAACCATTGCCTGGAAAATTGGTTACGCCGGACTTTATTCCTACGGTATCAAATCGTCGAGCGTTCTGTAAGGCCCGCCCGCTTCCCTCGACCAACCTGAGCACGAAGCGCCGGACAACAAAATCATTTTGATCATGAACTCAATGCCTGAAGTCAAATTGCCACCGAGTCGTATGATGACGCCCATGCCCGCAGCCCAAGCCCAACGGGATTGAATCATTCAGCCCAGGGTTGCGAGGAACGAGCTACCCTGGGTGACCAATCGCAACGTCGACAACTCTGAAAGAGTTGTATCAATCCCACACGTACCGTTCGTCGAATTCAATTTCGTATCGCCGCAACAATTCCCGAAATTCATCCTTAAACGAAACCTTCCGGTGATGTTCCTCCTGCCCGGCGATGTACTTTCTCACTGCCTCAACCTGTGAAAACCCGATCGAGAAAATCCCGTATCCGTTCTGCCACGCAAAATCATTCAGTTCCGGGCCTTTGGTTTTCAGCCAGAGCGACGAACCGCGTTTGACCTCTTTGACCATCTCCGCTGCTTGATAGGTGCGCGAGAGGGTCGAAAGCAGATGAACATGATCCTCAATGCCGCCAACAACCAACGGCTGGCAATCGTGTTTGGCCAGAGTGCCCCCGAGGTAGCGATGTAACTCATCGCGCAAAGATCTGTCGCGAAGAAATGGACGGCGATCTTTGGTGGAAAAGACGGTGTGAACCAGGATTTTGGCGAGGGATTGGGCCATGTGGGGATGATGGCGGTGCATGAAAGTTGATTCAACTCTTTCAGAGTTGATGACATTGGTGGACGGTTTCCCAGGGTAGCTCGTTCCTCGCAACCCTGGGCTGGATGATGGAATCCCCTTGGGATTCTGATCGGGCTATTGCGTTTCAAGTGTGTCACGTTCCCGGCGTTCACAGTGTTTCAGCGGATATGAGCCTTGTCAGAGATTCCTGTAAGGCTCACCCACTTCCCTCGACCAACCTGAGCACGAAGCGCCGGACCACAAAATCATTTTGATCATGAACGCAATGCCCGAAATCAAATTACCGCCAAGTCGTATGATGACGCCCATGCCCGCCGAACACGAGGACCTGATGCAGCAGCATCTCCGCGACGAAAATCTGCCCGAGGCGGTGATGCCGTTTTGTTCGATCAACAAGGTGCTCAAAGGTCAGAAGGCGCTCGTCACTGGCGCGAATTCCGGCATCGGCAAAGCCGTCGCGCTCTCGCTCGCGCACGCCGGTGCGGACGTGGTGGTTAATTATGTTTCGCGTCCCGAAGCCGCCGAGGAAGTCGTGAAGGAAGCGTCGCGGTGCGGCGCGAATGTTTACGCTCACAAAGCGAACGTCGCGCGCGAGGACGAAGTACAGGCGATGTTCCAGAAGATGATCCAGGAGTTCGGCACGATTGACATCCTCGTCAACAACGCCGGCCTGCAAAAGGACGCGCCGTTCGATCAAATGTCACTCGCCGACTGGCAATTCGTCCTCGACGTGAATCTCACCGGGCAATTTCTCTGTGCGCGCGAGGCGGTACGCGAGTTCAAGCGCCGCGGTGTCCGCAAGGAAGTGAGTTGCGCCGCCGGCAAAATCATTTGCATGAGCAGCGTGCACGAAGTCATCCCGTGGGCCGGCCACGTGAATTACGCCGCGAGCAAGGGTGGCGTGATGTTGATGATGAAAAGCATCGCGCAGGAAGTCGCGCCGCATCGCATCCGCGTGAACTCGGTCTGTCCCGGCGCGGTGCGCACGCCCATCAACATGGAAGCCTGGGGCACGCCCGAGGCGTATCGTGAATTGATGAAGCTGATCCCCTACAAGCGCATCGGCGAGCCGGATGACATCGGCCGCGCGTGCGTGTGGCTCGCGAGTGACGACTCGGATTACATCCACGGCGCGAGCATTTTCGTGGACGGCGGGATGACGCTGTATCCCGGGTTTGAAACCGGGGGCTAGACCTCAACTCGTAGCAGCCGACGTAAGGAGGCTCAAACTTCTCAACCGCAAACCAACTATCCTGCATCAACAGAAGAACAGAGCCTCCTCACGTCGGCTGCTACAAATCAAAACATGAATCTCCAAACTTCCATCTCCAATCTGCAATCAAGCGAATGGCTCGAAGCTGACGGTCGCGGTGGATTCGCCAGCGGAACAGTCAGCGGTGTTCGCACGCGACGCTATCATGCGCTGTTGCTCACCACGACAACACAGCCAACCGGACGCATCGTGCTGGTGAATGGCATCGAGGCATGGATCGAGACACCGCAGGGGAGATTCGCCTTAACTTCTCAACGCTATACAGCCGACGTGATTCATCCCGACGGCGCGCAACGCATCGAGAAGTTTTCCACCGAGCCGTGGCCGACCTGGCGATTCAGGTTCGAGGACGGCACTGAGATCGTGCAGGAACTGTTCGTGGCGGGCGAATCGGGAGTCACCGCGCTCAACTGGCGCTTGACCACCGAGCAGAAGAATGTGCGACTATTTGTCCGACCGTTGATTTCCGGCCGTGATTATCACTCGATGCATCACGAGAACGGCGCGTTCAATTTCAAGCCCACGCCGAATGGCGAAAAAGTTTTGTTCCGACCCTACGACGGCCTGCTCGACATCTACGCGATGTATTCGTCGAACGGTCACTACACGCACGAGCCGGTTTGGTATCGCAACTTTCTCTACGCAGAGGAACACGCACGCGGTCTGGATGACACCGAAGACCTCGCTTCGCCCGGAATCTTCGAGTGGGATCTGTCCGCTGGCGATGCCGTCTGGGTGCTCACGACTTCCGATTCACCCGCGCTCTCCCGCAAGCGCGACCTCTCCGTTCGCCGTTTCTACGAATGTTTGCGCGAGAATGAGAAGCTGCGTCGTGCTGAGTTTTCCTCGCCACTTCACCGCGCTGCCGACGCGTACATCGTCACCGGTCGCAACGGCAAAACCATCATGGCCGGCTATCCGTGGTTCACCGATTGGGGACGTGACACCTTCATCGCGCTACGCGGGCTTTGCCTCGCGACTGGCCGGGTCGAGGACGCGAAAGAGATATTACTCGCGTGGACCAATTCCGTTTCCCAGGGAATGCTGCCGAATCGCTTTCCTGATTATGGCGAGCAACCCGAATACAATTCCGTGGACGCTTCGCTCTGGTTCATCATCGCGGCGCATGAATACATGGTAGCGGCGGGCATCCTGCCTGCCGTAGAGCCGGGCTTCCAGCCCGGCGGACTCGGCTTGCGAAATGGGAACAATACGAGCACTTCCTCGGCCTCTTCCGGGCGGCAAGATGCCGCCCTCCACGGCAGGCAAGATGCCTGCCGCCACGCGATACAAGACGCCATCGAACAAATTCTCGAAGGTTACTCGCGCGGCACGCGTTTCGGCATCCGCATGGATGACGACGGCCTGCTCCTGGCCGGCGAACGCGGCGTGCAGCTCACCTGGATGGATGCGAAAGTCGGCGAATGGGTCGTCACGCCGCGCGCCGGCAAGCCGGTGGAGATTCAAGCGCTCTGGCTCAACGCGCTGAAAATCGCGAGCCAGTTTTCCCCCGGCTGGCAGAAGCATTTCGAGCGCGGGCTGAAATCTTTCCGCGACAAATTCTGGAACGAGGACCGCGGCTGCCTGTTCGACGTGATTGACGCGAATCTGCGTGCTGGCGAAAAAGACGCGACGATTCGCCCAAACCAAATCTTCGCGGTAGGCGGCTTGCCGTTCCAATTGCTCGATGGTGAGCGGGCGAAACGCGTTGTTGCAGTCGTTGAGGAGAAATTGCTCACGCCGGTGGGCCTTCGTTCGCTCGCGCCGGGCGAGCCGGATTACAAGCCGCGTTACGAAGGCGGCGTCTGGCAGCGCGACGGCGCGTATCATCAGGGCACGGTCTGGCCGTGGCTCATCGGGCCGTTCGTCGATGCGTGGGTGCGCGTGCGCGGCAATACTGCTGCGGCGAAGGCGGAAGCGCGGAAGAAATTTCTCGCGCCGTTCCTCACCCATCTCGACGAAGCCGGCCTGGGCCACGTCAGCGAGATCGCGGATGCCGAAGCGCCGCACACACCGCGCGGTTGCCCGTGGCAGGCGTGGTCGGTGGGCGAAGTGTTGCGGTTGAATCAGATTGTTTTGTCCGAGTCGAAGCCGGCTCGCAAACGTAGCAGTGAACTTGTGGTCGCTTGAAAATTTATGGCTGACACTAAAATCAAATGCCCGCTCTGCCTGGAGGACGTTGCGCCGGAAGAGTTGCGCGCGCATCGCGAACGTGACACGCGCGAGATGGTCGAATACACCGTCGGCGTCATCCGATCGCATCATCCCGAGTGGACGGAAAAGGACGCGTCGTGCCAGCGTTGCTGGGATTACTACCAAAGCCTGCCGACGAAGTGAATTGATCGCATGAACACCGAACGACAACGTCTCGCCGATCAGAAATCCGGCAAGGCCGCCTGGCAATTCTTCGGCCCTTACCTCAGCGAACGCCAGTGGGGCACAGTCCGCGAGGATTACTCGCCGCACGGCAATGCGTGGGAATATTTCCCGCACGACCACGCGCGTAGTCGCGCTTATCGCTGGGGCGAGGACGGCATCGCAGGAATTTCCGACGATCAATCGCGCCTCTGTCTCTCGCTCGCGTTGTGGAATGGAGAAGACCCGATTCTAAAGGAGCGTTTCTTCGGTCTGACGAACTCCGAAGGCAATCACGGCGAAGACGTGAAGGAGCTGTACTACTACCTCGACGCCACGCCGACGCACAGCTACCTGAAGATGCTCTACAAGTATCCGCAGCGTGCGTTTCCCTATGCGCAACTCGTCGAGGAAAACGCGCGGCGCAAAGGTGATCCGCGCCAGCCGGAGTTTGAATTGCTCGACACCGGCGTCTTCGACGACGACCGCTACTGGGATGTCTTCGTGGAATACGCGAAGGCTGGGCCGGAAGACATCCTCATGCGCGTGACGGTTCACAATCGCGGGCCGGAGGAAGCAACGCTTCATCTTCTGCCGCAACTGTGGTTTCGCAACACCTGGTCGTGGAATCAAGATGCTGCGAAACCGGAACTCGCACTGACGAATCGCGGCGCAGTAGTGGCGCGGCACGGCAAGCTCGGCGAATTCAATCTGCACGCAGACGGCAAACCGCAGCCGTTGTTCTGCGACAACGAGACGAACAGCCGTCGGCTTTACGGCCAGCAGGATGCGAAAGGATTCTTTAAGGACGCGTTCGACGAATACATCGTCCACGGTAATCACGCCGTGGCGAATCCCGACCAGATCGGCACGAAGGCGGGTTTGCTGCATCAGCTCACGATTCCCGCTGGCGGTTCGAAGACGTTTCGTCTCCGCCTCACGAAAGATTCAAACGCGAAACCGTTCGCCGATTTTGATTCGCTTTTCACCAAGCGCATTCGCGAGGCCGACGAGTTTTACGCCGAGTTGCAACGCGGCATCGACGACGACGACGCCCGCAACGTTCAGCGCCAGGCGTTCGCCGGCATGATCTGGTCGAAGCAGTTTTTTCATTACGACGTGCGCGAGTGGTTGAGCGGCGATTCGGCCTGCCCGCCGCCGCCGGGCGAGCGCAAGTGGGGTCGCAACCGCGAGTGGACGCACCTCAACAACGCCGACATCATTTCCATGCCGGACAAGTGGGAATATCCGTGGTATGCCGCGTGGGATCTGGCGTTTCACTCGATTCCGCTCGCGCTCGTGGACGCGGAGTTCGCGAAGCAGCAACTCGTCCTGCTCACGCGCGAATGGTATATGCACCCGAACGGTCAATTGCCCGCCTACGAGTGGGCGTTCGGCGATGTGAACCCGCCCGTCCACGCGTGGGCCACGTGGCGGGTGTTCCAGATGGACCGCAAGCTACGTCGCGAAGCCAATCCCGCTGATCCCGGCGACTTGGAATTTCTCGAACGCGTCTATCACAAACTGCTGCTCAACTTCACCTGGTGGGTGAATCGCAAAGACGCGCAGGGCCGCAATATTTTTCAGGGCGGGTTTCTCGGGCTGGATAACATCGGCGTGTTCGATCGCAGCGCGCCGTTGCCGACCGGCGGGTTCATCAATCAGGCCGACGGCACGAGCTGGATGGCGATGTATTGCCTGAACCTGCTGCGCATCGCGCTCGAACTAGCGCAACACAACAAAGTTTACGAGGACATCGCCACGAAATTCTTCGAGCACTTCCTCGACATCGCCGCCGCGATCAATTCCGACGAGGAAGGGCTCGGCTTGTGGGATGAGGAGGACGAGTTTTACTATGACGAACTACGCACGCCCGGCGGACGCGAGATTCCGCTCAAGGTGCGCTCGATGGTGGGATTGATTCCGCTCTTCGCCGTCGAAGTGCTCGACCCGGCGCTGTTGAACCAGCTGCCCGGTTTCAAGAGCCGGATGCAATGGTATCTCAAGCATCGGCCCGATCTCGCGAAGCTCGTTTCGCGCTGGCAGGAATGCGGCATGGGCGAGCGTCAACTGCTCTCGCTGCTCCGCGGTCATCGCATGAAATGTCTCCTGCGCCGGATGCTCGACGAGACGGAATTCCTCAGCGACTACGGCGTGCGCGCGCTCTCAAAAGTTCACGAACGCGAGCCGTATCGGTTGCAGATCCAGGGCATGACCCACGAAGTCGCCTACTGGCCGGCGGAATCCATGAGCGGGCTGTTCGGCGGCAACTCCAACTGGCGCGGCCCGATCTGGATGCCGGTGAACTATCTCCTGATCGAGTCGCTGCAAAAGTTCCATCACTACTACGGCGACGATTTCAAGATCGAATGCCCGGTGGGCTCAGGTCAGCTGGTCACGCTCAACGAAGCAGCCAACGAAATCTCCCGCCGCCTCACGCGTTTGTTCCTGAAAGGCGCCGACGGTCAACGGCCTGTGCTGAAATATCACGCGAAGCTGGCGGGCGATCCGCACTTCAAAGATCACGTATTGTTCCATGAATATTTCCACGGCGACACCGGCCGCGGCGTCGGTGCATCGCATCAGACTGGTTGGACCGGACTCGTCGCCAAGCTCCTCATGCCGCGCAAGGAATCGAAGCAACTCGATGACGCCACGTTTCATCCGCGACACAATAGCGCGCCAGGAGAAGCCAGACGCGAACCAGCAACGATGGAAGCATGATTTCCGAAGGGAGACCGGCTCGCGCTCTGAACCGTGGTCATTGCTGCAACACAAAGTGAGTTGTGAATCAAACCCGCCCTCACCCCAGCCCTCTCCTCCAGGAGAGGGAGAATTCTTCGCCGGCTTCAGGCGTGGCGAATCCATTTCTTGATTCGAGCGCCTTTCGCTCCGAATTACAAACAGGCGGCGACAGGCTGGTGGATTCTCGCAATATCAGCGACGCGCGAAAGCTGTTCCCTCTCCCTGGGGGAGAGGGGCAGGGTGAGGGCGAGCGTTCCGCAAAAACATTCAGCCTTCTTCGCGCCCCAACTGGCGCGTTTCGCCAACACTGGCCCGAATACCTTTGCGAATCCGCATGTCTCGGGCTGTTTATGATTTCAGCGGGCGGATTCACGGCCTTGCTCGAATATCCCGGCTCGCCTGTCCGCCACGCGATCCCGAACGACTTCGCTCGCCTCGCTCTCAACGGCTTGGCGATGGGCCTCACCGCCATTGCGCTCATCTACTCGCCGTGGGGCGCAAGGTCCGGTGCGCACATGAATCCTGCCGTCACCTGGACTTTCTTTCGTCTCGGCAAAGTCAAACTCTGCGACGCGCTGTTCTATCCCATCTTCCAAACGCTTGGCGGCGTGACCGGCGTGTTGTTCGTGAAGTTGGTGTTGGGAAAAATCTTCACCGACGTGCCGGTGAACTACGCCGTCACCGTGCCGGGTAAATCCGGTGTGGCTACGGCTTTCATCGCTGAGACTACCATCGCATGCGGCATGATGCTGATGGTGTTGTTCATGACAAACACACCGAAGCTCGCGCGCTTCACCGGACTGTTTGGCGGCATCCTTGTGTTTCTCTACATCACGTTCGAAGCGCCGCTCTCTGGCATGAGTATCAATCCCGCGCGCACTGTGGCCTCGGCGTGGCCGAGTGGCGTCTGGACGGCCGGTTGGATTTACTTCGTCGCACCGATTGGCGGCATGTTACTGGCGGTGGAGATTTACCGGGCGATGAAGAAAGGCGCACAGGTCGCCTGCGCCAAATGGAATCACGACCCGCGTCAGCGCTGCATCTTCTGCGGCCATCCCGGAATCAAGCCTGATGGACCACTTAGGTAGGAACACGCAAGTTCCATGCAGGAAATTTTGACGGCTTCTTTAGAGCGGTTTCAATAAAACAGTAGCCGCATAATGCGTAAGGAAGTTTCTCCCTCACCCTAGCCCTCTCCCAGCGGGAGAGGGCTAGGGTGAGGGAGAGCGCTGCGCCTCGGCCAGACGGCCACAGTTGTAATTAAACCGCTATAACTAAGTCGCGCTGGCGTTAGTTGCCTTCGTTCGCCGTGGCTTCCACGCGGTAGAGATGTGTCTTCGTCCGCAGATATAATGCCTTTCCATCCGCGGCGGGAGAAGCCATGAAACCGCCATCGAGATTGTTCGTCGCGAGAACTTCGAGCGCGCGCCCGGGTTTGATCACCGTGGTTACACCCTCCTGGCTGAAAAAGTAAAGCCGGCCATCCGCGTAGATGGGTGAGGCGGCGAACTTACCGCCGATGCGTTCTGTCCACACCACCTGGCCGGAAGCCGCGTCCACGGCGGAGAGGAAACTTTCTTCGGCCGCGAGGTAAATCAGTCCGTCCACCAGCAACGGCGAGGCGTAACGCGGCACGCGGCTGTTGAGTTTCCAAGCAACGTGCGTGTCGGTGACCACGCCATGACCGTCGGTCTTGACGGCCCAGAGTTCGCGCTTTGGTGAGCCGGTGATCAGGTAGGCGAGGCCGTTGGCGTACAGCGGTCGCGGGGCGGTGGAGTAATCATTGTATTCCACGCGCCAGAGTTCATCCCCGGTGCGCGGGTCGTAACCATACGCGGCCTTCGCGCCGGCGCTGAGCAATTGGGGTTTACCCGCGACGTTGGCGATCAATGGGGTGCCGTGTGCCTTGCGCAAATCGCCGTCCTTCACATACGGGCCGGGGGTGTTCTCGTCGTTCCACGCGACGGAACGATTGGTTTTCCAGACGGTGGTGCCGGTTTGTTTGTCGAGCGCGGCCAGGTATTGCCGGTCGGCGCCGTCGAATGTCAGAATCAAAAATTTCTCAAACGACACCGGCGAGGAGGACGCGCCGCGGTAATGGCGGCAAGGCAGATCATTGCGTTTCCACAAAACCTTGCCCGTTTCGGTGTCGAGACACGCTGTGCCCGGGCTGCCAAAATGAACATACACCCTGCCTGGCTCGATCACTGCCGAAGGGGTGGCGTAGCAATTCATTGAAGCCCCATTGCCCAACGGTTCGGGCGTGTCCGTGTGGAAGATTTTTTCGTTGAACACGATCTTGCCGGTGGTTTTGTCCACGCAGATGGCAAAGTAATCGTGGCCTTCGACGGTCGCGGCCGTGAGCCACACCTGGTTCCCCAGCACCACCGGCGTGGACCAGCCGCGAAACGGAATCTCGGTCTTCCATTTGATGTTGTTCGTTTCACTCCAGCGCAAGGGGAAACCAGCCGGCTGTTTCGCCACCGCTGGCGAAGCGTGACCATCACCGGTCGGGCCGCGGAATTCAGGCCAGTCGGCCTGGGCCGACGCCGCCGCAGCGAGCAGCAGCGCGAGAATCGGGAATTGTAAGTTCATGGTTGTTTGGCTGTGTCATTGAAAATGGTTTCGATCCAGCGGTCGGTCTTGATGAAGCCCGTGCCATAGCTCTGGAATTTTTCGGGCAGCCCAGCCGTTTTTAGGTCGGCGAGCGATTTGCCGGCCGCGATGCCTTGCTTCACCAGGCTCGTGGTTTCGAGCAGCATGGCGTGAAAATTCTTCAAATCCTCCACCGTTCCGAGCTTCCCGTGTCCGGGAATGATCTTCGCATCCGCCGGAATTTTCGCCAACACCGCCGCCACGGTTTTGATGTAGCCCGCCACACTGCCGCCGCTCTTGAGATCGATGAAGGGGAAGCCGCCATTGAAAAACTGGTCGCCCATGTGCACCACATTCGCACCCGTAAAATGAATGATACTGTCGCCATCCGTGTGGCCTGGCCCGTGATGTAGCAGTCTGATTTCCTCGCCGTTGAAGTGAACCGCGGCCGCTTCATCGAAAGTGATGACGGGCAAGGCTGCCTTCTTCCCATCGGCCTCGCTGGCGAGCCGTTTGCGGACATTCGTATGTGCCACGATGGTCGCTTCCTTGCCAAACGTTGCGTTGCCTCCGGTGTGGTCGCCGTGGTGATGCGTGTTGAGCACGAACTTTAGTTTGCCGGGGTTCAGTTTCTGCAACGCGGCGTCAATCTTGGGTGCCAGCGGCGCGAACTGATCGTCCACGATCAAATTGCCATCTTCTCCGGTGCAGGCGCCGATGTTGCCGCCCGCGCCTTCGAGCATGTAGATATGCTTCGCCACCGGGATGGCTTTGATCTCCACGTTGGAAAAATCGCGTTGGGCCAACGCAGTGACCGCGCAGAGAAGCGCGAGCCCAAGAAGGGAGTGGGTTTTCACGAGATTCAAGGCTAGGAGAATCCGGCAGCGTGGCAATGCGAATCGGCAATTTCCCTCGTCAAACAGCCCAAGGATCGCCGGCAACGATCCAAGTTCTCCGGCTGGACAAAAGCGGCTCTCGCAAATACCGTCCGCGCTCGCAACACCAACCACTCATTGCTCATGCGCAAGGTCAACACGAACACCCTGAAGGAAATGGCCTGGACTTCGCCCAAGGGAAAGTATGCCGGATTCGGCAAGCAGGTTTCGGAGGAACTCGGGCGGGTGCCCGCTTCCATGAATCTGCTCGAACGCCATCCTTTCGATGTTGAAATCCTGCGCATCCCGCCCGGCCAGACTCCCTATCCTTTCCACTCGCACAGCGCGCAGTGGGAATTTTATCACGTCATCTCGGGCGCCGGCATTTCCCGCGACGCCGAGGGCAACACGCCCATCAGTGCTGGCGATGCGTTCCTGTTCAAACCCGGTGAACCTCATCAGCTCATCAACAACGGCACCGTGGACCTCGTGGTTTATGTCATCGCCGATAATCCCCTGGGCGAATCCTGCCATTATCCGGACAGCCAGAAATGGATCGTGCGCTCCCCCGAGCGAAGGTTGATCCGTTCGGAACCTTTGGATTATTACGACGGGGAAGAGTAACCCGCGGCGCATGGTGTGAATCGAACCGGCATGGAGCTTTCCCGAAAAATTCGTCTGGTGATCCTGATCACCCTGCTGCTTGGCACCGTTGGTTGTGATCAGGCGACCAAGCTCGTGGCGCGGCGGCATCTGGCCGATCGCGGAGTGATTGAATTGCCGGCCGGCTTGGGAGAACTGCGGCTGGCGGAGAATCCGGGCGCGTTTCTCAGTCTGGGTGCGGGCTTGTCCGATTCCGCCCGGGTCTGGTTGTTCACGGTTGGCACGGGCGTGGGATTGCTTGGGCTGGTCGCCTATCTGCTAAGCAGCACACGATGGTCGGCCCGATCGTTCCTGGGAGCGGCGCTGATTGTGGCGGGCGGCACGAGTAATTTGATTGATCGCGTGGCGCGCGACGGTTTGGTGACGGACTTCATCATGCTCCGCTGCGGCCCGCTGCACACGGGCGTCTTCAATCTGGCCGATATGCTGGTGCTATGCGGAGTCGGGCTGGTTTTCTTCGCACAATGGCGGACGCGTCCTGCACCCGGGTAGGCCGCGCCGTTGGACTCCTGCTCGCCGCGTGGGGTGTGTGGTTATGCCTCAGTTGTCGGGTCTGATCGCCCGCGGTTTGGCCTCAAGTTTTTCAGTTTTCTGCCGACCAGTCGTATAAGCCGTCAAAGTGCGGAAGGGACTCCCCATCTGCCAACGGTCCAGGACTTGTATGAAAAAGCGAATCTGCTTCGCCGGCTTTGCCGGGGAGGAACTGGCTTCATTGCAGGCGGCCAGCTCCACGGCCAACAGCATTTGGGAATGCGTCTTTGCACCGGACGCCGCCGCCGCCCAGGCCGTGCTGAGTCAGGGAGCTTGCGACGCCCTGGTGGCCAGTTTCTCCAGCGGCAGCCATGCCGGCCTGGATTTGCTGCATGAGGTCGCGGCGCAACATCCGCGCGCATTGCGGTTCATCGTCGGTAACGTCGGCGATCAGGCGCTCCTCCTTGAAGGCATCGGCGGCACGCACCAGTTCATCAACCGGCCGGTGGCGCCCGCGGAATTGATCGCCACTTTGCAACGGGGCCTGGCTCTGGATGCCTGGCTCGCGAGCGATGAATTGCGCAAGCTCGCTCCCCGACTGCGGCGCTTGCCAAGCCTGCCGTCCACTTATTTCGAGCTGTTGAAGCAGCTCGAATCGTCCGCGTTCAGCCTGCAAAGCATCAACGAAATCATCGCGCGCGATCCCGCTGTCACCGCGCGGCTGCTGCAGATGGTCAACTCTTCTGCGTTCGCGCTCGCCCAAAAAATCACCGACCCCGCGGACGCCGTTGCCCTGCTCGGCATCGAGACCGTCAAATCGCTGGTGCTCTGCCTGCAGGTGTTCAGCCCGTCCGAAGACGCCCAACGCGCCGGCGTCGTGCCGGAAGATTTGTGGGTGCATAGTTTCACCGTCGCGAATTTCGCGCGGCAAATCACCGCCAG
>CAYWCK010000005.1:0-7853 GCA_964456685.1 uncultured Bifidobacteriaceae bacterium | reverse complement strand
CGTTTGAGCGTTCGCCACAACCGCCAACAGGCAAATCACCGCCAGCGAAACCGGCAATGTGCGGCTCGCCAACGACGCTTTCACCGCGGGCTTGTTGCATGATGTCGGCCGCATCGTGCTCGCCGCCAACCTGTCCGCCGAGTACGGCGCCGTGGTGCGCGCCGCGCGCGACTCCGGTCGGCCGTTGCACGAGATTGAAGCCGCTCAACTCGGCGCGACGCACGCTCAAGTTGGCGCTTATCTCCTCGGCCTTTGGGGCATGCCCGCCCCGCTGGTGGAAGCGGCGGCGGCGCATCACACGCCGAGCCAGACGCACGCCCGCGAATTTTCGCTGCTCGCGGCGGTTCATGCCGCGAACGTCTTTGCTCGCGCGCAGGAAGCCAAGCGAGACGGACTGGCCTTGCCGGAAATTGACGCAGCCTACTTTGCTGCCATCGGCCTGGCGGACCGGCCGGCCCTTTGGCAACGGCTGTTGCAAGGCGAGACACCCAAGACTTCCGTGACTTCCTCGGCGAAGCGGGCGGCGGCCCCTGCCAGTGTAACGGTGGTTAAAGAAACCTCGAGCAACTGGTTGGTCCGCTATTTCATGCCCGCCACGGCGGCGGCCGTGCTCCTGGTGTTTCTCACGTTCTGGTTTTCACGCGGCCACAAGGAAGCACCGGTCCAGCTGGCGAAGAACAAAGTTGAAACTAAGTCCAGCGCGCCGATCGTGCAGCCGCCGGTCGCTCCCGTGGCAAAAACTGAAGCGCCGCCGGCTCCACGAATTCCGGCTGCACCGGTAATCACCGAAAAGGCAGAGACTCCGAAGGCGGAAGCGCCTCCCGCCGCACCAGCTCCGACGCCACCGGCTCCCGCCATGGCATCCGCAAACGGTTTTGATGCGGTGAAAGTACAGGGAGTTTTCTACCGCACCGCGCGACCGCTAGTGCTTATCAACGGCAAGACCCTTCAGGTGGGCGACCGGATTCAGGAAGTGGCAATCGTCGCGATCGAACCTTCCAAAGTCACGCTCGCCTGGGCGGGCGAACAGCGCGAAATCAGGGTCAAGTGACGGCCAGCGCGCACCGGCCGCAAATCGTCGGATGCGCGGAATTTGCGCCGACATCCTTTTCCCAGTGCCAGCAGCGTTCGCACTTCTGGCCGTCGGCTTTGGCCACGGTGGCGAACACGGTTTCGCCGCCGCCATTGGCGAGTTCAACTTGCGAGACGTTCAACAGCTCGCGCAGCGAATCCAGATTCAGCCGTGCGTCTTCAAGCAGCACGCCCTTGCCGTTTACGGTCAACTTGGCTTCGAGCGATTTGCCGATCTGCTTGGCTTGGCGGGCTTTTTCCAATTCGGGCAATGCGAGTTCGCGCAGCACGAAGAGATTCTTCCACGCTTCCACTTCGGATTCTTTGCGAACCAAACCGCCAGTCTTCCACGTCGAGACGTGGACGCAGGTCGCGGGTTTTCCGGGAACGAATTCCCACGCTTCGTCCGCCGTGAACGCGATGATCGGTGAGAGCAACTGGCTCAGGCCCGTCACCAGCCGGTGCAACGCCGTCTGCGTCGAGCGCCGACGCGGGGAGTTGGCCGCGTCGGTGTACATGCGGTCCTTGATGACGTCGTGGTAGATCGAAGACAACTCGACCGCGATGAACTGACTGAGCTTCTGGTAAACGACGTGGAACTCGCACTTGTCATACGCCGCGATGACTTCCGTCTCGATCTTGGCGAACTCGCCGAGAATCCAGCGGTCCAGGCCGGTAAGGTGCTCTTCGGCGACGGTGTGTTTCGCGAGATCGAAGTCGTAGAGATTCGAGAGTTGATAGCGCAGCGCGTTGCGGATGCCGCGATAGGTCTCGCCGACCTTGTTGATGCGCTCCTCGCTGACAACGATATCGTTGCGAAAATCTTGCGACGCGACCCAGAGTCGCACCACATCCGCGCCGTATTTCTTCACATAGGCTTCGGCGGTCTGCGGCTTCTCGTAACCGCCCTGTTTGCTCTTGGAAATCTTCTCGCGATCGGCGTCCACCATGAAGCCGTGCGTCAACACAGTCTTGAACGGTGCGGCGCCGTTACCCGCGAGCGAGAGCAGCAGCGACGATTGAAACCAGCCGCGATGCTGGTCGCTGCCTTCGAGATACATGTCGGCTTGGAAATGGGTGCGAATGTTCTTCCCATCACCTTCATACTCCGCGCGCCGCATGAGTACTGCGCGCGATGACGAACCTGAATCAATCCAAACGTCCAACGTATCGTTAGATTTTGAAACAGGTTCTTCGCATTTGCGGAACGGCTTCACCAGAGCCCAAAGCTCAGCGACGGATTTTTCAAACCAAACGTTTGATCCGTGCTTTTCAATCAGATCAGCGGTTTTCCTGACAACTTCCGCATCGAGCATCGGTTCGCCGTTTGCCTGGTAGAATGCAGGAATGGGAACGCCCCAAGTTCGCTGACGCGAGATGCACCAATCAGGGCGTGATTGCACCGCCCCCTTGATGCGGTTTACACCCCAGTCAGGAATCCAGTTCACGTGATCAATCTCACCAAGCGCAGCTTGCCGAAAGGTTGTTGTATCGGTAATGGGGCCAGAGGTTTCAGCGTTAGCCTGCATCGTCCGGTAATCGGGCACTACATGATCAATCTTGATGAACCACTGATCCATCGCGCGGAAGATGATCGGTGTTTTGCTGCGCCAGCAATGCGGATAGCTGTGATGATAATTCTCCTGATGCAGCAGCGCCTTGCGGACGCGCAACTCGTGCAGCACCGCTTCGTTTGCGTCGCTCTTGCCGTGTTTGGCGAGCGTGGATTTGCCGAGCATCTCGGCGGGGAATTGCTGCTCGACCGGCAGATCGTTCGTGTAAGCGAGCGCGCCGTCGTCGTTGACGGGCGAATAGATCGGCAGGCCGTTCGCGCGACCGATGTTGTAGTCGTCCGTGCCGTGGCCGGGCGCGATGTGAACGAAGCCCGTGCCTGTGTCGTTCGTGACAAAGTTATCTCCGGCAAACAACTTGCCGGTGCGATTGCAGAACGGATGTTGATACTCGACGGACTTGAGATGCTCGCCGTCGAGGCTGCGGACGATTTGATAATCCTGCCAGCCGCATTTCTCGGCGATGGCCGAGAGCAGCATGGCGGACACGATGAATTGTTCCTCGCCGACCTGCACGAGCGAATAGCTGAACGTGGAGTTGTAGGCGACTGCGAGGTTCGCGGGCAACGTCCACGGCGTTGTCGTCCAGATGACGATGTTCACGCCAGGACGACCGACGACGGGGAATTTCACGAACACGCTCTGGCTGACGTGATCGGCGTATTCTACCTCCGCTTCTGCCAGCGCCGTGCGCGCCGGGATGCTCCAGTAAATCGGTTTCTTACCGCGATAGACAAAGCCTTTCTCAACGATGTCCGCAAACAGGCGCAGTTCGTCGGCTTCATATTCCTTGTTCAGCGTGAGATAGGGATTTTCCCAATCGCCGAGCACGCAGAGGCGTTTGAATTGCGTGCGTTGGAGGTCAATGTATTTGCGCGCGTAAGCATCGCAGGCCTTGCGGATGGTCGCGGCATCGGCGCTGGTGTCGCCGGCCTTGCGCATCTCGCTGGTGACCTTGAACTCGATCGGCAGCCCGTGACAATCCCATCCCGGGATGTAGGGCGCGCTTTTGCCGCGCAACGTCTGATACTTGATGATGATGTCCTTGAGAATCTTGTTCAGCGCCGTGCCGATGTGGACGTCGCCGTTGGCGAAGGGCGGGCCGTCGTGCAGGACGAACTTGGGCGCGTCGGCGCGGGCGGCCTGGATTTTCTCGTAGAGCTTCGCCGTTTCCCACTTTTTCAAACGCTCCGGTTCGCGCGTGACAAGATCCGCCTTCATCGCGAAGTCCGTGCGCGGGAGATTGAGTGTGTCTTTGTATTCCATCGCCGTTTAAGAGCGCGAAAACTAGCAGCGAAACCGGCGAGTTCCAAGCCCCAATCACCGCTGGCGCAAGTGAGTTGCAATCGGAAGCGTCGCCGTTATCCTCCGGCACGATGAATAATAAGCAAGACAAGGCTCCGGCGGATCCGGAGTTGAAACGTCGCATTGAAGAACTCATCGCGTTCAAAGGCGGCGGACATAATCCGGAAGCGGTGGCCGACATCATTGAAAACGCCCTCAAGCTGTTGTCGGACGTGGAGGACACGGGCGATGTGCGGGTGATTCAGACGGCGGTGCGCGAACTACGCTATGCCTACCGGCTGTTTGCGCCCTATGCCGACAAACGGAAGGTGACCATTTTCGGTTCGGCCCGTACGGCTCCGACCAAGCAGGAATACCAGACGGCGGTTGAGTTCGGTCGCAAAATTGTGGAGGCGGGCTGGATGGTCATCACCGGCGCCGGGCCGGGCATCATGCAGGCTGGACACGAAGGTGCGGGCGCGGAGAATAGTTTCGGCGCCAACATTCGGTTGCCGTGGGAACAGGGCGCGAATCCAGTCATTGCGCAGGACAAAAAACTGGTCACGTTCAAATACTTCTTCACCCGCAAGCTCACCTTCATCCGGCACTCGGATGCCATCGTCCTGTTCCCCGGCGGCTTTGGTACTTTGGATGAAGGCTACGAAGCCATCACGCTCATGCAGACCGGGAAGAGCCAGCTCATGCCGCTCGTTCTCGTCGACAAGCCGGGGGGCACGTACTGGAAAACCTGGGACAAAAACATCCGCGAGCACTTGTTGCGCGATGGTTTGATTTCACCCGACGACCTCAATCTTTATCGCATCACCGACAACGCGGACGAAGCGGTGAAGATCGTGACGCGGTTCTATCGCAACTTCCACTCGACGCGGTTTGTGAAAGACCTCTTCATCATTCGCCTCAAGCACGCGCCGACGGACACCGCGATCGAAGCGCTGAACGAGGATTACGCCGACATCATCGTCGGCCCGCCGATCAAGAAGATTGATCCGACGCCCGAGGAGCGCGAAGACAAGGATTGTGTCGAGTACCAGCGGATTGCGTTCGGCTTCAACCGGCGAGATTACGGGCGCTTGCGTCAGTTGGTGGATGTGCTGAACAGCCTGTGAAATCAACCCATCGTTCCATGCGAACCGCCCAAACGCGGAGACAATGCGGCGTGCTTGCGCTGGTCGCCTTGTTGCTGACCAGCCTGGCCGCGCCCGCTGCCCAACCGCTTCGCGCCCTGATGGTCTGCGGCGGCTGTTGCCACGATTACGAGGCGCAGAAAAAAATCCTGAGCGAAGGCATCAGCGCACGCGCCAACGTGACCTGGACGATCGTGCACGAAGGCACGGACCGCACCCACCAGGTCAGCATTTACACCAATGCCGGCTGGGCCAAGGGTTACGATGTGGTGCTGCACAACGAATGCTATGGGTTCGTCACCAATGTGGCGTTTGTCGAGGGCATCGTGCGGCCGCATCACGACGACGGCGTGCCGGCGGTGATGTTGCATTGCTCCGCGCACAGCTATCGCAACACCACCTCCGACGAGTGGCGAAAGCTGCTGGGGGTGAGTTCCTACAAACACGGCGCGAAGCACGCTTTTGAAATCGTCAACCTCGCCCCCACGCATCCGGTGATGAAGGGCTTTCCGGAAAAATGGCCGGACTTCCCTGATGAATTATACCAGCTCAAACAGCTTTGGCCGACGTGCACGGGGCTGGGCAAAGGGGTGAGTTCCGCGGAAGCCGAGCAAACGGTCGTGTGGGTGAATCGCTACGGCAAGGCGCGCGTGTTCGGCACCACTCTCGGCCACAGCAACGAGACGATGGCGGACAAGGTTTATCTCGATCTCGTAACGCGCGGCTTGCTCTGGGCGTGTGACCAACTCGACGCCGACGGCAAGCCGAAAGCCGGGTACGGCAAACCTTGACGTCCCCGGCCCCAAGCGACTTACCGCTTACCTTTCGGATCCAAATTCGCCTTCATCTGCTCTTCGGTGACGTGTGAGGACACGCCCACTTTGGGAATTTTACCCTTCGCGACCCAGACGATGGCGTTGAGGACCAGTTTGCGGAAGTCGTCGTTCGCCCAGTTCTCATGGAAGTGGGCGCCGGTGAAACCAAAGCCGCGGCCGCCGTTTGGCCGGGTGGCCGCCCACGCGACGGTCACCGCTTCGCCCTTGGCGACCAGGGCGCGCACGGCGGGATTCCCCTCATGCGGACCGTCCTTGCGGCTCGTCGTGCTCGCATCCGGCACGGCGGAGAGAATCGACGTCACCCCATTCATGCCGTCACGGAAGCGCATGTTGAAATACCATTCGTCGCGGATTTTGAACGGCTGCACCCCTTTCGTGATGGGATGTTTGGGCAGTTGATTGAAATCCGCCAACCAATGCGGATTCACCGACCAATCAATTTCAAACGCGCCGCCGATCCAATTCAGCCATTCCGCCTGGCCCTTTTCCTTGGTGGGTTCCACGGCGTAATGAATGGCCGCCAACCCGACGCCTTTGTCCATCAGCGCACCAATGGTCTTCAGCCGGTCGCCCTGCAAAAACGGATGGCCGCCACCGCCGTCACTGTAGATCACGATGGCCGCCGCGTCGTTCAGCGCGCTCGCGTCAGCCGGCCAGCCGTTGGAGTACACCACCGAGGTGACATTCGGGACGCTGGCCAGGCAGGACGACAACAACAAACAACCCGCGCGATGCTCGTGTTGGCCGGGGCCGTGACTTGGCGGACCGGCGAGGAAAACGATTTTCTTTTCCGCCGCCACGCTGCCGGCGGTCGCCAGGACCGTCGCTGCCAGAATACCCAACGCGATTGATTTCATGAGTGGTGTCTTTCCCGATGGCGTGATTATGGTTTGCGCTTATACGTGACGGACAACTGTCCCGAACCCGATGAGGTGGAAAAACTCCGCGGACGATCGGCGCCCGGTTCGGTTTCGTAACAGATGCGCAACGAATCGCCGTTGCATTCGTAGATCGCCGGGACGTTGGCCCCCGCGCCCTCGCCGGTCTCGGGGCGGATGTTCATCTGTTTGGGGCTCTTGGTCGCATCCACGGTGAACGTTCCGGTGTCTTCCGTGCCAGAACGGTTCAGGGTGAATTTACCATTGGCGATCTTGACCGTGATGCCGGCAATTTCCTCTTTCCCTACCTGTTCGCCGTTGGCTTCCGTGGCCGTGACGAGCCACGTGCCATTCAATTCCGCCAGCGGATCCGCGGCTGCCGTGCCGGCGGTTTGCTTGATCCGGATGTTCTTGAACTCGACTTTCATCGGGTCGCCCGCATGCACTTGCAACGCGAGCACGCCGGATTTCAATGCCTTCGCCTCGCACTCATCCGTGACATCCACTGTCAGCCGTCCGTTGATGAAATGCTGGAGTTGGTTGCCCTTGGCGATGATGACGTAATCGTTCCAATCTTCCTTTTTGATCGCCGCCTGGATTTCCTGCGAACTGCCGACCGAACCGGTGACCTGTTTCTTGCAATCCTTGTCCCAGACCACTTTCTCGCCGCGTGCCGCCATGATCTGCCGTCCGCCGGCCACGCCACCTTCATCGTAAAGAATGCCGGAGTAATTCGCGCCCGCCTCGAAATCGGCCTGGTAGCCGCCCACGCGCCAGTTGGCAGCGTCGAGCACCTTGCTGCGGTACTGAATGCCGGAATTGCCAAAGCCCTTGCTGCCCAGCGGCGTGATGCGATAGGAGCATCGCAATTCGAAATCCGCCGTGGTGCCGTCCTTCCAGATCAGAAACGTATTCCCTTTGAGCGGCTTGTCCGCACTCGTCTGGCCGACGATCGCGCCGTCCTTGGCGGACCAGAGTTCGGAATTTCCTTCCCACCCGGCGAGATCCTTGCCGTTGAAAATGGATTTGAATCCCTCTTCGGATTCAGCCGTGGCGGCGGTCACCCCC
>CAYWCK010000004.1:32593-39719 GCA_964456685.1 uncultured Bifidobacteriaceae bacterium | reverse complement strand
GTTGTGGACGGCGATCTGGTTGTAAAAATCCACGAGATAAAGCGCGCCGTCCGGGCCGACACGGCTGTGGATGGGCTTGAACCAATAATCCGTGCTCGCGATGAAATGCGACTGTTCGCGGCCGGGCTCGCGTTTGCCCTGATAACTGACGCCTTGCTGGCTGACGAATTCCTGGTGCGTCAGCCACACGGTCGGTTCGTGAACGAAGAACGCCCACGGCGGCCCCTGCCATTTGTCGGGCCACGCGCCGCCGTCGTAAATCGTCGCGCCGGCTGCCGCGGTAAACGCGCCGACCCAGTCAATTTGCAGATACGGCTGGCGATTTTCGAAACGCGCCGGGTACACTTTATTCTCCGAGATGATCGGCTTGGATGCACGCACGCCAGGCACGCCGGCTTTGCTCACGATTTTTTCCGGCAACACCACGTGCAACATCGGCTCGCCGCAGGTTGCGGTGCTGTAAAAGATTTCGCCGTCGGGCGCGACTTCGCAACCCCACGTGTTGCACGAGCCGGCGGCAACTTGTTCGAGCATTGAGCCGTCCGGGCGGAAGCGATACAGACCGGCGGTGATCTTGCCGAACTTCTTGCTGCCGTCGCCGGAGGTGATATCACCCGCGCTGTAGCCGACCGCGCCGTAGATCCAGCCATCGAAGCCCCAGCGCAGGTTGCTCGTGACGGCGTGCGTGTCGCGCGTGCCCCAGCCTTTGAAAAGCACCTCGACCTTGTCAGCCTTGCCGTCGCCGTCAGTGTCGCGAATCCACAGCGTCTCGGGCGCTTGGGAAACAATCACGCCATCCTTGTAAAACACCAGCGAAGTAGGCAGTTCGAGGCCGTCCGCGAAGACCGTTTTCTTGTCCATGACGCCGTCGCCATTGGTGTCTTCGAGAATCGAGACACGGTCGCGGGCGGCGCGCTGCTCGCTGGTGCCGACGGGATATTTGCCCGGCTCACGGATGCGCCAAGGTGAAACGCGCGTGTCGCTTTGATGTATCTCACGACCGCCGGGATACTCGGGCGTCTCCACCACCCACAGGCGGCCCTGCGGATCCCAATCCACGGACATGATTTTTTCCGCGACGTTTTCATCGGCCGCGAGCGTGACGTTGAACTCCGGATGAAGCTGGAAGGTTTTCACCGCTTCGCTGGCCGGGCGCGGCCCGCCGGGCGGATACTTGAGGGAGGCGAGTTCCTCGGGCTTGGTGAATTCATCCACGTTCGCGCGTTTGCCCGCCCACGCGATGCTGCGCATCAGGACGGCGCGGTACTGCGGCGTGTCGAAGACGTCGTAGTAATGCCCGGGCAGCGAGACGACCGCGCGATACGGCGCCGCGCCGCCGTCCAGCGTGCGTTCGCGGGTCCAGATTTGCGGCGCGATGATGTGGACATTGTGGAAGCTCGTCGCGATCGGCGCGACGTCGGACGCGAGGTCCATGTCGTAGTAGATTTCGTCCTTCCAATCGAAGTTCGAGACGCCACGGCTGATGGGATGGTCCTGATCCACGAAGCAAATGCCGACTTCCCCTTCGAGCCACTTGGTCGCCTTTTCCTTGGGCAATTCGGCCGTGGGCCAGCGCCACGCGCCGCCGATGATGCTCTTGCACCACTCATTTTGATCGCCGCTCACGCAACCCGCGTGAACCACCACGATGCCGCCGCCGCGTTTGAGGAATTTCTCAAATTCCGCGCGTTGCCCGCCGTTGATTTTCATGCCGTCGGCGCTGTAGATGATCATCACGTCGGTGCGCGCGAGTTGCTCGGGCTCGGGGAAATCGAGATCGCCCTCGACCTTCATGCCGCGCTCGGTCAGGAGCGGCGTCCATTCCTTGAGGAAACGCGGGTGGTCGTGCTGGTTCGGGCCGTGAGTCTTTGCGCCGGCGCGGATGAAGACGCGGAGCGGTTCGGCGGCGGCACTGGTGAGCGCAACGACCGCCAGGAAAGCGGTCAGGAGGAGAAACGATTTTTTCATTTTAATTTCTTCAGGTGCAGGTCGGGAGGCCGAGTTTCTGACGGAGCGAAGCCCAAGGCTCTTCTTTGGAAACATCCACAATACCCGGCTCGGGCGCATTCGCGGGCGAAAGGATCGCGAGAAAAACGAGGCGCTCGCGGAAAGGATTGTAGGTGCCGTGGACTTCGCCCTTCTGAATCAACACCATCTCGCCCGGACCGAGGATGCGATGTTGCTGGCCGTTCCATTGCTCGGCCCGGCCGGAAAGGATGTAGATGATTTCCTCACGCGTCGGGTGCGTGTGGAACGGGTGCGAGTGCCCGGCTTCCATGTTGGCGCGGACCATGAGCAATTCCTGGTTCGGGACGACATCGGAACGGCAGAGCCATTCTTCCAGCGTCCACGGAGAGAGGAAATCCACCTTCTCGGCGGCGGTAACGAAGCGGCGTTGTTCGATGCTCATGATTGGTAGGACAGGCGTCGCGCCTGTTTCATTTTTTCTTTTTCGAGGCGGTGGGAGACAGGCGCGACGCCTGTCCTACACCTCTTGCCGCGGGCGCTTTCAATTTCTTGAACTCGCGCGTCAGGTTGGTCAGCGACGCTTCCACGCCCATGCGCTCCAGCGAACTCGCGCCAACGAAGCCGACGGCGTCGGTGTTCTGCATCACGCGCTCGGCATCGGTCGGCGTGTTGATCGGACCGCCGTGCGCGAGGAAAAAGATATCCTTCCGCACGCGGCGCGCGGCGTTGATGATTTCCTGCGTGCGCTTGACGGTGAAATCCCACGTCACCACGGCTTTCTTCACACCAATGCTTCCGCCAACGGTCGTGCCAACGTGGGCGATGATGGCGTCCGCGCCGGCTTTGGCCATCTCCGCGGCCTCTTCTGGTGTCGCGACGTAAACGATGCTGAACAAATCCATGCGCCGGGCGAGCGCAACCATCTCGAATTCCTTCTGCACGCTCATGCCGGTTTCTTCGAGCACGCCGCGGAAATGGCCGTCCACAATCGTGTGCGTGGGAAAATTGTTCACACCGCTGAAGCCCATGTCTTTCACCTGAAGCAGCCAGTGCCACATGCGACGGCGCGGATCGGTGGCGTGGACACCACAAATCACCGGCACCTCCTCGACGACCGGCAACACTTCGTATTCGCCGATCTCCATGGCTACAGCGTTGGCATCGCCGTACGCCATCAAGCCGCAGGTCGAACCGTGGCCCATCATGCGGTAGCGGCCGGAGTTGTAGATGATGATCAGGTCCGCGCCGCCCTTTTCAATGAACTTGGCGCTGATGCCTGTGCCCGCGCCGGCAGCGATGATGGCATCGCCTTTCCTCAGCGTGGCGCGGAGGCGTTCGATGACTTCTTTGCGGGTGTAGGGATTACCTTTTCCAGTCCACGGGTTTGGCATAGTGCGGGGCTTGTTATCTTGGAATCTGCGACCGCCAACAAGGAAAAGTTTTGTCTTCCTCGACCATGAGCGACAACAAAAAGGGCGGCTCGAGCGAGCCGCCCTTGAAACTCAGGATTTGCCGAACTCAACCGGCCTTGTTGCCGCCATTGGTTTCCAGATGGACGGCTTTGTAGCCGCCGATGGCTTTGAAATAAATCAGCAACAGCAGATAAATCACGGCCATGGTGGCCGGGATGAAGGAGTCGGCTTTCAAGGTCTTGCGGTCGCCAGCAATGCTGGCTTCGGCCACGGCCTTCTGCTCGGGCGTGCGCTCTGCCGGCGCGACCTTTTGCGCGGCGGCCAGCTTGGTGCCGTCGAGCGCGGGAACTTCGGAGAAGAACAGGAACTTGCTGGGTTTTTCGGCTTTGTAGGCCGCCAGGGCGGCGGGATTGGATTGCGCGAGCGCTTCGGTGGCGAAGCGGTCCTTCGCGTAGCCCAAGCCTGGCGAGCCAATCATGCCGGCGGACAACATACCAATGCCTCCCATGATGCTGATTGCAATCGCGCCCGTGCGCGGAAAGCGATCCGAGGCCACGGCCAGCATGGTGGGCCAGAAGAAGGTCTTGCCGACGGCGTACACCGCGAGGGCCAGGAAGGCCATGCCGATGCTGGTGATGTTGCTGGCCAGGTTCAGACCCAAACATGCCAAGGCGGCGCAAATCACGAGAATACCCACCGGAGAGAGGCCCAGTTTCTTTTCAATGAAGTCCGCGCAGAAGCGCAAGCTGAACATGATGGCGGAGGTCCACATGAACAGATATTTGCCTTCCGCCGAAGTAAACAAGTTGCCGGTGATGTTTTGGATCCAACCGTCTGTGCCCAATTCAACGGCGCCGACCAGCGCATGCACGAGGAACAGGGCAAACAGCAGGAACGAGCCGATGGAAAACTTGGTGATTACCGCGACCACGATCAAAAGCGCGCCGCCAATCGCGTAACCGACCGCCGCCGGGAGATTCAGCGCGTTCTGGCAGAACAACACCAGCAGGTAGCAGGCAACGGCAGCACCGAGGACGCCGACATCTTTGAACATTTCGCCCAGACTGAGACCCTGCTTGGAGGCTTCCGATTTGGGCATGTGCTGACCAAAGAACATGATGCCGTAACCCACCGTCGGGATGAGGTAGAGGGAAAGCTGAAGCTGCCAGCTCATTTTCATCTGGTCGTCGAGCAACCAACCCAGCGCGCTGCCCGCCACCAAACCCGCCGGCCAGCTCGCGTGCAGAATGTTGAGGAAGTGCGTGCGGTTGTTCGGAAACAAGGTGGCCACGAGCGGATTGGCCACGGCTTCCAAGGTGCCGTTGGCATAGGCAAAGATGAACATGCCCCAGTAAAGGCTCTGGTAGGCGCCCGCGCCTTTGGCGGTAAACGTGACGAACGCGGAGAGCACGTGGAGGACGAATGCAAGGATGACCAGCTTGCCGTAACCGATCTTGTCGCAGACTACGCCGCCAATGATGATGCCGAAGCAGAAACCGGAAAAACCGGCCCCGCCGATGGCGCCGAGCTGACCGGCCGTGAATCCATATTCCGCGCCCCAGTTGTCGAAGATGCCGCCGCGTATCGCGAAACCGACGCCGGCCGCGAAAATCGCCAGAAAGCCCGCCCATAGCAGGCGCTTGGCATTTGCGGCAATCGCTTCGTTACTGACTTGCACGTTGCTCATATTTGTTGGTGTGGAGTTGTTTGGTTGGTTTGGTTAAGACTCAAAGGGTAAAGGATGGCAATTTCACGATCGCACCGCCGCGCAGCGCGGATTCGTGGGCGCAAAGGCCGACGCAGGTCCAGTTGGCGGACTGCTTCGCGTTCGGGAACGGATCGCGGTCTTCGACCAGCGCCATGGCGAATTCGTGCGCGAGATGCGGATGCGATCCGCCGTGGCCACTGCCCTGCGTGAAACTGAGGTGCGTTTTCTTCGACGAATCGTAAACACCCTGCGTCGTGTACTTCGCGATGCTCTTGGGCAAACGGCTCGCGAAGTCGGGGCACTTAACCGGCGAAGGAATTTTCGGTTCGGGCAACTTCGCCGTGTGCATCACGAGCGGCTCGTGCTCAACGAGCGGCCATTCGACGGCTTTCTTCGTGCCGTAAACATCAATGCTCTCGCGGTATTGCCGCGCCGTGTCGAACAGGGAGCGGATAATCCGTGCGCTGACATCGCTGCCGCGGAATTTGATGTGTGCCGTCTCAACAGCGAAAGGCGAACCGTACTTTTTGATCAGGTCCTTGCGGATCGTTCCCGAGCCGAAGCAAGAGACGTATTCCGCCGGTTTGCCGATCAATCCGGCGACCGGGCCGACGCAATGCGTGGCATACCACATCGGCGGCAAACCGGGCCAGTAATTGGGCCAGCCGTCCATGTCCTGCTGATGGCTCGCTTGGACGAATTGGAGTTTCCCGAGTTCACCCTTGTCGAGCAGACTCTTCATGAAGAGGTATTCGCGGGCGTAAACGACCGTCTCCATCATCATGTATTTGAGACCGGTGCGCTTGGCGAGGTCCACGATTTTCTTGCAGTCGGCGATGTTCGTGGCCATCGGCACGGTGCAAGCGACGTGCTTGCCGGCCTTCAGCGCGGCGATACTCATCCACGCGTGATCGGGAATCGGCGAGTTGATGTGAACGACATCAACGTTCTTGTCCTTGAGCAGGGCGTTAAAGTCTTGGTAGCGAACCTCGACGCCGAAATAATCCCCGACGGCATTGAGCTTTTCCTCGTTGCGCTGGCAGATGGCGTAGCAGTTGGCGTGAGGGTGCTTTTGCCAAAGAGGGATGAATTCCGCGCCGAAACCGAGTCCGACGATGGCGACGTTGATTTTTTTCGCGCTCATGCTGAAAGCTTTTTCTGAACCGGGCTGCGCCAGAAGCTCATGGGGAGCGCCCGGCGCGGATTGCGCGCAATACACCCGTCCAGCGCGGATGTGTCAACGCAATTTTCCGCTGCGCGCCTGCCTCTGGGCTGGCCAAGCGGCGCGACACCGCCACAGCGCAACCTGCGTCGCGCAACGACCGGAGGGCGGCCCTACTTCGCGCCATGAGCGAGGAGAAACGCCATGAGGTCGTAGAATTCCTCCGCCGTGAGGGCTTCACCGAAATTGCCCGGCATGAGCGAAAGCTGGGATTCCCGGCGCTCGGCAATCTCCTTTTTCGGCACGGTGACTTCTTTGCCCTGCGTATCCACAAAGACCAGGACTTCCCCTTCTTCGCGGCGCTGCAGACCGGTGATTGAGGTGTCATCTTTAAGCGTCACGAGGCTGGGACGAAATGCCGGATCAATATTCCGGCTGGGGTCGAGCACGTCCTCAATGATGCGTTCGAGTCCGCGATTGCCCACGCCATCGAGTTGCGGCCCGACGACCGCGCCTTGGCCGTCAAGTTGGTGACAGACCACGCACGACTTCGCGAAGACGGCACGACCGCGGCCCGCCGAAGCGGCGTTGGCGTTATAATTCTTCCGCCGCTCGTCCATGAGCTTTTGCAATTCGAGATTGGCCGGCGGCAATCCGGCGATCAACTTTTCATATCGGCCCCGGAACGACGCCATCTTGGCGGCAGTTATCTTCTCCTTAACGGTGCGATTGGCGATGACCTGTGGCGGGAGTTTCTGTTGCTCGACGAGTCCAATCAGGGCCTCGACACCATTGGTATTGCCGGCCAGGGCCGCAGCCAGTTTGATCTGCAATCGCTGGGGTGCGCCGGCGATTGCCTGCACCACGCCGGCGCGG
>CAYWCK010000004.1:0-32583 GCA_964456685.1 uncultured Bifidobacteriaceae bacterium | reverse complement strand
CGTCGTCGGAATTTTGTTCCGCCAGGAGCAAAGCGAGGGATTCGCGGAGCGCACTGGGCTGATTGGTATCCGCCAATACCGCCACCGTCAGGGGAATGTGAATCGCCGCATCGAGAGCGACCAAGGTGCGTGCCGCCGCCGCGCGAACCTCGCTGTTGCCCTTGTCGTCCTTCAACAAGGTCAGGAAACGCGGTGCAAATTCGGGCAACGGAACACTGCGCGCCAATTCGGCGGCATCGCGCCCGCGGCGGGACTCCGGGTAAGGGTTCAACTCCAACAGCGGGACGACCGGAGGATCAAAGCGACCCGCGGCAAGCCAGGCGAAGCCCGTGCCGGTATCGCCATCCACAATTTCCAGGACGCCGCGCCTGGCGGCGAAGGTGGAGAGATCCCAGATCACCGGTTGCGCGACGTCGTTGCGCGGCGGGGCGGCGCTGGCAAGGACTTCCTGCGATTCAGCGTCGCGCAGGCGGACGAGGTTTTTCCGCCCGGGCGGCTTGTCCGGAAACCCATCGTGCCCGGCCAGATAAAAACTCAGCCGCGGCGGAATCAAGAAAGGACGGGACCGCAGACTGCCGGTCAGGGTTTCGCCGTCCGGCGCGAGGCTGGACAGGAAAATTGTTTCCACACCGTCCGCGGATTTGCGCGCTTGCAGCACCCACGGGCTTTCGGTGGGTGCATCTCGGAGCGGCGAACTGATCCATGGAACTTTGGATTGATCCAGCGGCGTTAGAAGCTTGTCCGCCAGTTCGCCACCCCAAGACCGCACGCCGGCGGTTGCCTTGAGATCGCGTTGGGCCAGCGCTTCCTGCACGGATTTGAACAAGGTGAATTGGAACTGCAGATCCTCGCCAAACCATTGCTGCACGTAGCGGGCGAGTTCATCGAGTTGCGCGGTGGGCGCGTAACGCGCGGTGTGGCGCAGGTAAGTGGTCAGTTTTTCGCGAGGTTCGGAAAACCGCTGAATATGCGCGAAGAGAAACGCCGCCGCGGCCTCACTCGGCGCACCCGGCGCAATGTCGGCCACAAGTCGGGCCCGGGTTTCATCGAGATGAAGTGATTCCAGATGCGCAAAGGCGCCGGGCATCATCAGGTGATTGCGCAGCGCCATCCGGCAGACGTGGACCAACTGGCTGTCGGCGGACGGAAGGCGGCGGAGCAAATCCAGCAGCTGGTCGATGGCGCTGGAATCACCGCCTTCGGAATTCCGCGGATGCTGGCGCAGCGCGTCAACGGCGGCGCGTTGGACGAAAGGATCCGGATCGTTGAGCCCGCGTAAAGCCAGTTGCTGGAAATTCGGTGGCAGTGCCATCGCGGAAAAGGATTCGCCAATGATGCGCAGGGCATGGACGCGAACCACCCGATTCGAATTGGCCGCAGCTTCCCCAAGAATCCCGTCCGCCAACGCGCCCAGGCGGTGCAGCACCCAAAGTCCATGCGCCTTCTGTTCGGGGGAGGTGCTTTTGGCGCGGAGCATTTTCTCCACGGGCCGGACGACCGCCGGCCCGATGCGATCCACGAGTTCATTCATGGCGAGCATGCGGCGGTTCAGATTCGGATGACGCAGTTCTGCGATGAGTCGGGAGGTCGATTTGGGCAAGGCGAGATCCGGAGCTCGCGCCTTGGCTTTGCCGGTGTAAACAATTCGCCAGATGCGGCCGCGTTCGCGGTCGCGGCCCGGATGGTCCAACGGCACTTCGTAGTGGCCGATGATGCGATTGTAGAAATCGGCGATGTAGAGCGCACCGTCAGAGCCAAGTTGCAAATCCACCGGTCGAAACCACGGGTCATCACAGCGCACGAAATCAGGCTCCTCCTTCGCGATGCGCGTCGAGCCATATTCGATGAATGAGTCCCGATTGATCCGGCAGGTCATGACGTTTCCGACAAAGGTGTTGCCGTGGTACTCGGGCGGGAAATTCGTTGCGGCGTAATAAACCATGCCGGCGATGGCTGTGGAACCGTGTTGATGGGCACAGATGTTGGGCGCGAACCCGAGACCATCGTGCGGCTTGCCAAAGCTCGGATAGTACGCGCCGCCCAGAAGTTGATAAACCGGCGAGCTGTGGCAGTCCGCAGACCACAAGTCGCCCAGCGGATCGAACATCAAACCGAACGGGTTCACCTGTCCCCAAGTGAACTGTTCCAGCCGGTAACCATCCGGGCGAAAGCGGTAAGTATTACCCGAGTTCAGCTTGATGGTTTGGCCGTTCTTCGCGACGAGCGTGGTGTCGTTGTTGAATCCATGGTCCGCGTATATCCAGCCGTCGAAGCCGCGCCGAAAAGCGCTGGTGAGCCCGTGGGTGTCCCGCTCAAATCCGAAGCGGCCAAGCACAAGTCCCTTCGTGTCCGCCTGGTCGTCGTGGTTGTGGTCCGTAAAGTAGTAGATATTGGGAATACTGAACGCGATTACGCCGTCGCGATAAGGCACGAGGCCGATGGGGAGGTTCAACCCGGATGCAAAAGTCCGGATCTTGCGCGCGCGGCCGGTGCGATCAAAATCCGAGAGCACCTTGATCTGGTCACGTCCGGGCGCATTGGTTGGCGCGGCAAAGGGATACTCGCGGGACTGGGTAACCCAGAGCCGTCCGCGCGCATCGAAGGCCATGTTCATCACCTTGCCGATATCTGGTTCAGCCGCGACGAGTTGGATTTCAAAACCGGGCGGGAGATGGAAAGCCTGCTGTTCTTGCGCCGGCGAAAGCGGATCTGTAGTGCGGATGTTCTCTGCAAAAGGATCGCTGGCCGCAGCCGACGCCCCGCAAGCGAGGGAAAGGCAAAGTGCTGGGAAAACCACGAAACCGAGTTTTCGGCAAATGGATCCCGTTGGTCGTGCTTGCATGGCGCATAGGCGTAGCGTGTAATCCGCGCGAGTAAAGCAGAACTGCTCACTCTTAAGCCGTGGCGAATTCAGCGACACCGACCAAGCCGATTGACATGCATGTGCATATCGTCGGCAACGGCTCCGGCGGCACGGGGTGCTGGGTGCGGGTTACGGGCTGGCATCGCCCACTGGCGGCATTGATGTTGCGACAGGTGGGATTGCCCGGCAGCGCCATGACGGGAGAGTTGGACCGTCTGTATGTAGAGCGCTTGCTCGAACAAGTTCGCGGATCTTCGCTCGGCGCCGTGGTAATCCTCGCACAAGACGATGTTCACGATGAACAAGGACGCGTCATGCCTGGAGTGGGGTCGTTCTATGTGCCCAACGATTACGTCCTGAAGCTCGCCGGCACCCACAAGGAGTTCTTGCCGGCAGTGTCCATTCATCCCGCACGTCCGGACGCCATGGAAGAATTAGAGCGCTGCCTGACGGGCGGGGCGGTCATGATGAAATGCCTCCCCAACTGCCAGAATTTCGACTGCTCGAACCCGAAGTTCACAAAGTTCTGGGAGCGCATGGCGGAGGCCAAGCTGCCCTTGCTGGCCCATACGGGTGGGGAACACACTTTGCCGGTGGTTCGACAGGAGTATTCCGATCCGCGCCGGCTGATTCTGCCCCTGGAGACCGGAGTTACGGTCATCGCAGCGCACTCAGCCACAAAAAGCGGCGTCACCGATCCGGAGTATTTCCACGCGTTCGTGGAAATGACCGCGAAGTTTCCAAATCTGTACGGTGATACCAGCGCGTTTAATGTGCCGCTTCGAGGTCGGCACACGCGGCAGTGCATCCGCCAACCGCTGGCGTCCCGACTGGTTCATGGCAGCGATTATCCCGTTCCAGTTAGCGGACTTTGGTCTTGGCTCCGAGGATTTATTGGCTGGAGAGACTACCTCGCGGCTCGCCGGAATCCAAACATTCTTGAGCGAGACTACCAGTTGAAGTTGGCCATGGGCTTTGGCGCGGACCACTTCACCCGAATTGCGGGACTGTTGCGGCCTATTAAGGAAAATAAAAACCGGGCTAGTTAGTCAGAGGGTGACCAAAAAGCCCGGGGAGTATTCGAAAAGTACATCAGCAGGTTCAGGGAGAACTTCAGTCCGCGCCTGTACAAAACGCGGACCAAATCACTTTGGGCTATCAAAGATCAAAACACACATTGCCCACAAAATCTTTTCCTGCTACGCGGTTATTTCACCATAAGCTCACATCACTGTCAAACTTGCCAAAGAAAGTATTAGTTATGATACCAACTGTGATTAGCCGGGGCATGCATTTGCGCGTTTGGAATCTGAAATTGTTCGCGATGAGAACTTGAAGCGGTGTTGCGGCAGGTCGGAAACAGCAGGCAAATCTTCATTCCTAAACCGGGCTAGTTTGCGAGATTGGCGAATCGCTTCGACCAAACTGTGAACATGGCGATACTGGAATCTACTGAGGGGCGGGCAATCCACATTCGTATTTACAGCTAGGGTTCGCTTGCTAGTATCGCCTTCGGACGAGTTACTCACATGAAAAAAATTGAGGCCATCATCAAACCCTTCAAGCTCGAGGATGTCAAAGAAGCCCTAGCCAGTCTTGGAGTCGAAGGGATGACTGTCACAGAGGTGAAAGGGTTCGGACGACAGAAAGGCCACACGGAAATCTACCGGGGCAGTGAATACACGGTGGATTTCCTTCCGAAGATAAAAATTGAGGTAGTGCTGGCGGATGCACAAACCAATGCGGCCGTTGAAGCCATCGTCAAGGCAGCCAAGACCGGCAAAATTGGCGACGGAAAAGTGTTCGTGAGTTCAATTGAGAACGCCATTCGAATCCGCACTGAAGAAACCGGCGAACAAGCCGTGTGACTTTTCGATCACCACACCTCCGAGCAAAACGGTGTCAAAGGCTTGATTTTATTGGCCGTGGGTTGGTGTGAATAACTCGTGAATAAGAGTTAATATGTTGTCCTCGAAAGATTCCGAGGCATTTCATAAAAAACTCCCGGCGAGACGAGAGAGATTCGCTGGAATGCCCGCAGAAGCAGAAAGTTTCGGCGGGCTGTTTTATCGAGTAAGATAAAACCTTGATTTTTAGATGTTTAGAGAAACGGCAATCGTCGTGATGACGAAGGGTTTAATCAGTGTTAACAAGTTTTTGCTGGCACAAAGAGACTTTGAAGCAGGAAGCGAATCAGAATGGCCGCCAGAAAAGTCCCATCGAAGCCAGGTGAATAAAATGCCCTTAAATCGGGCTCTTGGGTAAAAGACAATGCATGCTTCCGCCGACAGAATTTGGAGTTCCGCCCAGGAACATTTGCGCTCCATGTTGAGCGCGGAGACTTTCAATCTATGGTTTGCGCCCTTACGCGCCTCCAACCTTGACGCGAACGGCATCGTGCTGGAAGTCAGCAACGACTTCTGTGAAGTCTGGCTCAAGGACAATTACATGGGCCTCTTGCAAGACGTCCTGACCGTTGCCGCCGGCCGGCAACTGCAGGTACGGTTCAAAGTCGGTCATGCAGCCGCGGTGGCTGCCCCGATTGAACCAGCCAAACCCGTTGTGGCTTCAAAAATCAAGCCGGTGGAAACGGCCGCAGATCGCGGTAGCAATCACGATTGGAGCTTCAATCCCAAGAACACGTTTGACACGTTCGTGGTTGGCAACAACAACAATTTCGCTTACGGCGCGGCGAAGGCTGTCGCCGAAGCTCCCGGAAAATCCTACAATCCTTTGTTTCTCTACGGAGGTGTGGGTCTGGGCAAGACGCACTTGCTTCACGCCATTGGCCAGCACGTCGCGGCGAACCGCCGCGGAGCGCGCGTCGCCTACGTTTCCTCGGAGAAATTTACGAACGAGTTCATCGACGCAATTCAAAACAACAAGCTGGCTGCTTTCCGGAAGAAGTATCGTCAGACGGATGTTCTCCTGATTGATGATATCCAGTTCCTCGCCGGCAAGGAACGGATCCAAGAAGAGTTCTTTCACACTTTCAATGCCTTGCATGAAGCGCACAAGCAGATCGTTTTGACCTGCGATCGACCGGCCAGCGAAATCCAGAACTTGGAGCACCGGTTGGTCTCGCGCTTTGAGTGGGGTCTGGTCACCGATCTGCAGCCGCCGGATGTGGAAATGCGCCTCGCGATTCTCAACAAGAAGGCGCAGAGCATGGGCGTCAACCTCACCCCGGAAGTGATGAACTTCCTGGCCAACCGCATTCGCACCAACATCCGACGGTTGGAGGGCGCGCTCATCCGCGTCGCTTCGTATGCGTCACTGACGGGCAAGAAGCTGTCGGTGGAAGTCGTCGAAGGCTTGTTGCGCGAAATTCTCCACGAAGAAGGCCGTCACTCGATCAGCATCGAATCCATCCAGAAGCGGGTGGCGGAGCACTTTGATATCCGGCTGGCGGACATGACCAGCAAACGTCGGCCTGAAAACATCGCGTTCCCGCGCCAGATCGCCATGTTTCTCTCTCGGCAGATGACCGAGAGCTCCTTGAGCGCCATCGGTGAAATGTTCGGCGGTCGTGATCATGGCACTGTTCTTCACGCCTGCCGCTTGGTGAAAGACCGCATGGAAGTGGACGCGAACGTCCGGCAGGTCGTGCACTATCTGGAAAAGCAGCTGATGCGTTGAACCCAGCGAATTCCCCTTTGTTGAAAACTCCCGGCGCGTTCGCGAACCGGGAGTTTTGGCTTTGGGCCGCCAACTCCAGACTCTAAACTGCGCCCATGCCGGTCATCGAAGTCAGCGGCCTGACCAAGACATTCCGCACGTACAAGAAGCAGCCAGGCTTCCGTGGGGCGCTGCGCGGCTTGCTCAAGCGCGAGTATGAAACCGTCGCTGCCGTCAACGAAGTGAGCTTTCAGATTGAGCCGGGTGAACTCGTCGGCTTTCTTGGCCCGAACGGTGCCGGCAAAACCACCACGCTCAAGATGCTCTCCGGCCTGCTTTTTCCTTCCGGCGGATCTGCCAAGGTGCTGGGCTACGTTCCTTGGGAACGGCACGACGGTTATCGGCGGCAGTTCGCGCTGCTGCTGGGCCAGAAAAACCAACTGTGGTGGGATCTGCCCGCCCGTGAGTCCCTTGAACTCAACGCCAAAATTTACGGCATACCCAACGATCGGTTTGAGCGCACGGTGACCGAGATGACGGAACTGTTGCAGGTGCGCGATAAACTCAACGTCAGCGTCCGCGAACTGTCCCTAGGCGAGCGGATGAAAATGGAGCTCATCGCCGCGCTGTTGCATCAACCCAAAGTGCTCTTTCTTGACGAGCCGACCATCGGCCTTGATGTGGTTTCCCAGAAAACCGTTCGCGAGTTTCTGCGGCAGTACAACCAGACCCATCAAACGACCATTCTGTTGACGAGCCATTACATGGCGGACATCCAGGCGCTCTGCCAACGCGTGATCATCATTGATCACGGCAAAATCTTCTTTGACGGCCGCCTCAGCGACGTGGTGGATCGCTTTGCTGATTTCAAACACATCACCATCCATTGTGACGGCGCGGAAGGCTGCCCGGCGGAGGGCCTGACCAAATACGGCGAAGTCGTCGAGCGAACCGCCGAATCCGTGAAGCTAAAGGTGAAGCGCGACCGAGTAATTCCTGCCTGCAAGGGCCTGCTGGATGAACTGCCCGTGCGCGACATTGACATTGAGGAAGTTCCCATCGAAGACGTGATCCGCCAGATTTTCGCCCGCTAGCCCGGCCGCGAAGCCGGCTTGCATTTTCCAGTCGCCTGCCAAATCGTGTGCGCATGAGCCAACTCAGAACCGTCGTGCCCGTTTTGTTTGCCTTGGGCCTGACCTTGACCGTACCCAGCGCCCTGGCCGAGACCAATTCTCAGATCGGTTTTCGCGCCGGCGCGGCGGCCGCCAACATCACGCCTTGGATGGGTGTGTCCATCAACGGCAACATGACCGACCACAAGGGCGCAAACGTTCACGACCAGTTGCACGCCCGCGCGCTCGTGCTGGATGACGGCAAAACCCGGCTTGCCTTCGTCGTTGCCGACAATTGCCTGATTTACCGCGAGATTTTTGACGCCGCCAAGAAGCTGGTCCACGAACGGACCGGGTTGCCAGCGGAAAACATTCTGATGTCCGCCACGCACACGCATTCCGCCGGGGCGTGCGTCTCAATTTTCCAAACCGAAGCCGACCCCGAGTATCAACACTTCCTCACGTTGCGGCTGGCGGATGCAGTGCAGCAGGCGATCAACAACCTCGCCCCCGCACAAATCGGCTGGGGCGTGGGCAGCGAGCCGCGTCACGTTTTCAACCGTCGCTGGCGCATGAAGCCGGGCACGGTCATTCAAGACGTCTGGGGCAATACCAATGATGTCGTCAAAATGAATCCCAGACCCGGCAGCCCAGAATTGCTCGCGCCAGCCGGTCCGACCGATCCTGAAGTGCCCGTCCTCGCGCTGCGTGCGCCGGATGGCAAACCCATCGCGCTGCTGGCCAATTATTCAATGCATTACGTCGGCGTGCCGGGCCGCACCTATTCTGCGGACTATTTCGGCGCGTTTTGCGATCGCATCCAGCAGCTGCTCGGCGCGGACCATCAGGATCCGCCGTTTGTTGCCATCATGTCCAATGGCACGAGCGGCGACTGCAACTCGGTTAACTTTCGGGAAGAATCCAAACCCGAAGCGCCCTATGTGAAAGTCCGCCGGGTCGCCAATGATCTGGCGGAAAATGCGCTCGCGACCTACCGCCGGATCCAATGGCAGGACCGGGTGGAACTGAAGACGGCGCACAAGGAAATCCAGCTCGCCGTCCGCAAAGCGTCACCCGAACAACTCGCCCAAGCGAAAGCAACTCTCGCCAAAGCGCAGCCGAAGGGCGGCCAGTTTGGCGGCTGGGGGCCGGAGGTTTACGCACGAGAAGCCATCTTGTTGAACGACTTTCCCGATCGCGTCCCGTTGATCATCCAGACTTTTCGCATTGGCGAGTTGGGGTTGGCGGCGATTCCGTGTGAAGTCTTTGCCGAGATTGGCTTGGAAATCAAAAAACAAAGCCCGTTCAAACCGAGTTTCACCATTGAACTGGCCAACGGCTACAACGGCTACCTGCCCACGCCTGAGCAGCACAAGCTTGGCGGCTACGAAACCTGGCGCGCCCGGTCCAGTTACCTCGAAGTGGATGCTTCGACAAAGATTTTCGCGACCGTGATGGAACTTTTCGGGCGACTCAAATAGCGAAGAGCGGCCCGCCGCGCTGGCTCTTTCGGCCCATCCCGCGGGCTTGCTGCCATCGCTCTCAGCCCGCAAACTGGAGCCGGCGTGAACAATCCCACTCCCAGCTCTTCAGCCACCGAGGCTGCGCGAAAAGTCTTCCATGTGCGCGGTCTCACCAAGGTTTATGGCATGGGCGAGGCGGAGGTGCATGCGCTCGCGGGCGTGGATTTGGATTTATTCGCCGGCGAACTCGTCGTGCTGCTCGGCCCCTCGGGCAGTGGCAAAACCACGCTGTTGAATAATCTCGGCGGCCTCGATCTGCCGACCGCAGGCGAATTGCGCTATCGCGACTTCAGCTTGGCGGATGCGAATGAAACTGAACTCACCCGCTATCGACGCGACTCCGTCGGTTTCATTTTCCAGTTCTACAATCTCATCCCGAGTCTCACAGCGCGCGAGAACGTGGCGCTCATCACTGAAGTCGCGCGGGATCCCATGCCCCCGGAGGACGCCCTGCACATGGTCAATCTCGGAGCGCGGCTCGATCATTTTCCGGCCCAACTTTCCGGCGGCGAACAACAACGCGTCGCCATCGCCCGCGCCATCGCCAAACGCCCGGAGGTTTTGCTCTGCGATGAACCCACCGGCGCGCTCGACGTGAAGACGGGCATCGTCGTGCTCGAAGCCATCGAGCGCGTGAATCGTGAACTCGGCACGCTCACGGTCATCATCACTCACAACGCCGTGATGGCCGACATGGCGGATCGGGTGATTCACTTTTCCGACGGCCGCGTGCATCACGAACATCGGAACACGCAACGCGCCACGCCGAACAGTTTGAAATGGTGACAAATGAACTCGTGCCGGAAACAACCTGGTGTTTGGATGATTGCCACCCCGTCGCCGGGCGTGTATCGCATGTTGCGAAAACACACACCGCTCTCCCTCACCCTTGATCCCTCCCCCGCTGGGAGAGGGAAACAGCTTTCCGATGCTCTGCTCCGGCTGACCGGTTTTGCGCGAAGACCAGGCCTGGGATTCACGCGTGGCGGCGAAGGATTCTTCCTCTCCCAGCGGGAGAGGGCCGGGGTGAGGGAGAAGCGTGAGAATGCTCCAAACCCGAAATGCACGTCAGCTTTAACTGACTGATGATCTCCCACCTCGATCGCAAACTCCTGCGCGATCTGAACCGCATGAAGGGTCAGGCGGTCGCGGTGTCGCTCGTGATGGCGTGCGGGCTGGCGATGCTCATCATGTCGCGCAGCCTGATTCATTCGCTGGAAAGCACGCGGCAGGAATATTACGAAGCGAATCGGTTTGCCGAAGTTTTTGCCTATCTCAAACGCGCGCCCAACTCGCTCGTCGCGCGCATTCAGGAAATTCCGGGCGTTGCCACCGCGCAAGTTGGCGTGGCGGCGATGGTCACGCTCGATCTCGAAGGGCTCGATGAGCCCGCCAGTGGGCAGGTGCGTTCGCTGCCGGATTTTGGCCCGCCCGAACTGAATCGACTTTATCTGCGCACGGGAAGCTGGCTTACGCCGGGCAGCCGCGGCGAAATTCTGGTGAGCGAAGCCTTCGCCGAGGCGAACAATCTCCATCCCGGCGACAAGCTCGCGATGTTGCTTTACGGTCGGCGCCAGGAATTCCGCATCGCCGGCATTGTGCTCTCGCCGGAAATTATTTTTGAGGCGCGGCCGGGCGCCTCCCTGCCCGACAACCGCACTTATGGCACGTTCTGGATGCCGTACAAAGAAGTCGCCACCGCCTTCAATCTCTACGGCGCGTTCAACTACCTGACGCTGACGCTTGCACCGGACGCGGAAATTCGGCCCGTGATCGCCGAGGTGGATCGGTTGCTGCAGCCTTACGGCGGCCGCGGCGCGTTTGGCCGCAAGGATCACCAATCCCACATCCGCGTGTCCGATGAGATTCGCATCCTGCAAACGCTCTCCATCGGTTTCCCAACCGTGTTCCTGAGCGTCGCGGCGTTCATGGTGAACGCGGTTCTCTCGCGGCTGCTCACCTTGCAACGGGAACAGATCGCCATCTTGAAAGCGTTTGGCTTTTCGAACCGACAAATCGTTTTGCACTACCTGAAATTTGCTTTTGTGATGGTTGTTGGCGGTGCGACGGTTGGCACGCTCGGCGGCGTGGCGCTCGGCAACCGGCTCGTGCAGATGTATCACATGTTTTTCCGCTTCCCGGATTTGTATTTCCGTTTCGACCGCTCCGCCGTGGCGATTGCCCTCGGCGTCGGCGTGGGCGCGGCCATGCTCGGCGTGTTCAATGCCGTCCGCCGGGCGGCGAAACTTCCGCCCGCCGAAGCCATGCGCCCCGAACCGCCGGCAAGTTTCCGTCCGGCACTGGTCGAACGCACCGGCATCGCGCATTTCTTTTCGCATTCGTTCCGCATCGCCGTGCGCAATCTGGAACGTCGCCCGGCGCAGGCGCTGTTCACCGTTGCCGGCCTTGGCCTGGCGACGGCGATCTTGATCATCCCAAATTGCTTTCGCGACAGCGTGAGCGAACTGCTGGGCTTCCAATGGGACATTGTGCAGCGGCAGGACATGAACCTCGGCCTCGTCGAACCGGCCAGCGTGCAGGTGCGCGATCTTTTGCGGCAACTGCCCGGTGTCATCGCGGCGGAGCCGTTCCGCGGCGCGGCGGCGCGGATTCGTCATGGCAATCACCATCGGCAGATTGGAATCGTGGGCGTGCCGGCGGATACGCAACACAGCCGGGTGATTGATGCCAAGTATCGGGAAATCCTGCTGCCCCGGGACGGGATGGTGGTTTCGATCAAGCTCGCCGAAGTGCTGGACGCCAAAGTGGGCGATGAATTGACCGTGGAATTTCTGGAAGGGCGGCGGCTGGTGCGCAGCGTGCCGTTGGTCGGCGTTTCGGAAGATCTCACGGGCATCGCGGCGCACATGGACCTGCAGGCCTTGAACCGGCTCCTGGGTGAAGGCGATGTGATCAACGGCGCGAGCTTCACGCTCGACATGGCGCACCGCGCGGAGTTTCTGCACGCGCTGAAGGAAATCCCGCGCATCAGTTGGGTCGGCATCAAGGAATCGCTGCGGGATAATTTCCGCAAGACGACCGCCGCGAGCATCAATTTGATTCAAAGCATCTATCTCGTGTTCGCCGTCGTGGTGGCCATCGGCGTGGTTTACAACAACGCCCGCATCTCGCTCGCCGAACGGGCGCGCGAACTGGCCACGCTGCGGGTCATCGGCTTTTCCGAACGCGAAGTTGGTGCTGTGCTGATCACCGAATTGACCATTTTGGCCTTGATCGCTTTACCCATCGGATTGCTGCTGGGCACCGGCTTCGCCAAAGGCATCGTCAGCGCGGTGAACACCGAGACGGTGCGTTTGCCGGTGATTTTCACCCTGCACAATTACGCCTTTGCGACGATGGTCGTCACCGTGGCGTCGGCAATCTCGGCCCTGGTGGTTTTACGGCGATTGAAAGAACTGAATCTCGTCAGCGCGCTCAAAGCGCCGGAGTAAACTGAAATATCTGCATGAGCTCCAATCCTGCCCCTTCACCCACATCGGCACGGCGAAACCCACAACGCCGGCCACGCCGCTGGCTGCCGTGGCTGGGCGCTGCCGTCCTGCTGGCTTTGATCATCTTCGGCTTCATGCCGCGGCCCGTTCCTGTCGAGACCACGCGCGTGGTGCAAGGCCAGTTACGGGCGACGGTGAATGAAGAAGGCAAAACGCGCATCAAGCAGCGCTACGTCGTGTCCGCGCCAGTGACGGGGCATTTACGGCGCATTGCCTTCAAGGCCGGTGCGGATGTTGAAGCCAACCAGACCGTGGTGGCGGTAATCGATCCCGTGGCTTCTGCCATGCTGGATCCGCGCACCCGGGCGCTGGCGGAAGCGCGCCGCGACACGGCAGCGGCGAATCTGGAACGGGCCCGGGAGCAACAGCGCTTTGCTGCCAGCGAGTTGAAGCGCGTGGAAAAATTGTTCGCGGAAAAAACGGTTTCATCCCAGGAACTGGAGAATGCGCAGTGGCGGGAAATCTCGGCGGCCAAGGAACTGGCGGCGGCGGACAGCGCGCTGAAGCAGGCGGAGGCCGAGCTGAAGGAATTTCCGGCCGGGGACAACCCGGCTCCGCAGACGCCGGTTCAGGTCCGATCGCCCGTAAGCGGCAAGATCCTGCATGTGTTCGAGGAGAGCACCCGGGTGGTAGCGGCGGGGACACCTTTGGCGGAAGTCGGCGATCCGGCGGACTTGGAGGCGGTGATCGAAGTTCTCTCGCGCGATGGCGCGGCGATATTGCCCGGCGCCAAGGTGGACTTGGAGCAATGGGGCGGCGGCGCACCGCTGGTGGCGCGGGTGCGACTGGTGGAGCCCGCGGCGTTTTTGAAAATCTCGGCATTGGGCGTTGAGGAACAGCGCGTGAATGTGGTTGTGGATTTTGTGACGCCGTACGAACAACGGCGAACCTTAGGCGACAATTTCCGGGTCGAGGCCCGCATTGTGACCTGGGAGTCGGAAAACACGTTGAAAGTCCCGAATGGTGGTTTGTTCCGTCGCGGACAGGGTTGGGCGGCCTACGTGCTGACCGGCGGCAAGGCGGAGCTGCGCGCCGTGCAGGTCGGGCGGAGCAGCGGAACGGAGATGCAGATTCTCGACGGCCTCCAAGCCGGGGAAGAGGTCATTCTTTACCCGGGCGATCGCGTGAAAGCCGGCCAACGCGTGAAGGCCATCCAGATCACGCAGTAGATTCTGGACTTGCGAAAGAGGGCGCGCCGTTGAAAATCGCGCACCATGTTTTCACACGTTGTCATTTTCTGGACCGATCCGGCGCAACCAAACGCCATCAACGAACTGCTCGCGGGTGCGGAGAAATATCTGAAGCCCATCCCGGGCGTGCTACACTATCACGTCGGGAAAATGGTCGGCAGCCATCGCCCCGTCGTGGACCAGACCTATCAGGTCGCGCTGAACCTCGTTTTTGCCAGCAAGCAGGCGCAGGACGATTACCAGGTGCATCCGTTGCACGTGGAATTCGTGGAGAAAGTTTTCAAGAAGACCTGCAAGAAGGTCCTGATTTACGACTTTGAGTGATCGTCCGTGGGCCGAGTTCCACGAAGTGCTCAGAAATTAAGCGCGCGGGTGAAACTTGCGGTGGATGTCCCGCAGCCGGTTGCCGGTGACGTGCGTGTAAATCTCCGTTGTGCTGATGTTCGCGTGGCCGAGCAATTCCTGGATCACGCGCAGATCCGCGCCGTGTTCCAGCAAGTGCGTGGCGAAACTGTGCCGCAGCATGTGCGGCGTGATGTTGCGCTCCACACCTGTGCGCCCGACCCGGTCCTTGATCCGCTTCCAGAGCGTGACGGACGCAAACGGCGTTCCGCGCTTCGTGAGAAAGACGCTCGCCGGTGATTTCGGCGTCACCAATTTTGGCCGACCGTTTTCAAGGTAGCGATTCAGCGCTTCAACAGCTTTGCTTCCGACGGGCACGACGCGTTCCTTGTTGCCCTTGCCGATGACGTTGATGAAGCCGGCTTCGAGATGCAGTTGTTCCAGCCGCAGATTCCGCAATTCCGAGAGACGCAAGCCGGAGGCGTACGCCAGCTCGAGAATCGCCTGGTCACACAAAGTGTGGGCTGTGGTGGGTTGCTCCGGCGCCAGCAACTTTTCGATTTCCGAATTGGTCAGCGCCTTGGGCAAACGCTTCCAGCGCCGCGGCAGCGAAAGATTTTCCGCGACGTTGAGCAGCAGCAGCTTTTCATTCTCGGCAAACCGATAAAACGCCCGCAACGCCGCAATCTCCAGATAAACGCTCTCGCTGCTCAAACGTTTGGTGGATTCCTTGGGTTCGTTCGCCAGCGAACGTTCCCGCTCGTGCTGAAGAAACGCCATCAGGTGTTTCAACTCCACCTGCCGCCAGTCCGTCAACGATTGGTTCGCGGCCCACTCGGTGAATTTTTTCAACAAGCCCGCGTAAGTTTTCTGCGTATGCTCCGCCTGCCCGCGCTCGTGGCGCAGGTATTGGAGAAAATCTTCGACGAGCGTTTGCATGGTCAGTGCGTGCTCTCAAGCTGCTGCGCCCACCATTCGCGCAGACCGGGGTTTACTCGTTGCCAAAAGACCCCGTGATAAGCCGGCTTCCTCATTTCTGTTGCCACGACCAGAATCGTCACCCCCAGCGTCAACGCAATGCTGACGGCCCATCCCGGAAAGTCGCAGAGCATCGTGCTGCCCGCCAGAAGTGTAAAAACACCGGCCCACAGCAATTCTGGTTTGCGAGAAACTCGGAAGACATTGCAAAACAAAAAGAAATGTCCCACCACCATGAAAATGATCAGGCTGGCGGGCCAGTAATCTTTCCCGAGCCAGCTCGCACTCCCAATTCCCGCCGCCAAAAAGATGACGTCAAAAACGGACAGCCGAAAACCGGGCGCGAATTTCGGCGCTGCTCCCATCAAAGCTTCTTCCCAGTTAACTTCTCGTACGCCTCCAGATATTTTGCGGTCGTCTTCGCAACGACTTCAGCGGGCAGCACCGGCCCCGGCGGCGTTTTCTTCCAGTCCAGCGTTTCGAGATAATCGCGCACGAACTGCTTGTCGAAACTTGGTTGGCTTTTGCCGGGCGCGTATTGATCCGCTGGCCAGAAGCGCGATGAATCCGGCGTGAGCACTTCATCAATCAAAATCAGTTTCCCGTCGAACAGGCCAAACTCGAATTTCGTGTCCGCGATGATGATCCCGCGTTCGCGGGCGTAAGCGCGGGCTGCCGTGTAAATCTTCAGGCTGAGATCGCGCGCCTGCTGCGCTACTTCTGCGCCGACAATCTTCTCGGCCTCCGTGAAAGAAATGTTTTCGTCGTGGCCCGTTTCCGCCTTGGTGGACGGCGTGAAGATTGGCTCGACCAGCTCGGACGACTCTTTCAATCCGGCCGGCAGCTTGATGCCGCAAATCGCGCCCGTCTTCTGATAATCCTTCCAGCCCGAGCCGACGACATAGCCACGCACGATGCACTCCACGGCGAGCGGCTTGGCCTTCTTCACGATCATGCTGCGGCGCGCGATCTTGTCGGCGTAAGGTTGCAAGGCGGGCGGCAATGGATCGCTGGCCTTCGCTAGCAGATGATTCGGCACGAGCGCCGCGAATTTCTCGAACCAGAAATGGGAAATCTGCGTGAGCACCTCGCCCTTGCGCGGGATGCCGTTGGGCATGACCACGTCGAAGGCGGAAATGCGGTCGCTGGCGACCATCAGGAAACTGTCGCCGAGGTCGAAGAGTTCACGGACTTTGCCGCTGCGAATCTTTTCGATGCCGGGCAGGTCGAGGGAAAGGATCGGTTCGTTTGCGTTTGCCATGGGCGGAGTATGGGAAGCCGTGCGTGCGGTTCAAGATTGAACCGAAGCAATCGCGGGCGGACACGACACGCGGACCTAAAAATTTCCAAGGCTTGTTGCCCCCAACAGGGCCCGTTGGGAAAAGATCGCCTTGCCTTACGCCCGGCGGATTAACTTCGCCACCCAACCTACCAACACCAGCGCCGAAAGGATGATCCAGTTGTATTTGCTGCCGTACGTGCCTGAGTAATGGTTGCTCAACATGGTGAACACCACCGGCAGGACGATGAAGGTATTGTGTTTCGACCGCGCCTTGGCGCGCGCGCCTTCCTCCAGGTTGGGCGGCTGGCCGGCCTTGAGCGCGGCGACCATGCGGCGTTGCGCGGGCAGAATGCGCATCCAGACGTTGGCGGCCATGATCGTGCCCATCATCGCGCCCAGTTGAAGATACGCGGCGCGACCGGTGAAATATTTGCAGCAAATCCAGGCCGTCGCCACCACCAGCGCGTAACTGACCGCAATGCCCAGCGCATCGCTCTTGCAGAATTTCCAAAGCAGATCGTACACAACCCAGCCGGCGAGCAGCAGGCCGAAGCTCAGTCCGATGGCCGGTCCTTTCGCGAGCGGCGCGTCCTCGACGCTGACGAGGTAACCGCCATGGTAATAGAGCAGCCCAAAAAGCAGTATACCGGTGAGCCAGGTCGTCGCCGCCTCCCATTTAAACCAGTGCAACGTGCCGGGCATGACCTGCGGGACTTTTTGCTTTTCCACCGCGTAGAAACCGCCGCTGTGGACCATCCAGACAAATTTCTTTTCGCCTGGTTGGTCCGGCACCTTCGCCAGTTCTTCGAACCGTCCATCGAGCCAGGTGAAGTAAAACGTCGCGCCCACCCACATGATGCCGGCAAAGACGTGCGCCCAACGCAGCGCCAGATCCAGCCATTGTTGGAATTCGGGGTTCATGTCCTTAAGGTGCGCGCCGCAGGCATGAGCGACAAGAAAGAATTCCCCGCCTTGCCTTCCGTTGTGTTGCTGGCAACTTGTGCCACTTATGAGTTCGCTCTCAACCGATGACATCAAGAACGCGCTGAAGGCCGTCAAGTATCCCGGCTATTCGCGCGACATCGTTTCCTTCGGCCTCGTCAAGGAGGCCAACGCCGCCAACGGCGCGGTGAGCGTCTCGATGCAACTCACGAGCGCCAACGCCGAAGCCGCGGCGCAGATCAAAGCCGAAAGCGAGCGCATCCTGCGCGCATTGCCCGGCGTTGATCGGGTGTTTGTCGAAGTGAAGCAACCCGCCGCGGCTCCGGGGGCCGCACCAGCCGGGGCGAATCCGTGGCAGAATCAAAACCGGGTGCCGGGCATCAAGCGCGTGGTGGCGGTCGCGAGCGGCAAAGGTGGCGTGGGCAAGTCCACCATGTCGGTGAACCTCGCGTGCGGTTTACGGCATCATGGCGCGCGCGTTGGTTTGCTGGATTGCGACATTTACGGCCCGAGCATTCCGCTGATGATGGGCACCAACGAGCGGCCCGGCCTGAACGAAGAGGAAAAAATGGTCCCGCCGACCAGCCACGGCGTGAAGCTCATGAGCATGGGCTTTCTGCTCAATGACGACCAGCCGGTCATCTGGCGCGGGCCGATGATTCAGCGCACGATTCAGCAATTCATCACCGTCGTGGACTGGGGCGAACTGGATTTCCTGCTTGTGGACCTGCCGCCCGGTACCGGCGATGCGCAACTCACGCTGTGCCAGACCGTGCCGCTCGACGGCGGCGTCATCGTCACCACGCCGCAGGAAGCGTCGCTCGGCGTGGTCCGCAAAGGCATCGCGATGTTCGAGAAGGTGAACGTGCCGATCCTCGGCATCGCGGAAAACATGAGCTACTTCACAACGCCGAACGGCGAGCGCGTGGAAATCTTCGGTCACGGCGGCGGGCGCAAGGAAGCCGAGCGCCTCAAAGTGCCGTTCCTCGGCGAAGTCCCGATCTTCACGGAAATCCGCGAAGGCGGCGACCGCGGCGTGCCGATCGTCGTCTCGGCTCCGGACAAACCCGCGGGCCAGGCATTCTTAAAAATCGCGGAAGCGGTGCGAGCGAAGTTTGGCTGACGCCCACCGCTTGCCCCAGAACCGTGCGGCGGCTCAAACCCGAATGGGCACGATCAGGAACGGCAGCCCTTTCCGGAAGAATTCCCGTTGCAGCGCAAAGACGGTGAAGTTGTGCAGCAATCGGGCGAGCCGGGAATCATTCAAGAACACCAGTTGCCCGCCAAAAAACACCGCTTGGGGATATTCACTGGCAATCTCGGACGCCAGTTGGGTGGCTTCTTGGACGGCATCGTGGCCAATGGCGGTCGCCGTGGTTGCATGGAATCCTTTGCGCCGCATCACAGCTGCGTAACGTTCGGTCTCACTCGCGATGTGAGCGCGGAGATTTTCCATCTCGTCCGCCCCTTTGAAGTTGCCCGCATCCACCACGCCGGCCTGCACGAACACGAAATTGCGGAACACGCCGGGGAACATTTTCAGCACAGTCAGGAGGGTGTGAATGCCCAAACCGTTAAAACCGTTTACGAGGATGACCGCGGTTTTGGCATTGGGATCCAACGCGGGAATGGTGGTAGTCGGGTGGCCGGTCTCGATCTCGATAGCCGGAACAAGTTCGTTAAGTCGCGCCAGTTGTCGGGCGGTGTTTCGGTAATGCCGATGCACCAAGAATGCCGCCAGAACGAACGCGCCGGTAACAATCAGCGTGACCCAGCCCCCTTCGCTGAACTTCACCACGCTCAGGGAAATCAGGATGAACGTCGTCAGGCCGAGGCCGACGCCATTGATGGCTAGTTTGCGTTTCCAGCGCGGGGCCCGCTTTCGCTCCCGCCACCAGTGCCGGACCATGCCTGCTTGTGACAGGGAGAAGGTGATGAAGACGTTGATGCTGTACAGCACCACGAGCAGACCCACCGCGCCGCGCGTGGCGAGCAGCACCAGCACCGAGGCCGCGCCCATGATCAGGATGCCGTTTTGCGCCACGAGCCGGTCGCTCAAGGTGGCGAAGCGGGTGGGCATCCAGCGGTCGATCGCCATGTTCGCCAACACCCGTGGGCCGTCGAGAAACCCCGCTTGCGCAGCAATGAAAAGCAGGACGGTGGCCGAAGCCATCGCGGCAAAGACAAAGGCTTTTCCCGCAGTGCTGGGCCAACCGGCGGTCATCTGTTCAAACAACACGGCGTTGAGCGTCTTGCCGTCCACGGGGGCCACGCGGTAGAGCAGATAGGCGAGGAGCAATCCGCCGACGGTAATGGCAAGTGACGCTCCCATATACAGCATGGTTCGCCGGCCGGTGGCCACGCGCGGTTCCCGCAAGATGGGCAAGCCATTGCTCACGGCTTCGATCCCAGTATAGGTGCCGGCGCCGACACTGTAGGCGCGCAGCAGCAGGAAGAATAGTCCCAACCAACCCAGCTGGCTGTGGGCGAGACTGACTTCACGCGTGGTGTGCGCGATGACTTGCGGCATCTCACCAAAGTGCGACAAGAGGCCGTAAACGATGGCGAGGCCATGGGTAACCAGGAAGGCAAAAAAGATCGGCGTCCACAAAAGCACCGATTCCCGCACGCCGCGAAGATTCAAAATGGTGAGGCCCAGTGTTCCGGCAATGGCGAAAGGCAGTTTCCAGGCGAGCCATTGCGGTGGCAGCAGCGAGAACAGTTGGTCCGCACCGCTCGCGACCGAAATGGCAATGGTGAGGACATAATCCACCAGCAAGGCGCAGCCGGAAACGACGCCCAAGGTAGGTGACAGCAGTTTACTGGCGACGAGGTAACCACCTCCACCGCTGGGAAACAGCTCGATGATCTGCGAATAACTCGCGCAGATAATCGCGATTGTCGCCACACAGGCGAGCGCCACGAACGGCGCGAGCGCGATATGCTCCCCAAGGGCTTTGAAGGTTTCCTCCGGTCCATAGCACGACGACGACAGTCCGTCCGCACCGAGGCCGACCCACGCAAGTACCGCGATGAGCGAGACTTTGTGGAAGAGATTCGCGTCGGAAAGATTCCGGGCGCGGCCGATGAAGAAGTTTTTGAAAGCGTTCATAGACTCCTCCAAGAAGTGATTTCAGCCGGAATGTTCTTTTCTAACGTATCACCGCAAAATCGCTTCCGTGCAGAATTGAAACAAACCGGCAGAACAGAAACGGCCGCGCACGGAAAACCGCCTGATGGCGGCGGCTGAGTTGCGCCGTAGCTGTCGCTCAAATTCGTGGGCGTCACGTAGAGATTGTCGCCGCCACAGTGCGGATCTTTTTCACAGGACACCAATGCTTCTTCTTTCACGATGGAACTCCGATGGGTTGGCAAGATGAGCCGGATTAGGGCACACACGAGCGCAACGTTTTCTATCGGGGTGAACTTGGCTCCCGCACACGCGGGGCCAGAGGATCGCCCTTCCAATTGCCTGCGAGATTAGCTGTCGGGCTTGGCCTTGAAAGTGGCCTTGAAATCAGTTGCCTGACTCCGTACGCCCCGTCCCATCGCTGGGATTTTGGGTCTCCCGCGTCCGGCTCCAGGAAGGAAGCCGGACTTCGGCTGCGGAGGTAACGAAATCATTGTGTCGGTCTTCTGTCAAGACGTTGCCAGAAATCAGGTAGCGGCTGATCCGCCTTGTCATTTCGCTAAGTGGCAATTGCCCAGGGGTTTTTGTAAGACCGTGCGATTACAAAATGACCGCATTTGACCGTCCCGCTTATCCGTTTAAATTTGGATTGTCAGGCGTGCCGGGCGGGCTTAGGGTTCGAGCACGATTTTAAGCAGTTGAGTTGTTAGTATGTCGGAAGAGAACAAAAACCAGACTCCCGCTCACGATCTCCTGAAGAACTCGTCGCTTTATCGTGAGTTCCAGGCCGAGCGGGAGGAGATTTTGAAGCACAAGTGGATTGAGTCGGAGAAAGCAGGACGGGATATCGGCTTCGAGCAGGCATTGACGGATTGGATCGTCAAACATCGCTCGAAATGGCGTAAACAGCGCCAAGCCCAGCTTGCCGGCCAATAACTTGGACCAAAATTAGAACGATTCGCTCCTTTAACGCGGCCCGGTGAGGCGGCCAAGGAAGCGCATGAAAATTATTGCCAACCCAGCGAACAAGTCCCATCGGGGCGGTTCGCTTTTTTTATGCCTGAAAACAATCCCATCTTGAACGCCGCCGCCATCCAGCGGGCACTCACCCGCATCGCGCACGAGATCACGGAGCGCAACGAAACTTGCACCGACATCGTACTCGTGGGCATTCAAAAAGGCGGTGTTGCACTGGCGCAGCGGTTGACGGGCATTCTGGCGGGCATCCTTGGACACAACATTCCTTCCGGCGCGCTCGACGTTTCCATGCATCGCGATGACCTCGATCAGCGGGCCGCTCCCAAGATTCACCCAACGGTGATTCCCTTCGATGTCACCGGCAAGACCGTGGTGCTGGTGGATGATGTTTTGTTCAGCGGCCGGACGATTCGCGCCGCGATGGATGCGTTGAATGATTTTGGCCGGCCCAAAAAGATCCAACTGGCCGTGCTGGTGGATCGTGGCCATCGCGAACTGCCCATCAAGGCGGATTTCGTGGGCAAAAATGTGCCGACCTCGCTCGCGGAAAAAGTGCGGGTGCGGGTGGGAGAAAACGGCTTGGAAGACGAAGTCATCCTGCAAAAACCATGAGCTGGAATCGCAAGCATCTGCTGGACATCGAATCGCTCAGCGCGGCGGAAATCACAACCGTCCTCGACACGGCGAAGGCGTTCAAAGCCGTCGGCGAGCGCGCCATCAAAAAAGTTCCCGCGCTGCGCGGACGCACGGTGGTGAACCTGTTCGTCGAGCCGTCCACGCGCACGCGCACGAGCTTCGAGTTGTCCGAGCAACGCCTTTCTGCCGACATCGTCAACTTCAGCGCCGATGCCTCGTCGTTGAAGAAGGGAGAGACGCTCAAGGACACGGCGAAAAACCTCGAGGCGTTGAACATTGATTTCATCGTCATCCGTCACAGCGCGGCCGGCGCGGCGCATTTTCTTTCCCGCGTGCTCGATGCGCACGTCATCAACGCCGGTGACGGTGCACACGAACACCCCACCCAAGCATTGCTCGATGCCTTCACGATTCGCGAACGCAAAGGGAAAATTGAAGGCCTAAACGTCACGATTTTGGGCGACATCTTGTTTAGCCGCGTGGCGCGCTCGAATATTTGGGCACTGACGAAACTCGGCGCGAAAGTCACGCTCTGCGGCCCTTCCACGCTCGTGCCGCGCACGTTCGAGGCGATGGGCTGTCGCGTGACGCACAACGTGGACGAAGCCCTGCGCGAGGCGGATATCATCCACTTGCTGCGCATTCAGCACGAGCGCCAGCGCAAATCGATGTTCCCGAGCATCAACGAATACACTCAACTCTATGGCTTGAACAAAGCCCGTCTCGCCCAGACGAAACCCGATGCGCTCATCATGCATCCCGGCCCGATAAATCGCGGTGTGGAAATTGATAGCGACATTGCGGACAGCGAGCGATCGGTGATTTTGGAGCAAGTCACGAACGGCCTCGCCGTGCGCATGGCGGTCTTGTTCCTCGTGAATGGCGGCAAAGGCCCGCAGGAAATTGCCGCGAGCTAACCGCAGATTTCAGTTGCATCGCCGCGCATTCACCGCGATTTAATCCCCATCAAATATGAAGTTGGACGACGCACAACGTCAAAAAGTCGCCGCGTGGATCGCGGAGGGACTGAAGCTTTCGGAAATCCAAACCCGCATCGGCAAGGAGTTTGGCCTCACGCTCACCTACATGGACGTCCGCTTTCTGGTGGACGATCTCAAGGTGATGCCGAAAGATCCCGAGCCGCCCAAGCCGACCGCGCCTGCTGCCACCAGCCCGCTCGCGGCACCGGCGCAGAATGCTTCCACCGCGGACGCGCCGCTCAAACTCGATCCCGAACCCGTGCCCGAGGAAGCCGGCGGTGCGGTTTCCGTTTCCGTGGATCAACTCGCGCGTCCGGGCGCGATGGTCAGCGGCAAGGTCACGTTCAGCGACGGGCAAAAGGCGGATTGGTATCTCGACCAGATGGGCCGCCTCGGCGTCGTTCCGGCGGTGCAAGGCTACAAACCGTCGCAAGCCGACGTACAGGAATTCCAACTCGCGTTGCAGGATGAGCTGGCGAAGATGGGGTTTTGACCGGCGCGCGGCTGGGTGTGTAGCACCAGCCGCAGCATTCAAGTTACTTTCTGCGGCTGGGTCTTCGACCCCAGCAGCGCTCCTCAAGCTGGCGGCGTGAACAGCTCGATGTAATGCCCATCCGGATCGGCGACGAAGATTTGCATCGCGCCATCTGGCCGCGGTTTCGGTCCTCGAAAGTTCGCGCCCGACTTTTTCAAATGATCCTCCCACGCGCGGATGTCATCCACTTGCAGCGCAAAATGATTATTCCGACTGCGCGGCTCGACCGTTTCGTTGGTGCGCCCGATCAGATGGAGTTCCTGCTGTGTTCCCAAGCGAAACCACGCGCCGGGGAAATCAAATGCCGGCCGCGGCATGGTTTCGAGGCGCAGAATCCGGGAGTAAAATTCACAACTCCGCGCGACGTCCGAGACGTGGATGGCGACGTGGTTCAGTTCAACAATTTTCATTCGGTGGCGGCCTCAGGAGCCGCGCACGCGAAAGAAGCGGCTCGCATTGGTCATCGGAATCGTGGCGGATTGCTGGCTGGTTGTCACGACGCCGTTCCAACTGGGCGGGAATGAATCGGTGCGTTCGAGGACAAATGGCGCGCTGCCGCCAGACCAGTTGAGATTCACGTTTGTTCCCGTCCGTGAGATGGCCAGAGAAATCGGCGGAGCGCCAACCGTAATCACGACCGCATCGTAGGCAGCGGCGTGAACGCCATCATCGCCGCTCAACATGAGCGTAAAAACGCCATTCGTGTTGAAGGTCACAGCGGTGTTCGTGAGGCTGGCATTTGCGAAGGCAAGGTTGGTGGGGCCGGAGTATAGTTTCCAGAGATTGGTCGTGGCCGTTGTGAAATTGACGAAGCCTTGCAGTTGAAACGGCACGCCGACAGTGGCGGTCGCATCCGTGCCGGCATTCGCGATTGGCGCACCGGGCGAGCGTGGGCCTTCGGTCGGGCCAGTCGTTTGGATGACTTCAAAATTCGTGATGCCGAGGCCGACGCTGGAAATGTTGTTGAATGCGTTGCCCCAGCGATCGTCGGGCGTGATCGAGATTGAAAAGAACGAGCTGCTGTTGTCCGAAACCATCGCGCCATATTTTTTCAGACCGAGCAGCAACGCCTTTTCTTCCTTCGTCCAACCTGCCGGAATCGCGTAGCTCGCCTTGAGTCGCAATCGCTGCCCCATCGCCGGGTAATTGGTTTGCGAGCCCGCGACCGAGCCGGCGTGATGCGTTGCGGGATGGATGTGCTGATTGCGCGACTTCACGACGACGAGCCGGCATGCGTGCTCGACCATGCCACGCTGGCATTCGTCGTAACGAACGAGCGCGGGAAACATCGGAAAACCCGCGGCGTCGCCGGAAGTCCAGGAGTCCGGCCGCAAGGTATTCGAGTTCAAATTGAAAATTGCGCCGTTGGTCGCGTACCAGTTCGCGCCGTTGCGTAACGTGCGCCACGTTTCAAAAATTTTTCCGGTGCCCGGCTGCACGATGATGGAGTGGCGATCGCCACCATCGTCGGTTTGCTGCCATTGCGTGAGCGTCTGGCTGCCTGTGCCGGTCGGCCAGGTTTCGATCGGCAGGTTGGTGGCAATCGGGTACAGGCCGTTCGGAAAAATTCCACCGTTCAAATCCGATTCATCCGGGTAACCGCCCAGAAAGGAAATCGAAACGAGCGGCTGATTGGTCGGCACGAACACGTAGTTCATTTCCTGAAAGAGCCGCAGTTTGCGATTCGACGCGCCGACGTCGGCGTTGATCTGGGTAATCATCGCGTCGGAGTTCACAAGGAGCGGCCGGTGCGAAATGTCTTCGTTCCACGGGTTCGTGGTCGGAAAGATTTGCAGCGCCGAAAGGATCGCATCGGCGGCATTGGTGTTGAACAGAACGGAGTTTGTCACCACGGGGAACGCGCCGAGAATGCGGCCCTCGTGATTGATGCGTTCCGCAAACATTGGATGGACGAAACCGCAGAGAATCAGGATTATCGCACGACAAAATCTCATGATGGCAAACTCACCTCTCGCCGGAATCAAGCAAGTGCAACGCCAGCCCGCGCGCGTGGCGGTTTTCACCGTGGCCACGCTGCTGCTCGCCGGTTGCACCAGTCAAACCCCACGTAAACTGGCTCACTTTCAGACAGGTGAATCGGTTGTCCTGATTGGACAAACGCCGGCGCGGCTGGCGTTCGCGCCAGATTACCCGGCCGCTGTGGCGGTTCGCAGCACGTATCGTGATGGCTTGACGAATACGATTCACTACGTGGCGGGAGAAGATTTTTCTGTGTCGGCCGGCGGCGAAATCCAACGCACCGCCCACTCGCGCATCCCTGACTTCGGGACGAACGTCCTGTTCGGAAAAGAGGATTTCAATCATGGCCAGTTTCCCGGCTACGGCAACAAGGCGTTCTTCGTTTACGTGGATTATACCCATCGGGAGCGATGTCAACCTCCCACGGTAAAGCCCGAGTTGTCTGCGAGCGCATTGCCTGTGGCTCGCCAAAAATTGAAGGCGGGTGCGTCGCTGCGGATCATTGCCTATGGCGACAGCATCACCGCCGGCGGTGAAGCCTCCGAGCCCAAGCTTATCTTCTGGGAGCGCTGGGCGGATGACTTGCGGGCCAAATACCCGCAAGCAAAGATCGAATCCATCAACGGCGCGACCGGCGGCGACTCGACCTTCCAAGGCCTGCAACGCCTCGAACAAAAGGTCCTTTCCCAGAATCCTGATCTCGTGCTGATCGGTTTCGGCATGAACGACCACAATCTCGGCGGGCCGACGCCGACGAAATTCGCGGAGAATCTAATGATGCTGATCGACCGCATCCGCGCGGCTAACGGGTCGGAGATTGTTTTGTTTTCCGCGTTTCCGCCCAATCCGAAATGGCATTACGGCACGCACAACATGGCGGCGTATGCAGACGCGACCGAGCAGGTGGCGCGCGAAAAGCACTGCGCCTTTGCCGACGTCTTCCACTTCTGGCAACAATTTGCCGAACGCAAGAAACCGGAGGACCTGCTCGCCAATAACATCAATCACCCGAACGATTTCGGGCACTGGATCTACTTCCAGGCGCTGCAAAGTCTCGGGCTTTGACCGGGAACTTGACGGAGCAATTACCGCTGCTACTTTTGCCCTGTGAATTCGCTCCGCCAGTCCGCAACGAACCGCTTCCGCGGCTGGTATTGCTTTTTTTACTGGTTTCGCAACGCGCACCTGCGGCAGCGATAGACTTTCTTAAACCAAAATCGCCGCAGGCCGCAACAGCGCCTGCGGCGTTTTTGTTGCGTGACGCGGTCAAACCCAAAACAACCATGATCATCGTACTCAAACCTGGAATCTCGAAGCGCGACGAGCGCTCGGTGCTCTCGGAAATCCGCAAGCTCGGATACAAACCGCACGTCATGCGCGGCGTCGCCCGCACGGTCGTCGGCGCGATCGGCGACGAACTCACCCACTCGAACCTCGAGACCCTCACGGCGCAGTTTCCCAAGCTCGTCGAGAGTGTGATGCCGATTCAAAAGCGCTACAAACTTGTCAGCCGCGAGGCGCATCCGGCGAATTCCAGCATCCGCGTTCGCGAACATTCCATTGGCAGCAAGAAAATTCACGTCATGGCCGGGCCATGTTCGGTCGAGAGCGAGAAGCAATTGCTTACGACGGCGGAAGCGGTGAAGAAAGCCGGCGCGACCGTGCTGCGCGGCGGCGCGTTCAAGCCGCGCACTTCGCCGTATGAATTCCAAGGGCTGGGCGAGAAGGGGTTGAAGTTGCTCGCCAAAGCGCGTCAGGAAACCGGGCTTGCAGTCATCACGGAACTGCTTTCTGAGCAACACGTCGAAATGGTCGCCGCGTACACCGACATCATTCAAATTGGGGCACGCAACGCGCAGAACTTCCAGTTGTTGATCGCAGCCGCAAAGACTGGAAAACCCGTTCTGCTCAAACGCGGACTTTCCATGAAGATTGAGGAGTGGTTACTGGCGGGCGAATACGTGCTGGCGAACGAGAATCCCAACCTGCTCTTCTGCGAGCGCGGTATTCGCACGTTCGAAACCTACACGCGCAACACGCTCGATCTTGGGACCATACCCATCATCAAACGCGAGTCACATTGCCCGATTGTGATCGATCCCAGCCAGGGCGCCGGGCGCGCCGATCTCGTCGCGGCCATGTGCAAGGGCGCGGTCGCCATGGGTGCGGACGCGCTATTAATCGAGGTGCATCCGAATCCCGCCGAGGCTTGGAGCGACGGCGCGCAGCAGGTGACGTTGGAAGGTTTCGCGAAGTTGATGAACGAACTGAAACCCATCATCGCCGCTGCAGGCCGGGAGTAAAATCCGGCTGGAAAAGCGAAGTCCCCCGTCCGGGAAGCGCGCGATCCGCTGAACACAACTAGTTTTTCAACGGGGCGTCCTCTTCACCGACAGGGGACTTTTTACATGGCTTGCCGGCACCGCGACATAGAGTCGGGGGGCCGGGCCACCTTGTCGCCGATTAGGGCGGACAAATCGTTATCGGCGGTTTTTGCCGATCAACTGGGATTCTCCATCTCGTAGGCGCCGGCTTCAGGGTTTTGTTCCTGGCCGAAATGGAAACCAACTTCATCCTGGTATCCAATGGGCGCGGTCGCCGCGGAGATGACTTCGACGAAGAATCCACCGGCGAACAGCGCCGCTGAAATGATCAACAATGTCATCATGCCACTCCCCAAAGCACCGTCGGTGCCATGCTGTATTTTCGGCAAAATTGCCGGTGGCTTGAGGGCTGATGTCCAGTTTTTGTGCGGTTGTCGGATGAAGAGAAGTCAGCAGGGGACGATTTCGCGACGGTGGGCGACCACCGCCGAGCCGATCAAACCAGAGCGGATTCTGGATTCACGGCCTGCCGGTCCGAGATCCGGGCGCACAAATCAATCAGGTCATGCACGCGTTGGTCCGGGACGCCACGATCAATATCCGCGAAGACAATGTCGCACGGGCCATATTCGCGGGCGATGCGCTCCAGATCGGCGGTGAGCTGCGGCAAAGTTTTCTCCTTCACGTCCATGGGTGTGTACATCAAGGCACGGCGCGCCCGGGGAAAGGCCGCACGGGCCTGCACCAAGTCTGACTCCAACCCCATGTCCACATAAGCAACCTCCGGCAGCTTGGCGTAATGCGGCAGGTAGGGATCAGCATTCCAAGCGCAATTGTGAACCCCGATCATGCTGAAAGCTTCGGCGACGCGACGGTCATAGGGCAGCACGAATTCCTCATACATCTCGGGCGAGAGCAAATTGACCAGGCAGTTGCTGATCGTTGCGTGGCCCAATTCCACGCCCGACGCTTTCTGCCGGTCATAGAGCCGGCGCATGCCTGCGATCATCGTCAGAGTTACGCACTCGAAGATATGTTTCACGCGATCCGGTTCGCTGATCATGTCGGGAAACAATTCCTCACCGCGCAGGCGGTAGGCGTTGTTGACGACGCTCTGCCAGTTCATGAAACCGACCACCTTGCCGTTTTCACGGGCGATCCAGTCCACCTGGTTCATGAATTGTTCCCAGCACGGATTCCCGTCCAAGGCTGGCGGCTCGAGCCGGCTGGCCGCTTCGTCATTGAGAAACTGCCCATGTTGCGTCCACGGCCAGTCCAGGTCTTGAAACTTCAGCGGGACGCCGTAAATGCCGGGGATGAGCAAGGCCCCATAAGTACCAGTCAATAAATCCAGCGGCTGATCGGCATCCTGAAGAACGCCCATTTCGGCGCGCCCACCAAATCGTCGCTTGGTTTCCTTGGCCATTGCCACGATCGATTCGCGCCGGCAAGCCGGGTTGGTGTGCCACTGCTCACCAAAAGTCACACCCGTTGCGTCGTGGTACCAGCGCGGGGTAAAGCCAATTTCCGGACGGAGAAAAGGCTCGTGCCCAGTGGCCGGCCGGCGGGTGGCCGGCGCGGCGTGGGCGATATAGCTGATCAACTGTTTGCTGGGCGGCATGATTCAATGCGCAGACAAGTACCACCGTTCCGTCGCCTCCATGTCTTTGAGTCCACTGCCCACCAACCTGCCGCTGGCAAAGACGCGCCCGAGAGAGAGCGCAGTTTGGACAGGATAACCTGATTACTTTTTCAGCAGATTACCAACGGCAGAGGCGCCTCCCGTGGCAGCTTCCAACCCCTTCTTGATCTGCTCCTTCAGATCGGCCACGAGTTTCTGCTGCTCGGGCGTCAACACCGAATTGCCCAGTTGTTGCAAGGCGGCGGCGGCGTCCTGGAATTTCTTGTCCGCCACCAAGGACTTGGCTTTTTCAATCAGGCTCTGGGCTTGTGCCGTCGCGGTGGCGGTTGCCGAATCCGACTCCTTCTTCACGGCTTCCACAACTTTGCCTGCCTCGGTCTTGACGGTTTCGGCCACCTTTCCCGCCTCGGTTTTGACGGCTTCCGCAGTTTTGCTGGCGGCTTCGCCGAGTGAGTTCCCGGCCTTCTTGGCGTCTTCGCTGACTTGCGTGCCTTCGTCTTTCTTGCCGCACCCGGCCAGTGTCAGCGTGGCGACGGCGATGATCGTAAACGTGATGTTCTGAATTTTCATAATGTTTGGTTGCGTTGAAAAGCTGGTGGAGGTTTGCCTCCAGCCCGTTCAAGGTGCGCGAGCCCAATGACAAAAGCGAACCGATTTTTCGCCGCGAAAAGCAACGGGATGTGGCGGCCAAGGTTCGCGCTCCGCACTTGCGCGGTTTGGGCGAGGCTGCCAGTTTCGCCTCATGCGCCAGCTTAGATTTTCCCCTCCTAAAATTCTTTTCAGCGGCTTTCTGTCAACCGCTGCCGCGTGCGCCATGGCCGGCGTCGCCTCACCGCCGGCGGACATCGTCATCACCAACGCCAATGTGCTCACGGTCGGACGGCACTTCGCGCGCGCCCAAGCCATTGCCACCGCCGGAGACAAGATCGTGGCGGTCGGAAGAAATCACAGCCTGGCCAGATGGATCGGCCCTGGGACGCGCGTGATCGATGCCCAAGGGCAGACCGTAATGCCCGGGCTCATGGACAGCCATGTTCATTCCTATCGCGCCGCGCTCAGCGAATTCGGCGAGCCCAAGCCCGTATTGACTTCGCTCGCGCAGGCTTTCGCGCACATCCGCGCTCAATCAGCCAGATTGCCGGCCGGCAGTTGGATTGTTCTGGAGCGGGTTTATCCGACCCGCATGGCTGAAGGCCGCTTGCCGACAAAGTATGAACTTGATCTCGCCGCGCCGAATCATCCGGTTTATTGGAACTGCGGTCCGGTTTCCATGGCGAACCAGAAAGCGCTCGATGTCTCCGGCATTACCAGTGACACCCCGGACCCTCTGCCGGGGCAGATTGTGCGCGATTCGGAATCAGGCGCTCCCACCGGCCTGCTGCGCAACGCTGCCCATTTGTTGAAAGTGGTCGCCCCCGTGCGCAAGCCAACCCCTGCGGAAGAACGTGTCGCGGTGAAGAAACTTCATTCCCTCTACAATCAGCAAGGCATCACCAGCATTGCCGAACGGCGCACGGAATTTGAATCCATTGATCTGTTTCGCGACCTGGCCAAGGCCGGCGAGTTGACGATGCGCGTGGACTGCACCCGCATGCTCGATCCCGTGCCGAAGACGCTTGATGAGTGTCTCAAGAAGCTCGACGAAATGACGCACGGCCGCGACGGCAACGGCGACTACGGTCCGACGGGTCACGGCGATGACTGGGTGCGGATCGGTCCGCTCAAAGTGCTGCTCGACGGCGGCATGTTGATCGGCACGGCCTACATGCGACAACCGTGGGGTGTCACCTCCACGTACCAGATTACCGACCCCGATTACCGCGGCATCCTGAACGTGAAACCCGAACTCCTCGAACCGCTTTACGCCGAAGCCGCGCGGCGCGGCTGGCGGCTGGCGGCGCATTGCACCGGCGAAGCGTCACTGGACGTGTTGCTCGACTGCTACGAAAAAATTCAGAAGCAAAGTGACATTCGAGCGCAACGTTTCGAAGTCTGCCACGCGAATTTTCAATCAGTGGAGAACTTCAAACGTTGCCGTCAACTCGGCATCGTGGCCGACATGCAGCCGGCGTGGCTTTACAAGGACGGCGCGAGCCTGCTCCAGACACTCGGTGAAGAGCGCATGAAATGGTTTATGCCCTTGCAATCCTGGTGGAACCACGGCCTGACGATCGGGGGCGGGAGCGACCACATGGTCATTCTCGATTCCATCGACGCAACGAATCCGTGGAATCCGTGGCTGGGCATGTGGATCGCCCTCACGCGCCAGACCGAGCGCGGTGCGGTGCATAATCCCCGCGAGCGGCTGACCCGCGATCAAGCCGTTCGCTTCTATACGATCAACAATGCCAAACTCACCTTCGACGAAGGCAAGAAGGGCACGCTGGAACCGGGCAAGTATGCCGACTTGATTCTAATTGACCGCGATCCTACCAAGTGCCCGGTGGACGAAGTACGTTCCACGAAGGTGCGGTTGACGATGGTTGGCGGGAGGGTTGTCTGGGAACAGCCGAGGCTCGCGCGCCGGCCCGACGCTATTCAAGAAAAGTGATCTTCACTCCGCCATCCTTCGGCATGGAAAAACTATCGAGCAAGGTCGGCGCGTTTGCGCTCGTGGTTGGCGGAGCGGCGGCCACCGGTTTGGGGCAAGATTCCGCCTGTGGACTCAAAGCCGACCGCAACGCGCCCTCCACAAGTTGAGCACAGTGGATCTTCATCGGCGGCAACGGCCCGAGTTCGCCGGAAAGTTCCTCGGTCTTGAGCGAGAGCGCCTCCTCCGCCGTTTTGCCGCGGATCAATTCCGTCGCCAGGCTCGCTACCGCGATGGCCGTCTCGCAGCCGAACGATTGAAACGTGGCGCGGTCAATGACCTTTTTGCCGCCCTGCTCCTTGAACTTCACCCACAGCCGCAGCATCTCGCCGCAATCCGAGTTGCCGACCGTGCCGACGGCGTCCGCGTTAGCCAGCTCGCCCATGTTTTGCGGATTGGCCATCGCCTCGCGAATTCGCTTTTCCA
>CAYWCK010000003.1:0-40448 GCA_964456685.1 uncultured Bifidobacteriaceae bacterium | reverse complement strand
TGCGGCCCATCCAATCGGCATAGACGAGCACCTGATTTTCCGTGAGGTCGGGAATTGCGTCCACCGGCGTGCGGAACACCGCGCGCACGCCGAGCGCGATGATCATCAGCGCGCCGCACAGCACGAGGAAGCGGTTCTTCAAACTCCATTCGATGATGCGAGTGATCATAGAGAACCTCCAAATTCCATTTGAAGAATCCCAAAGGGATTCCAGCCTTCAGCCCAAGGTTGCGAGGAACGAGCTACCTTGGGTTCAGCGATAGAAAGGCTTTCAACCCTGAAGGGGTTGTAGAATACGATCGATTTTTGACACAACCCTTTCAGGGTTGGCTTGGAAATGTTTCCCTTACCCAGGGTAGTCGCTTCGCTCCAACCCTGGGCTGAATGACACAATCCCGTTGGGATTGAAATGGTCACGGCTTCACCTCCGACCCGCAATCCAGCATCTCCTTGCCGAACCATGGATTGCGCACCTCGGGTTGCAATTGAATCCAATCCGCACGATTCGGCGCGCCGGGGAAAGCGTCCTTCGTCATCGGGCAGCGGAACACTTTCACGTTGGAGAATTCCTTGTTCCCGCTGCGAGCCGCCTGTGCCAGCGGAACGGTTGCGCTACTGAATTGATAAAATGCTTTGCGTGCGTCAGACAGATTTTCCGCCGCGCTCAGATGGCCGACCTTCTCAATGGGCTGCACCAAAGCCTGCCAAGCATCGAATTCCTTGAAAGCATTGACCAAAGCCGGCGTCGCCGTGTGTGTCTTGGCGGCTTGGGCATTGAATCCTTTCACATCATCCGCCGCGAGCGCTGCTCCAAGCGCCTCGGCCAAAGCGAGAAAATCAGCAACCGCTTTCCGTTGGACTTCCGACAGCGCTGGCAGAGCATTTGCCTGATGGCCTGCTTCGTTCTCCGGCGCATGCGTAGCGAAGGAGCGATTCATTTCCGCCTGGCCGTCCAGCAGCAGGTTGCCGTTCACGACCACCTTTTCTCCGGCGCTCAGGCCGCCGAGGATTTCAACCAAGACATCGCCGCGCCGTCCGAGTTGCAGCACGCGCCGCGCGTAACCGCCACCGCCCTGTTCCACGAACGCCACGGCTTCCGGTCCGGTTTGGATGATGGCACTCCGCGGCACGACGAGTGTTTCCAGCGCGTCGAGATGCACCACGCCATCGGCGTAACCGCGGTTCAAAAAGAGTCGTCGCCCATTGACCAACGGGTTTTCCAGCTCGATGCGGACCTTCGTCGCCCGCGTCGCTTCATCGAGATTCGGGTCAATGAACTTGATCGTCCCGGCGACTTTTGTTCCCGGCAACGACGGCGTGCTCACCTCCACCTGCTGGCCAACGCGAATCCACGGCAAATCCTGTTCGTAGGCGCGAAACTGAAACCACATCGTGGCAAAGTCTGCGATCTCGAACAGCCGCTCGCCTTCCTGCACGTATTGGCCGGCGTAAACTTTCTTCTCAGTGACCGTGCCGCTGATGGGCGCGAGAATTTCTGATGTAAGCAGGTTCGAGTCTTTTTGCGGCAATGCGGTTATTTGCGCCTCGGTCAAACCCATTTGTTTCAAGCGCGACGCTACGGCGGGGCGCAATTCGCTCGTGGCGACGCGATACTCGCGTTCGGCTTGCAGCAACATCGGGCTGTAGATTTCCGCGAGTGGCTCGCCGGCTTTCACCTCCGCACCGACGAATCCAACGTTTAATTTATCAATGCGTCCACCGATGTAGGCCGACAGCACGCGGCGGCGCGAATCATCCTGCTCAATCGTCCCAGCGACGTTGAGCGATTTGGCCAACGCCTGCGTTTTCACTTCCGTGGTTTGCACGTTCAGCACGCGGACGGAGTTGGATGACAGCGAAATGACATCGCCACTGACGTCAAAGCCCGATTCGCCTTCGTAAACCGGTGTCAGTTCCATGCCGCAGATCGTACAGCGTCCGGGCTTGTCGGACTTGATCCACGGGTGCATGGCGCTTTGGTAGTAAAGCACCTTGCGCTCGGATTTCGTGGGAGTTGGCGCTGATTTTCCGCGGCCGGTGAGCAAGCCAGCCGCAGCGACGGCCAGCGCGACTGAAAAGAGCAGGAGTTTTTGTTTCGTTTTCATGGGCGATCTATTCGTGCGGACAGCAGCCGGCGGGCACCGCGTTGGTCAAGTTGGCGAGATGCGGACAACCACCTGTGGCCGTTGTCGGGGCGGCAGGTTTCGAGTTGCAACAACCTTTCGCGGCCTTGGGTCGGGTGGCCGTTTCGCCGGAGCTTGATGCCACCAATTTCATACCGCATTCCGGGCAAGCGCCGGCGGAAGCGCGCACGATTTCAGGATGCATCGGGCAGGCGAACTCGAGGGCGATCGCTTCCCTTGCGGGCTTGTGGGCTTTGCCTGGCAATCCAAAGTAAAGTCCCGCCGTAGCACCGGCGAAGGAAGTCAGGAGGAGGATTCCGATAAGGTTGAGATGTCGTGCAATAAAGTTCATGGCGTTCACGGGTTCAGGGTTTCTTGATTTCGGTTTTGTTTGCCGGCGTCGCATCGAGCATTTGCAGCGCTTCGAGGTCGGCGACGCCGCAGCAAAGGACCAGTTCGGAAAGCATTTGCCATTGTTCGGTCACGGCGCGGGCGGCCATGAGGCGCGCTTCGAGCAACATCCGGCGCGCTTCGAGGACGTCGAGGAACATGCCATTGCCGCTTTCCCACGCGGATTGTGCGGCGGTGAGGGCTTGTTTGGAGCGCGGGAGAATCTCGTCCCGATAGAGCAACGCCTCGCGGCGGGCCGCATCGATCTTCACGGTGAGGCCGTGCACTTCTTCGCGCACGCCGAGTTCCATGTCCTTGACGTCAAACTCCGCCGCCTGGCGTTTCGCTTCTTCGCGCGCGATGTCGGCGCGGTAACGGCTGCGATTGAAGAACGGCAGGCTGAAGTTCACCATTACTTCGGTCTGCTTCCAATCGCCATTGTTGGAATCGTTGCGGGTATCCACGCCCACGCTGACTTCCGGCAGGCGTTCGCGGCGGGCTTTGTGGACGGCGGCTTCGGCCATTCGCACTTCGGCGCGCATCTGGCGCAGACGCGGCTCGTAATCCCGGGCGTAGCGCACGAGCCTTTCGTTGTAAACGACCTGCGGCGCAACCGCGGGCAAACCGAGCCGCGGCCAGGGGGAATCGGGCGCGCGATTCAACTGGCGGTTCAGCGAGAATTCCTCCTGCCGCAATTGCGCGCGCGCAGTGGTCAATTGATCCGCACGGCGGGCGCGTTCGTTTTGCAGACGCAAAATTTCGGTCAACGATCCGCTCCCGCTGCGATAACGCGCATCGGCGGCGGCAAGCATCTTATCCACCCAGGACAAATCCTCCTCCCCGACCACAACCGTCTCGCTGGCCAGGGCCGTGCGGAAAAGTGCTTTGGCGAATTCGCTGCGAAGCGACTGGAACTTCAGATCGCTACCCACCATCTGGACCGCGAGTTCCGCCTCGGCCATGCGCCGCATCGCCTGCGGTTTCCCCCACAGCGGCAGTTTCTGTTCGATGCCCCAAGCAACATCGCCTTCTTCACTCGGCATCATGCTCCCTTCTTCGGCGAACATGTACCCGGTCTTGGCCATGGGATCTTCCCACGTGCGGACGGCGGCGACGGCGCGCGCGGCGGCGTTGGTGCGCGCAGCGGCGGCGGCGAGCGCGGGATGATTGGTGCGCAGTTCCTCGGCAAACTGATTCACCAATTCGGGCGTGAGGACCAGCGCATTGGTGGGGCTGCCACCGGCTGAGGCGAGCCCGACGACAATCCCCAGAAATCCCAAGGTCAAAATACTTTTCATGATCAAAATTCTTCCACGGACAACGAGCACGGACACACCACGTCAATAACGCGGTACACACTGCGGGCGTTTAGTGCGGAAGAATCAGATCAAGAGGGCGCAATCCCGCGTGAAGAGCGGGACGCGCGCCGCCGAGGGCGGCAGAACGGAAGCGGCGGAGAAAACTTCCGCTTCGCCCGCAGGCAATGACCACGCGAGCGAAGCAGGGAAAGCGAACAGAGTTTGATTGAGCGAAACGGAGGGCGACGGCGCCACCGGTTGCGGGGTCGAGTCAATCGGGGAGGATTCCCCAACGCAGCACTTGGCCGTCTTGCAGGAGCAGCAGGTGCATTTGGCCGGCGCCTCGGCCAGCGCGGGCTGGGCCAGCACCACAGCCTGCACCCAGAAGAGGAGCAAGCTTAGGAATATGGCGGTCAGCCGTTGCATGCGCTTAATTTAACAAAGTCCGGTGAAGCAGATAGCTCGATTTTGGGAAAGCCCGGTTATTTCTTGTCCTTGGCCTTCTTCGCTTCGGCGTCCTTGAGTTTCTTCACGAATTTGCCGGGGTTCTTGTTGAAGTCTTTCAGGCAGGACTTGCAGCAAAGCTTGAATTCCTGATCGCCATGCACGAAGGCATAGCTCTTCATGCCTGGATCGGAGTCGAGCTTCTCGTCGGACACGATGCACGTATCGAGCGTATAGGGCTTGGCCTTGGTTTCCTTCTTGGTCTCGGCTTGGGCGACCGAGGTCAATGCCAGGAGCGCCAGCACGGCGGTCAGGCTGCCCAAAATTGTTTTCAGATGGCGTAACTGTTTCATATCGCGATTCGCTTCAATGTTAATGTCGGTGGCGCTCACTTTGAACGCGTTATCTACTCTTACACCGGATTCGGGGAAAACCCTCAAGTTTTTTCCCCGGCTGTAAATCAACCAAACGCCCCCAATTTTACTGTAATGTCCCGCCGGCACGTGCGTCAGCCGGGTTGAACTATGAAAAGCACCATTCAACCAACCCTCGACGAAAACCTATCGGATACGCCAGTTTGCTCGATGCCGGAGCATGGACGGGAGGATGCGCCCTCTGCCTGTTGCCGGCCGAGTTCGCCACACTTTGCCGACAAGAGCCAGGAACCCACCGTCCAAGCCGAATCTCGATTCGAATTCTGGCGGGACGGCCGCGTCTGGCGCATCGCTGCCCGCAACACCCTGAATTGCCTCATCGGCTGCATGATTGGGGACCTTGCCATGATTGTTTATTTGCAGGCCTATCATCCCCAGTTACCGATGATGATCACGATGGGGCTCGCCATGGTCGCCGGGCTGGTGACTTCGATCCTGTTCGAGAGCGCGATCCTGCATTGGCGGGAACGTTTCCAGTGGCGGGAGGCGCTCAAGATGGCTTTCTCCATGAGCTTCCTCTCCATGCTCGGGATGGAACTCGCCGCCAATGCCACCGATTTCATGCTCACCGGCGGCCGCGTGCCGTTCAGTGACCCGTTTTATTGGACGGCGCTGGCGGTTTCAGTTACGGCTGGCTTCCTCGCGCCGCTGCCCTACAACTACTGGAAATTCAAACGTCACGGTCAGGCCTGTCATTGAAGCACCGCGCATGCGTCAACTCGAAGACCAACTGCTGAACGAACTGGAAACCTTCACCGCGTTTGCGCGCAGCCGGGTGGGCGATTCCCACCTGGCTGCGGACGTGGTTCAAGAAAGTCTGCTCAAAGCCGTCAAATCCGCCGACCAACTGCGCGATGATGAAAGCGTCACCGCCTGGTTTTATCGCATCCTGCGCCGAACGATCATTGACCTCTATCGCCGGCGCGCGACCAGTCAGGCGGCGCTGGATCGGTTGGAACAGGAACTCGCCGCGCCCCCGGATTCCGAAGCGGAAAAAGCAGCGTGTGCCTGTGTGAATGCTTTGATACCGGCGCTCAAACCGGATTACGCGGAACTAATCCGCCGCCTCGATCTCGGCGACGAATCCTTGGAAGCCGTTGCCGGCGAACTTGGGGTCACCGCCAACAATCTGCGCGTGCGGCATCATCGGGCCCGGCAGCAACTCCGCGAACGGCTGGAGCAAACCTGTCGTATGTGCGCGAAGCATGGTTGCCTCGACTGCACTTGTGGCGAATGATTGTCAGAGGTCACTCAGGGTTGGCTGCGATATGCCGCGCTCCTGTTCGCATGCGAAGCTTGCGGAATCTTCGTGAAAGATTATTGCGTGCTTTGCCGCGGGACGGGGTAAATAGATTAGCGCGGTAAAGCGAACTGCTGGAGTAGCCATGAAGACAATGAATCCATCCGAAGACGAGAAGCTGCAGACCCTGTTGCGGGGGGCGCGACCCTCCCCGACGTTACCCCCGCGATTCGAGGAGAATGTCTGGCGACGCATAGAACGCGGGAATCCACAAACCGCACGCGGTGACACCGGCTGGATCATGGCGCTGGCGGGTTGGCTTTTGCGGCCAAAGTTCGCCGTCGCGGCGGCGGCAATAATCGTGGTGACCGGTGTTGGCCTCGGCTGGAGCAGCGCGCAGCAGCAAATCCACGATCAAGCCCAGGCGCGTTACCTGGCAGCGATTGCCCCGAATCCATTGCGCTGAAATGAAACGGCCGCTCGCCATTGTCGCGCTCGCTATCTGCGTCGCCACGTTAGCGTTCGTCGCTTCCTTCCTGATCGCCCAGCAGATTTGTGCGCGCCGCTTTGTGCAAGCGGACGACCTCGAATGGTTGCGACAGGAATTCAGCTTGAACGAAACCGACCTCGCCCGTGTGCGCAAGCTGCACGAGGGTTATCTGCCGAAATGCGCCGAGATGTGCGGTCGCATCGCCGCCAAGAAACAGGAACTCGAGCAAGCATTGGCCGGCCAGACGAATGTCACCGCCGCCGCGGAGCAAAATCTTTCCGAACTCGGCGCGTTGCGCGCGCAATGCCAGACCGAGATGTTGCGGCACTTTGTTGAAGTGAGCCAGGCCATGCCGCCCGAGCAAGGCCGACGCTATCTCACCGAGATGCAACGGCTCACGCTTGGTTTCCACGAACAAATCGAGCAGTCCATGTCAAAGGATGGCCACGTCCACGGACACCACTGAAGCCGACGCGCGTGATCGGGCGGACATGGCACGTCTCGCCGCCGGTCACGACGCGGCGCTCAACGATTTGATGGAACGCCACGCGACGCCGGTGTTTCATTTCCTTTGCCGGATGTTGGGCAACGAAGACGACGCCAACGATCTGGCGCAGGAAACCTTCGCTCGTGTGTTCCGTTCGCGGGCAAGCTTCCGGCCCGGCGCGAAATTCTCCACCTGGCTCTTCACCATCGCCGCGAATCTTGCCCGGAATCAAATTCGCTGGCGCACACGCCATCCGAATCTTTCGTTGGATGCGGAAAACGAAACCACAGGTGAACCGCTCGGACAGTCGCTGCCCGCGCCCGGGAGTTCTCCGACGGATGCCGCGCTCGCCACCGAGAGAGCTGCCGCCGTGCGGGCCGTCGTGCAGCAACTCCCGGAAGATATGCGCGCGGCTATCGTGCTTTGCGAATGGGAAGAACTCAGCGTGGCCGAGGCCGCGGAGGTTTTGGAGACCACGCCCAAAGCGGTGGAAGCGCGCTTGTATCGGGCGCGGGGAATTCTGCGGGAGAAATTAAAACGCTGGCTGTGACCCGGCTCGACGCTTCGCGCCGTGATTCAGCGCGAAATGCCGCCGGATGCGATAACTGCCGGCAATCGCCTGCGTGATGAATCGTTTGGCGGCAGCCACGGCCTCGGGGAGCGATTTACCGGCCGCCAAGCCCGCCGCAATGGCAGCGGAGTAGGTGCAGCCGGTGCCGTGCGTGGAAACTCCGTTCACTCGCGGTGACGAGTAAACGCGCAGCTGCTTTCCATCGAACAACACATCCACGGCGTTTGCGCCTTCGCGAAGATGCCCGCCTTTGACGAGCACCGCGCAGCCGTAACGGGCATGGATCGCGCGGGCCGCCACCGGCAAATCCGATAGCGCGCGCAGTTTGCGGCCGATCAGAATCTCGGTTTCATCGAGATTGGGGGTGACGACCGCCGCCAGCGGCAACAGCTCGGTTTTGAGCGCGCGGATGGCGGAAGGTTGCAGCAACACCGCACCGCTCGTGGCAACCATTACGGGATCGACGACCAGCGGCGGGCGTCTGCCCTGGCTAAAAAACTTAGCCACGATGCGGATGATCTCGGTGGAAAACAGCATGCCGGTCTTTACTGCATCCGGCCGAAGCTCCGCAAACACTGCCTCCATTTGCCGACGCACCATTTCGGCACGAATGGGCTGGATGCCGCTGACGCCGCACGGATTTTGCGCCGTGATGCAGGTGATTGCATTCGTACCGTGAACGCCAAGCGCCGCGAAGGTTTTCAAGTCGGCTTGAATCCCCGCGCCGCCGCCACTATCGGAGCCAGCGATGGTGAGGGCGATGGGAGGGCGTTTCGGTTTCCGTTGCTTCATCATAAAATTCTCTGCCTCAACCGCACGACGCGGCGATGCGTGGTGGAAAATTAAAATCCGGGGGGTCACCAAGACGAGGAGAAACGCACGCGGTCAAGGTTTCGGCGCGGTGGCGTGTTGCTGCAGCCATTTCAAGTCAACGCTGGCCGGGGAAACGAATGTGAAATGGGCGCCGTCGCCGTTGCCGCCGTCGCGCGCATATTTGACCGTGGATGGATCCCGCCAACGGTGCGCCTCCACATGCCCATCGGCGAAAGCCACGGTGCCGGAATTCTCGTGCTCGACCGTGGGGCGGTGGAAAAAGAAACCGGTGTCGCCTTGATAAACGACGAAGGCCGAAAAGCAGACGCTCAGAGGCGCTGTGTCAATGAAGCTGTAAATCTGACTCGAGCTGAGCGGGGCGAGATCAGACATTTTGCGAAAGCTGTAATAGCTCGCACTGTTGGGATTGCTGCCCGCCGGCGATTCCCAATTGAAAGCGCTGTTGAGCGCGTAGGTCCGAATGCGCGGCTGGGGCGGCCCGCCAATTGCCACCGTGCTGCGATCCGCCGGACACCGGTAGATTTCGGCGGTTGGCAGGTAGTCCGCAAACAAGGCGTACTCGCGGTCCACCAAGTAATCCCGATTGACGAACGCCGCGGGAAAGATGTGTTCGGCGCCCATTGCCCACAGCTTGTTGACGCCGCGAGCGGGCGGCTGGCCGTGACCGTTGGCAGGCAGGACGTCGGCGTTATCCACCACGTAGGTGGCGTTGGCCACGGCCAACTGGCGAAGGTTGCTCAGGCATTGCGTGCGGTAGGCCTTGGCCTTGGCGGTGGACAAGGCGGGCAACAACAATGCAGCCAGGATGGCAATGATCGCAATCACCACCAGAAGCTCGATCAGGGTGAAGGCAGAGCCCGAAAGATTCGACTTTCGTTTCGTTGCACCGCACAACCAAGACGCCTGCTGCACGCCGGAAAGATAACAGAATCCGGAGTTTCCGCTAAGCGGAAATCACCACGACAAATTACCGCCTTGCACCCTCTGGATGCGTGCGCATATTGCGCGGCATGGACAAAGAAAAAGTGGCCGAAGTGCTGGTCGAGATCGGCACGTTGTTGGAATTGAAGGGTGAGAATCCATTCAAGACGCGCGCCTATCACAATGGCGCGCGGGTCATCGAGAGCCTGAACGAACCGCTCGCCAAATTGGTCGCGGAAAAAAGGCTCGGCGAACTCAAGGGGATTGGCGACGCGTTGCAGCAGAAGATCACGGAGTTGGTCGAAACCGGGAAATTAAAGTATTACGAGGATTTGAAAGCGAGCATTCCACCGGGATTGGTCGAGATGCTCGAGATTCCCGGGCTGGGGCCGAAGAAGATCCAGGCGATGCAGAAGCAGCTGGGCGTGGATTCGATCGAAAAACTTGAGGCGGCCTGCAAAGCGGGCAAGGTCGCGGAGCTGGAAGGTTTCGGCGAGAAAACACAGACAAATATTCTCGAGGGCATCGAACGCAAGCGACAATACGCCTCCAAGCATCATCTCGCGAAGGCGCTCGCCGCCGCCGAACCGTTGCTGGAAAGTTTGCGCGAACATCCCGACGTGGTGCGTTGCAGCACGGCGGGCAGCCTGCGGCGGCACAAGGAAGTCATCGGCGATATTGATTTGCTGGCGTCGTCCAAAAAGCCGGTCGAGGTGATCAGCTACTTCGTTCAGCAGCCCGGCATTCTCAAGGTCATCGCGCAAGGCGACACCAAGGCGAGCGTGATTCTCGAAGGCGGGATCCAATGCGACCTGCGCGTGGTGAGCGACAAGGAGTTTCCCTTCGCGCTCGCGTATTTCACCGGCAGCAAGGAGCACAACATCGTCATGCGCCAGCGCGCGATCCAGCGCGGGTTGCGGCTGAATGAGTACGGCCTGTTCAAATCCAAGGAGGAAACACGCGATCCCAAATTGCTGGTGGCGTGTAATGACGAAGCCGAGATTTTTGAAAAGCTGGACCTGCCCTACATCCCGCCAGAAATCCGCGAAGATCATGGCGAATTTGCCGCGGGCGAGAAAGGTGCCTTGCCCAAGCTGCTCGATTGGACTGATCTCAAAGGCGCCCTCCACAATCACTCCACCTGGAGCGACGGCCATAACACGCTAGAAGAAATCGCCGCGTACATGGATGAACTTGGCCTGGAATACTGGGCCATCACAGATCACTCCCGCGCGTCGTTCCAGGCGAATGGACTCGATCCGAAGCGGCTGCGCGAACAGCTCAAGGCCATCGGCGGATTGAACAAGAAGCTCGCCGATGAAGGTCGCGATTTTCGCCTGCTGACCGGCACGGAGGTGGACGTGCTGAAGGACAAGCTGGATTTCGACGATGCGCTGCTGGCGGAACTGGACGTGGTGGTGGCGAGCTTGCACGTGCCGGCCAGCAATGAGGCCGAGAACACCAAGCGCCTCATTCGCGCGGCGGAGAATAAATACGTGCACATGCTGGGCCATCTCACCGGCCGGTTGTTGCTGGAGCGCGAAGCGTATCCGGTAAATCAACAAGCGGTGATTGATGCCTGCGCCGAAACCGGCACGTGGATCGAATTGAACTGCAATCCCTGGCGCTTCGATCTCGACTGGCGGCAATGGCAATACGCCAAGACCAGAGGCGTCAAATGCGTGATCAATCCCGACGCGCACCGCAATGAGCACGCCAGTTATTTGCGTCTGGGGGCTGGCATCGCGCGCAAAGGCTGGCTGACGCGGGCCGACGTTATTAACACGTTGCCGCTGGATAAGCTGCGGAAAGAACTGGCCCGTAAACGCGGAACTTAACGCGCTCATTTTTGGCGCTGTTCAAACCGGCCGCAGTGTGCTTCTTTTATCGGGCAAGCCGGCCCGATCAAAGCGCACACTTCCGCCTCAACGGAAGGCGGCGGCTCAGGATCAAACCGGTTCAGTGTATGTTCGGTCTCAGATGGAATATTATGAAATCCCGGTGCAACCACCCGCATCCGTCGGCGCCCCCGCGTGGGTTTACCCTCATCGAATTGCTGGTTGTCATTGCCATCATCGCCATTCTGGCGGCGATGTTATTGCCGGCACTCTCCAAGGCGAAACTCCGCGCGCAGCAAGCGGTGGATTTAAACAATAACCACCAATTGTTGGTGGCCGCACATTTGTATGCGCCGGATAACAATGAATATCTGCCCTCCGCGGGCTGGGGCACCGCCGACCCAAGCTGGGCTTACGGTCCCAATCTTCCGCCTGGTGAACGCGGGAACCTGGCAGGTTATTCCATGGCCGTCACCCAGCAACTGGCCTCGGTGAGGCTGGGACAGTTGTTCCCCTACATGAAAAGCGAGAAGTCGTACATGTGCCCGGCGGACCGGCTGGACAATAATTTCTATCAACGGAACGTTTACATCACCAGCTACGTCTGGAACGGCGCCATTGTCGGGTTCGGCGGAATTGCTCCAAAGACCTACAAGATTACCGACCCCAAACTCAAACCCAACAACATCCTCCAGTGGGAGACCGATGAGAAGACGCCCTTTTTCTTCAATGACAGTTCCAGTTTCCCCGATGAAGGCCTCTCGGCGCGTCATGGCAAAGGTGCAACCATGGGTCTGCTCGACGGGAGCACGGAAGGTGTGGTGGTCCGAGCCTGGTATGGCAACACCCTGGCCGGCATTGCGGGGCAACGCGGCAACGCCATCCCACTTGCGCTGCTGCCGAATCGGCTTTGGTACAATCCCGGAAACCTTTATGGCCGCAACTAGGAGAATCGTCATGCCCAAAAAATATTTTCACGGTCACCGTCTCACCTTGGTTGTCGCCGCCCTCATGGCGGTGACCGCCGTTAGCTGCGGCAAAAAAGAAACGCCGGCCCCGACGGCTGATGCCGCGACATCCACCAAAACAAGTGCTGCCGAACAACCAAGTGCCGGCGCTCCCAACCGGGCCAGCGCAGCGCCGACTCCGGACGCCTCTCTGGCCACGGCCCAAGCCGCGATGCAAGCCAAGGATTACGAACGGGCGGCGACCACGCTGCTCGCCGTGCAGCAACAACGTCAGCCCCTGACCGCGGCGCAGGGCGAAGCCTTGCGCAACCAGATGGTCAGCCTGCAGCAAGCCCTCGCCGCCGGCGTCGCCAGCGGTGACCCCAAAGCGAAGGCCGCCGCGGATTTGCTGCGCAAGTCCACGATGCGCTGAAATCCCTGGCCGCGACGGGCGGCGGCACGGCGCACGACCCTTCTGCCTCAGGTGCGGTGCGGACCGGTTTTGCCCGCCGGGAGGAGTCACGCGTCTGCCGTACGACCGCAGGCGGCGGTGCATCTATTATTTCCTTTCTCCCGCACTTCGATAATCTTCGCGGCCCATGCTCACGCTGGCCGGCATCAGTAAAGCGTATGGCGGACGAGTTTTGTTCTCGGACGTCACCCTGCAATTAAACCGCGGCGATCGACTCGGTCTGGTCGGCCCGAACGGTGCGGGGAAGTCCACGCTGTTCAACATCATTCTTGGCGAGGAGCCCTCGGACGCCGGAGAAATCAGCCAGGAACGAAACCTTGCCATTGGCTATCTGCCGCAGGAGAGCGCCCCCGCCGGCGAGGAAACCGTCGTCGAACTCGCCTGCGCCATCACGCCTGATTTCGTGAAATTGCGCCGCATCATCAAAGCGTGGGAGCACGACCACCCCGTCGAGGCGCTGCATCCGGAGGAAGTCCACGACGACGTCCATGATCGCTACAACGAGCTGAACGGTTACCAGATCGAAGCGAAGGCGAAGCAAATCCTGGCCGGCCTGAGTTTTCGCGAATCCGATTTCGAGCGCCCGGCGCGCGAGATGAGCGGCGGCTGGGTCATGCGCGCGCACCTCGCGCGGTTGCTCACGCAAGCGCCGGACTTGCTCATGCTCGATGAGCCGACGAACCATCTCGATCTTGAAGCGCTCCTCTGGTTTCAGGAATATCTCCAGACCTATCCCGGTGCGATCCTCGTCATCTCGCACGACCGCGAGTTCCTGAATTCCCTGGTCGGCGGCATCGTGGAAATTCGCCAGAGCAAACTCATCCGCTATCGCGGCAACTACGACGATTACCTGGATCAACGCGAAGCCTACGAGGCGCAGCTCCTGGCGGCCTACAAAAACCAGCAGCGCGAGATCGAGCACATCATGCTGTTCGTGAATCGCTTTCGGGCGAAAAACACGATGGCCACGCGCGCCCAAAGCAAGCTCAAGCAGATCGAGCGGATGGAAAAGATCGATGCGCCGACGGGCGAGGACAAGAAAGTCAGTTTTTCGTTTCCGCAACCGCAACGCAGCGGCCAGCGCGTGATCCGGTTGAAGAACATTCATTTTGCGTACGGTCAGCACGCCGTCTATCGCGGCCTGGAATTCGAAGCGGAACGCGGCCAGCGCATCGTGCTCGTCGGGCCGAATGGCGCGGGCAAATCCACTCTGCTGAAAATTCTCGCGGCCACCGTCACGCCCCAAACCGGCGAGCGCGAACTCGGGCACAACGTGAAGGCGGGTTACTATTCACAGTATCGCGTGGATATGCTCGACGAAAACCGCACGGTATTGGAGGAAGCCCTCGACACCCCCCAGCGCGTGACGGAGCAATTCGTCCGGACGTTGCTCGGCAGTTTTCTTTTCCGCGGCGATGACGTTTTCAAAAAGGTCAGCGTGCTCAGCGGCGGGGAAAAAAGCCGGCTCGCACTGGTCAAGCTGCTCCTGGATCCCCCGAATCTGCTGTTGATGGACGAGCCGACCACGCACCTCGACATGTCGAGCATTGATGCGTTGCTCTACGCGCTCGACCAGTTCGAGGGCACTTTGATTTTCATCAGCCACGATGTTTACTTCATCCGTGCGCTGGCGAACAAGGTGGTGCATGTGAATACCGGCCAGCTCACGCATTACGCCGGTGATTACCAGTACTACCTCGACAAGACCAAATCGTTGTCCGCGCGGGCGGCGTTAACTGCCGGCGCCAAAGCGGCTGCGCCCAAGCTCGATTTCGCCAAGCCGGCGCTGGATCGGAAGGAACAGAAGCGGCTCGAAGCCGAACAACGGCAGGCGCGCTCCAAAGTGCGCAAAGCCCAGCAACAGGAGGTTCACGATTTGGAAAAGCGCATCCAGCAACTCGAGCAGCGCCAGACTGAGATCACCAACGAGCTGGAGAAGCCGGAGACTTATCAAGCGGGCGGCAAGGCGATGCAGCTTAACCGCGAGTTCGGTCATAATGCGGACGAACTGGCCGAACTCACGCCGAAATGGGAAGCGGCCGCCACGAAGCTCGCGGCTTTGGATGCCGAATAAGAAACAGCGCGGATCGCTCCGCGCTGTTGGGCTGGAATGACAAATGGAGGTCGCCGCTTAGAGCCGCTTCACACGGATGTTGCGATAGCGGATCGTGCTCTTCGGATCGTGCCCTTGCAGCGCGAACGTGCCTTCGCCAAGCTTGCGTTCAAAATCCTTGCCCGCCTGCGCACCCGCGGGTTCGGTGTACTGCAACACCTTTTTCCCGTTCACGACCACGGTGACCGTGTTTCCCTGAACGATGATTTCCTGCGTCCACCACTTCTTGTCTTCCGCGATGGTCAGCCCGTTGTTGCAAATGCCGTAGAGGCTGCCGGTCTTGATCCAGTCGCCGTGGGTATTGTTCACTTGGGATTCAAAACCGCCTTTGGGCCAGCCTTCGGCCTGATACTTCGTGTGAAAATAAATCCCGCCATTGGAGACGGGTTCGGTCATGACTTCCACCTTCAGGTGAAAATTTTTGAACGGCTGCTGGTCACCGACATAGTACAAATGGCAGCGCTCGCCGTGGGCGACGAACGCACCGTCTTCAATCTTCCAAGTGTCGGTATGTTCGGTGGCGGATTTCCACCCGTTGAAGGTTTTCCCATCCATGAGCGAGACGAAGCCCGTTTCATCATCCGCGGCAAACGCGGCTGGAGTGATCAGGACGGCGGTGGCAAGGGAGAGCAAATGAAGGTAATTCCGTTTCATGCGCCGAAAAGTAGGCTGCTCCGCCCGGTGCGCCAAGCGAAATCCCGCGGCTTGCGCCCACCCGGTCTGCGGGTTAATTGTTCCCGCAAACCGCAAAGCCTTGTGATCATGAAAACCATTCCGGCTGTCTTGGTGTTGTTGCCCCTCCTCGTTGCTCCGTCCTTCCGCGCCAAGGCAGTGAGCGCCGAGGCGCACCGCTATTGGCCGCAACGGCGCGGGCCGCTCGCCACCGGCGCGGCGCCGGAAGCCAATCCCCCGCTGGAATGGAGCGAAACCAAAAATGTGAAATGGAAGGTGGCCATTCCCGGAGAAGGCTCGTCCACACCAGCGATTTGGGGCGACCGGGTGTTTATCTTGACGGCTTTCAGTCCCACCAAAAAGGCCGATGGCAAACCGACGGCGGAAGCCCGGCCGGGCGGACCGCCGCCAGAAGGAAGACCCGATGGCCCACCGCCGGGTCCGGGGGGACGAAAGCGCGGCCCTGGCGGACCCGGTGGGCCCGGCGGGCCGGGGGGATTCGGCGGCGGCGAAAAGCCGACGGAGGCTTACCAATTCATGGTGCTGTGCTTGGATCGCCAGACCGGCAAAACCCTCTGGCAAAAAGTCGCGCGCGAGGAGGTGCCAGCCGACGCGCGCCACCGCAACAACACCTACGCTTCCGGTTCGCCCATCACCGATGGCCAGGTGGTCGTTGCCTATTTCGGTTCGGCCGGCCTGTTTTGCTATGACGTTGACGGGAAGCTGAAGTGGGAAAAGCAGTTGGGGCGCATGCAGACGCGCAACAGCTTTGGCGAAGGCGCGTCGCCAGCCTTGTTCGGCGATACCCTCATCGTGAACTGGGACGATGAGCAGGACCGCGACTTCATCGCGGCCTTCGATAAGAACACCGGCAAGGAACTCTGGCGGACACCCCGCAGCGATGCCACAACGTGGTCCACGCCCCTGGTTGTGGACCAAAGCGGCAAACGACAAGTGATCGTCAATGCCACCAGCAAGGTGCGCAGCTACGATCTGGCATCCGGTAAAGAAATTTGGTCCTGTGCCGGCCAGACGGCCAACGCCATTCCCAGTCCGGTGGCGGATGCGGAAACTGTTTACGTCACGAGCGGGTTTCGGGGTTCGGCGTTGTTCGCCATCAAACTCGGTGCCACTGGCGACGTGGCGGGAACGGACGCGGTCCGTTGGAGTCATGATCGCGACACACCCTACGTCCCCTCCCCGCTGCTGGTGGATGGCCTGCTTTATTTCGCCAAGGGTAACAACGGCGTCCTCTCCTGCTTCGACGCCCTGAGCGGCAAGCCGCACTTTGCCGCGGAACGCCTCGCCGGCTTGAACGAGATCTACGCCTCGCCGGTTGCGGCGCAGGACCGAGTCTATGTGCTCGGTCGCGATGGCGTCTGCCTGGTGCTCAAGAAGGGACCGAAGCTCGAAGTGTTAGCCACGAACAAATTGAATGATCACACCGACGCTTCCCTCGCGCTGGTGGGAAATGAACTGTTCGTCCGCGGCAGCCGGACGCTTTACTGCATTGCCGAGTGAAAAGGCCTAGCGGCGGCGGCGCGCCAGCCCGAAGAGCAAACAACCCGCTCCCAACAACAGCGCGCTGGAGGGTTCGGGCGCGTTGGTCGCACCGAATTGCATGATCGTGATGGGGAGCCCGCCGAAGGTCAAATCACTGGTGTCGGTGGCGCTGAATGAAAAATTTCCCGCAGTGCCGGTGAGAAAAGCGCCCATCCAATCAGCAGAGGTTGAGCCGGTGGAATCCCCTTTTCGTCCGACGTATAGATTACCGCCAGTTCCGGGAATAGTAATGAGATTGCCGGCGTTATCCGAGCCTAGTGCGCCGAAGCGGAACGTAATAGCACCGTAAGAAAAGTCCGTGGCCGCCGGCGTTCCCGTACCGTCGCTCAAAGCAATCGAGTCCACCACCGTCCAGCCGGAGGGTAATTCCGCGACACCGTTGTTGTCAGAATCCAAGTCCTGCGTCAGCGTGGGAGCGGCGCCGGCGCCCCGGTTGATAAGCCAGATTGTGGCGGCGGAATTTTCGAGATCAACTTGGGTGCCATCCGATGAGTGGCCCACGGAACTTCCAGTCCCATTGACTTGACCCCAGCCCTGATTGGGTGTGTTGGCCAGCAGAGTTGCACTTCCATTGACAGGGGTATAAGGGGAACCAAATTGTTGCGCGAACAGAAAACCGTTCGCACCGAGAGAGTAGGCCCCGAGGTCAAAAAACTGGTTAATGTCGCCCCGGCCAGTAGTGCCCTGTCCTTCAATGCTGATCAGGTAATATCCCGCCAAGGAAAGATTTGGGGTGCCGCGCAACTCAAAATACTCCAAACCAAGGCTCACGGTACTGTCGCTGCCGGGTGGGTTTGCAAGCAGTTCGTTAATGTAAACCTGGGCGCGCAAAGTCGAAGCGGCCAGCATTCCTGTTGCGAGTGTCAGTAAAATCCGTTTCATAGCTCAATACTTTCCGAGTCTTAAGCGAACCAAGATTCAATGTATTGCAACTCAGCAGAGAGGGTCAATTCAACGCGCCGAATAAAAATTCAAACGCCTGCAATCTCACCACCGCCGGAACCGGCGACCACCGGGTCCAGGCTTGAATTTTCGAGGCACGCGGGCGTAACTTCGGGGCGTCAGTAACTGACGGGCAAACCCATTGCGAACCGGGATTATGAAAACCATCCTCAGCCTCCTCATCCTCTGCGTTCCGTTGAGCCTGTTGGCGCAAGGGACAGTTTGGCTAACGGGACAGAACACAGGGAGCGGGGTCAGCTTTCGCGTCTATGGACCCGAGCCTGATCCTTCCCTCGCCAAAACAGGCAATACAACAGCAGACACGCCTCCCGGAACGCAAGTTTACTTCGGCACCCCGTTGAGCGGTTCAGATTACCGCGCGGAATTATGGGGCGCACCCGGCGTCAACCAACCCGAATCGGCGCTGCAGCCCGGATCGCCTGGTTCGAGTTTTCGCACTGGCACCGCGGCGGGAGTAGTGGCCACAACTGTAGTGACCTTCAGCAATATTCCGAAAGACTTCGCCGGGGGTGGCACGTTTCAACTGCGTGTCTGGGACAACTCCAGCGGATTATATCCGACTTGGGCTTCGGCGCTGGCCGCGACCTACCCCAATTGGCCCGCTCTTGCCGCAGGCCCGTTGTTGAGTCTAAACGCCACCATCGGCGGTGATTTGACAACCCCGCCCCCCCTGGCCGGTATGCAGAGCTTCGGTCTATATGGCATCCCGGAACCCGCAATTCTCTCAATGGCTGGTTTAGCCGCGCTCGCCTTGCTCAGCTTCCGCAAACGCAAATAGCCGGTCCTTCACGCAGCGCTCGCTTGTCGCCAGTGGGCTTGGTCGCTACTCTTTCGGCATGGGACGCCAATGGTTACATGCCAAACGCCTCGTCGCCGGCCTGAAAAAAGGCCGCACGACCGGCAAACTCGTTCGCGAAATCTCAGTCGCCGCCAAGATGGGCGGGCCGGATCCGGCGATGAACGCCCGCCTCTTCACCGCGGTCGAGAAGGCGAAGAAGGAAAGCGTGACCAAGGACGCCATCCAGCGCGCGATCAACAAGGGCGCGGGGATCGGCGATGAAAAGCTCATCATGGAGCACGTGGTGTTTGAGGGCAAAGCGCCGCACAACGTGCCGGTCATCGTCGAGGTCTATACCGACAACGTCAACCGCACCGCCCCGGAAGTGCGGGTGTTGTTCAAGAAAGGCGTGCTGGGCACCGCCGGCAGCAACAAATTCCTGTTTGACCATGTCGGCTTGGTCGAAGCGCATCATCCCGACGCCAACACCGACCGCGAAGCTGCCGCCATCGAGGCCGGCGCGAATGAAGTCGAGTCGCTCACGCATGAACAGAACGACGACATTCCCGAAGGTGCGGCGGGGGCGCGGTTCATCTGCGATCGCGCCGCGGTTCACACCGTGGCCACGTGGCTGGGGAAGAATGGCTGGACGGTGGTGACAAGCGAACTCGGTTACGTGCCCAAGCAATTCCCCGAACTCAGTGATGCGCAAAAAGCGGAAGCCGGCGAATTTCTCCAGTCGTTGGACGATCACGACGACGTGCATCGGGTCTGGGCAGCGATAAAGTAAGCCTGCGCGGACGCAAACTCGCGGCGGATATTATCCCTTTCCTCATGGGGTAATCGCCAGTGCGAGCCGGAGCAGCAAGGTTTCGGCAAACTTCATCGCCTCCTCCGGAGCTCCCGGCTTGCTTCAAACAAGCGGGCGGAGGACAATTCGCGCGTTGATCCACCGACTTCCAGCGCTTGCCGCCGTTGTATTCGTCCTCACCGCGCGAGGGGCGGATTGGCCGCACTTTCTCGGCCCGAACCGAGACAACACTTCCGCAGAAACAAATCTCCTGGCTCAGTGGTCCGCCAGCGGGCCACCCGTCGCCTGGGATAAGCCCGTCGGCTCCGGCTACAGCGCGCCCTCTGTCCTTGGCGGAACCCTGGTCCTGCATCATCGCCTGGGCGACGAAGAGATCGTCGAAGCCATGGAAGCGGCCTCCGGCCGGACAAAATGGCAGCGAAAGAATCCCAGCCGCTTCCGCGATCCATTCGGCTACAACAACGGTCCGCGTTGCACGCCGCTGCTCACCACGAATCGTTGTTACACCTTTGGTGCGGAAGGGAAACTCCTCTGTCTCGACCTCGCCAACGGTGAAATCATCTGGCAACGGGACACGGCCAAAGACTGGAACGTGCCGGACGCATTCTTTGGCGTGGGAAGCACGCCGCTGCTTGAGAATGGTAAAATCATCGTCATGGTCGGCGGGCAACCAGACGCCGGGGTGGTCGCGCTGGACCCGGCGACCGGCAAAACGCTTTGGGAAAGTGTGGGCCGGAAAACTTGGAATGGCGTCACGCCCATCGGCTGGCGCTCGACCAAACCGTATGAATGGACCGGCAACGAAATGCTCGTCAGTTACGCTTCGCCCACCGCCGCCATCATCAACGGGCAACGCCATTTGCTCTGCCTCCTGCGCCAGGGCCTGGTTTCCCTCAACCCGACGAACGGCGAAGTGAACTTCAAGCGCTGGTTTCAATGTCAGGTGAATGAATCTGTGAACGCCATGACACCAATTGTTTCCGGCGACCTGATTCTGCTCTCCGCCGCCTATTACCGCGTCGGCTCCGTGGCGTTGCGGGTGAAGCCGGACGGCAAGTCCTTCGAGGAAGTGTGGCGCAGCCCCGAGAATCCTTTCGCGCGCACCGCCGAGGGCGCCTACGAATCACCGGTGCTGGAGATTCACTGGAACACGCCCGTGCTGGTGGACGGTTTCCTCTACGGCTTCAGCGGCCGCAACGAACCGGACGCGAGCTTCCGCTGTGTGGAGTTAAAAACCGGGAAGCTCATGTGGAGTCGCCCCGAGAACTGGCCGCCGCACAGCACGCCGCAACCGAAAGTCTTCGGTCGCGGCTCGGCGATCCTGGCGGACGGCAGACTCATCGTGATCGGTGAAGGCGGACGACTGGGAATGTTCCGGCCGAATCCGAAACAGCCGGAGGAAATTTGCGCGTGGCAGGTGCCACAATTGAAATACCCGACTTGGGCCGGACCGGTGCTGGCGGACCGGAAGCTCTTTCTCCGCAGCGAAGACCATCTGGTCTGCGTTGATCTCGCGCCGCGGTAGGCATGCAGTCACCCCGCTCGCGCCGCGAACTACAGTGCCGCCCGCAAGGTTTGCTCCAACTCCGCCGTGGTTAGCGCGATGGGATTCGCCTTCATGCTGCTCGCTTTCGCCGCCTTCGCCACAACCTCCGCGATGTGTTCCTCTCCGACGCCGTATGCGCGCAGCCGGGGGATTTGCAAATCGCGCACCAGTTCCTCCACCCACGCCACCCCGCTGTCGGCCGTCGCCGTCACGCGGCCGGTGAGCCAGCGGCCAATGGCCTGATAACGGCCGAGCGCGTCCATCTTGGTGCCGCGGCCATGCAATGCGCGGAGGTTCGCCAGCATCACATGCGGCAACAGCGCCGCGCACACGGCCCCGTGCGGGGCCGGAAACATGCCGCCAATCGGCCCGGCAAAACCATGCACGGCGCCCAGTCCGGCGTTGGCCAGCGCAAAGCCGCCAAACAAACTCGCCACCGCCATGTCTTCGCGGGCCGCGACGTTGTGGCCATCGGTAAATGCCACCCGCAGCGAGCGCGCAGCGCGGACAATACCTTCGCGGCACAGTCCGTCCGTGATGGGATTTGTCCGCGAACAGACGTACGGCTCGATGAGTTGGGTCAGCGCATCGAGGCCGGTGCTGGCAGTGATAGCGGGAGGCAAATCGTACGTCAGCTCCGGATCCACCAGCGCCACCCGCGCCAGCATGAACGGACTGCGGAGACTGACCTTCACCTTGTGCGCGGGCGATGCAAGCACAGCATTGCGCGTCACCTCCGAGCCCGTGCCCGCGGTCGTGGGAATGGCGATGAATGGCGCAGACGGTTTTGTCAACGCCTTGCCACGCCCGATGACTTCAAGGTAATCGAGCAACTCCCCTTCATTTGTCAGCATCGCCGCGATGGCTTTGCCAGCATCAATCACGCTCCCGCCGCCCATGCTGATGACGAAGTCGCAGCGCTCCGCCCGGGCCAAAGCCACACCGGCCTCCACGGTGGAAATCTCCGGCTCGCCGGAAACGGGAAATGGTGTCGCGCTCACGCCCGCGGCACGAAGATGCGCGGTCAATTGTTCTGTGCGCGCCGGATTGCGGCCCTGCACCAACAGCGCCCGCGGGCCAAATGGTTTTGCGAGCGCGCCGGCCTCGCGCAGCGTGCCGGCGCCGAAGACGATCTGGGTGGCGGTGGCAAATTCGAAGCGCATGTCACCAGTTGGCATCGTCCGGAAACAGGTTGTTGAACTTCACGCTCTGCCGCGGCTCGGCCATCATCGACGCCACCGCATCGCGCCAGATGGGATAGTGCGCGGTTTCCTTGTGCGCCGTCGCCGCGGCCGTGTCCCGATAGACTTCCACCAGCACGAACCGCGTTGGCTCGTCCACTTGCTGGACGACATCGAAGCGCACGACGCCGGGCTCCTTCAGGCTCGCGCGCGCATTGGCGAGGGTGGCCTGCTTGAACGTTTCGACTGCTTCCGTTTTGACGTGGACATGAACGTGAACGACGAGCATGCACGACCAATAGGTCAAAGCGCGTGAAAGCTCAAGCGTTCCCCGCCGCCGCGCCGACTGACTTGCCTGCCACTGGCGCGCCGCATACGCTCGCGGCGATGAGCCAGACCGAAAACTCCGTTACCGTGGAGTTTCCCCGCACCCGCCGGGCGCGTCTGGTGATCATTGCGCTCGGGATCATCATCGGGCAGTTCATTCTCTTCGGACCTTCACTCGTCGGGAAAAAAATCCTGCTTCCGCTCGACATTCTCGCCACGCCCACGACCTATTTGCCGATGACGCCGGAGGTGGAACAGATCAAGCCCCACAACCCTGCCCTCACGGATTTGATTTTTCAATTTGAACCGGAACGCCGGTGGGCCGTCGGGGAATTGCGGGCGGGACGTTTCCCCATGTGGGCGCCGTATCAGTATTGCGGGGCGCCGGTGGTCTGGCCGCGTTTTTCCCCTTTCAAATGGATCGGCATGCTTACGCCCTCGCCGGTGATTCTGGCCTGGGTGCAAATGGTCGAAGCGCTTGTGGCCGGACTCGGCGCTTATGTGTTCTTCCGACGCGCGCTGGGAGTGGGTTTCTGGGCGGCGGCGTTTCCGGCGTGGTGTTATCCGATGACTGCGTTCTTCGTCTTCTGGGCCGGATATCCCACCTGCGCCGCGGCGTACTGGATGCCGTGGTTGTTTACGGCGGTCGAAGAAGCCGTCCGACGTCCGGGCGCAAGAGCCGTGGGCGTGCTCTCGTTGACGACGGTGTTGGTTTTGGTAAGCGGCCACATTGACCTGGCCGGTCAAGTCTTGCTGGCCTCGGGACTTTTTGCGTTGTGGAGATTGTTTGAAGCTACGGCCGGCAAATGGTTCCAAGCCCAAGCCCGGCGTATTTTGCTGGTGCTCATCCTGGGATGGGGAATTGGATTCCTGCTGGCATCTCCCCACATTTTGCCGCTGTTGGACTATGTGAAAACTGGTGCGCGGATGGTGAAACGCATCCACGGCCTGGAGGAGCGCCCGCCGATTGGCATGGCGGCACTGCCGCAAGTGGCGATGCCGTTGACGTACGGCACCACCGAAACCGACAGTTTGTTTCTCGGTCCCACGACTCAAATCACCCAAGAAGGCGCCGCCTCTGCGTACGCCGGCGCATTGGCCTTGTTGCTCCTGGCGCCCCTGGCCATGGCTAATCGACCGCTCCGTCGACTGAACTGGTTTTGGGTGCTCATGGGCATCACCGGATTAAGCTGGGTCTTGAATTTACCCGGTTTCGTAACAGTGCTTCGGCTGCCCGGCCTGAATTTGTTTTCGTACAACCGGCTGGTTTTTTGGACCGCATTTGCGGTGTTGGCGCTGGCCGCAACTGGATTGCAGGCATTACGCAACGGCTCGCTCAAATGGCATCACGGCTACTGGGTGCCGGTGCTGCTGCTGGCCGGCATGATGGTGGATTCGGCGATCAACGCGGTGAAGCTGCCTGAACAATTTGAAGCCTCCTCCGCAGTGCTGATCGAGCGCGGTAAAAAAGAAGGGTGGGTGCGAAATCTGGAAGACGTCGATCGGATTAAGGCCTGGTTTTTGCGCACGCAAAGCACGGCCGCGGTGCTGGGTCTGATGGGGGTGGCGGGTTGGCTGATGCTCTGGGCGCGTAGCGTTTCGCAGCGCGCCCTGGCAACCGTTCTCGGTGTGGCCATGGTCCTGGAAATGTTCACCTTTGCGTTCGGGCGTGTGCCCCAGTGCGACCCCGCGCTCTATTACCCGCGCCTACCGGTTTTCGACGCTCTGGCAAAAAAGCCGCCGGGTCGCTTTGTGGGTTACGGTTGTCTCACCGCCTCGGTCGCGCAGGGAAGCGGGCTGAATGATGTGCGGGGTTACGACTCCATTGACCCGGGCCGCCTGACCGAGCTGGTCCTCACGACCATCGAACCCAACTCGACCGTTTACAGTTACGCCCGACTTCAACGGATCGTGCCGCGGGTGGAGCTTTCGGCGCCGGACGAAATGCGACTGCCTCCAGTGCTGGACCTGCTGAATACCCGCTACGTGATCTTCCGGGGCGCGCCACCGCCCAACATCCAACCCTGGTTTCGGCAGGATGATTATTACGTCCTCGAAAACCGAAATGCCTTGGCGCGCGTTTTTGTGCCGGAACGGGTGGAGATGATTGCGGACCCGACCGAACGATTACGGCGGATGACGACGGCGGATTTCGATCCGCGAGCGGTGGCCTTTGTGGAAGAACCGGTGACCTTGCCGGCCCGCTGCACCGGAACCGCCGAGATCGTAGATGAAATTTCCACGCGGGTGACGGTGAAAGCCCAGCTGGAGACCCCGGGTTTGCTGATGCTGGCCGACAACTGGGATGTTGGCTGGAGAGCGTATCGCAACGGTGAACGTCTGCCGGTCCTGCGCGCGGACCATGCGTTGCGCGGCGTTGTGCTGCCCGCCGGTGAATCCACCGTTCAATTTCGCTTCGAGCCGGCCAGTTTCAAGCTGGGCTGGTGGCTGTTTGGTGCCGGGGGCCTGTTGCTGTTGGTGCTGGCGAAAATGCTGGGCCGCTACGGCGTGAACGATGCGCGGTAAAACTTCAAGCTGCCGCTGATGGTGTCCGTGATGGTGATGCTGCTCGCGGAGGGCGGTGGCGGGATGTTCGTGAGCACCCCCCAGCTGCCGACCACCGAGCTGTTCGTCAACACCGAGTTGGTCAGGCCCACGACCGGGGTGAAGGTGAAGTAAAACTTGTTCCCGCTCATCCCCGAGGCCGCAATCGTCGGTGCACTCGGCACCGTTACCGTCAACACGGCGTTTGAACTCACCAAGCCGCCCGCTGAATTGGACACGGTCACAGAGTACGTCCCGGCATCGCTGAGACGAGCGTTGGTAAAGACCAGGCTGCTATTGGTGGCGGCACTGGAGACGTTGGTGCTGGAGCGCCACCACTGATACTTGAGCGGGGCAGTTCCCGTGGCGCCGACCACAAGCGTGGCGGGTTGGCCGGCCACCACCGTCAGGTTGGTTGGCTGCGTGGTGATGCTGGGGAGCACGGCGCCGGAATTCACGGTCAGCATGGCAATGGAACTGGTGAGTGCGCCGCTGGCATTGGTCACGACAACGGCGAAGAAGTCACCGTTATTCGTGCTTTGGGCGCTGGCGAGGCTGTAGCTGCTGGCGGTGGCGCCGCTGAGGCGGTTGGTGGCGTTGCGATACCACTGATAACCCAGCGTGGTGGTGCCGCCGGCGGTGACATAGAAGTTCGCGGGGGCGCCAACATTCACGGTGAGATTGGTTGGCGGGGCGGTGATGTTCAACTGCGGTGAATTCACGATCAGTGAAGCCACGGAACTCGAAACCATGCCGGCGGCGCCGGCTACGCGGACGAGGTAATTACCCTGATTGATCGGCCACGAACCGGACGAAGAATTCGTCGTGGCATTGAAGGTGTAGGAGTTATTGGTGGCGCTTTGGATGTGGTACCAGATGTTGGTGTCCTTCTTGAACCATTGGTAGGTCAATGGTCCCGTTCCGGTGGCCGCCACGGTGAACGAGACCGACTGGCCGTTATTAGCGATCACGTTGGTCGGTTGGGTCGTGATCACGACCGGGGTGGAACTCGGATAAACCGTGAGGTAAAGCGAACCGTTCACGACGATGGGGGCGCTGTTGCCGTCCAAATAGTGCGGATTCGTCGCCGTCAGGTTGATCAGCATGTTGGTAAACGAATTGGTGGGCGTACCGCTAATCACGCCCCACTCGGAAGTAGGTGACGAAAGATGTGCCACCCAATAGTTCGTAAAGCCGCCCGGAAGGGGCGAGGCCGCCACCACGGATCCACCATCAGTACCGATGGTGCCACCCAATGTCATGTAATACACAAACGGCACTCCGACCGTGCCAACCGCAGTACGAGGACAATCAAAATACACGACGCTGCCGCCGGAGACGGTGTCGAACGCGCCCACGGTGGCCGTGGCCCCAATCGTCCACCGGAAAATGATGGCTAACGTGGAACTAAAGGCGGGCGCGGTGCAGACCGTGCGGCACATGGGGAGTAGTTGTAAAGCCGCGGCCAAAAGCAGTGCCGGGACGCGAAAAAATTTCATGGTAGGAATTGCGGGTTTGTTGTTACGAGAAATTCAATTGCAGCCGCAGCCGCCACCGCCGACACCACCGCCGCCGTTGGCTTCTTCACGCGAGAACCAGATATGTTGTTTCTGCGCCAGCCCCAAAGGGTCACGATCAGCGCGCATGGTGTAGTCCGACAATGTCCCGCGTTGCCAGGGCTTGACGTTGACACAGCCGGTGGTGCAAACGAGGGCCAGCGCGCCAACCAAGGAATACAGAGAGAGTTTCATGGCTTTTCTTTCAAAAGGGTTTCGATCTCCGCTACGTATTTTTTCTTCGTTTCGGCGCCGTGGAAGCCGTCATGCAGAAAGCGCACCTTGCCCGCGCGATCAATAAGGAATGAGGTCGGCATGGTATTGACGTCGGCTTGCCCGACAAGTTTTTGCGCCGCATCACGGACGACACAAAAGGTCACCGGACGCTTTTTGAGAAATTTCTCCATGTCGGCCTTCTTTTCGTCGGCGCTAACCGCAACGATCACGAGCCCCTCGGCGGCGTACTTCTTGTGCAACTCTTCCAAGACGGGAAAGGATTCAGCGCAGGGCTGACACCAGGAAGCCCAGAAATCCACCAGCAAGACTTTGCCTTTCATGTCTTCAGGCAACTTCCCTTCGAGGCCTTGGGCCGAAAGGTCCGGTAAAACATCGCCGGACTTCCACCCAGCAAGGGCAGCAAGCGTCAGCGCAACGAAGGCGAGGGCGAGCATCGCCCGGATTCGGGAATTATGGCATGGGCGCGGTGTATTCATGAAATTTGCGGGTATAGATACGGTTGGTATCGGTGGTGATGGCGCCCGCGGCGCCGAGATGGGTTTCAATCAAGCGCAACCCCTCCTGCGGGCCGAGAATGAGTGCGGTCGTGGAGAGTATTCCCGCGATGGTGCAGGAAGGCGCAATGACCGTGGCCGCGCGACCGCCGTTGTCAACCGGATAGCCGGTGCGCGGATCCAGAATGTGGCCGTAACGGCGTCCGTTGATTTCGAAGTTGCGGATGTAATCGCCGGACGTGGCCACAGCGTGATCGGTAACCGCCGCACCCGCCCAACACTTGCCAGGTTGGAAGGCGTCTTCCAAGCCAATCCACCAGAATTTCTTGTCCGGCGCAGCGCCGCGGACCCGCACATCATGACCGAAATCAACCAGCACGTTGTTCAGGCCACGTTCCAGCGCCATGCTCATGACCCAGTCAACGGCGTATTCCTTGCCGATACCTCCGAGGTCAAGGCACATGCCGCTTACGGGTAGAAAGATGGCGCCGGGCCGGCGCTGAACCTTGCGCCAACCCACGAGTTCCCGCGCGGCGGCAATCGCCGCTTCAGAGGGCACCACCGGAGGTTGCGCGCGCCAGTTCCAGAGTTTGATCAACGGCAGGGCCGTGGGATCGAAAGCGCCGCGGGTGAAGAAAGCGAGTTCGTGGCAAAGTGTGAAGAGGCGTTCGGTCTCCGCATCGACTTCCACCCAATGTACGCCAGCTGCAGCGTTGATACGGCCAATCAGGCTGTCGGGAAGAAACCGCGAGTAACGCGCCTCGAACCCCGCGACCCAGAGCACAACTTCCCGGAGGTATTCCCGGATCTTCTCCGGCGCCGCGGCGTGCACGTGGACGCGGCACTCGGTATTCATCGCCCGGAACGTCAGCTTGTGTTGGGCGCCTTCAACCGCCACCCGCGCGGATTCCGTAACGCGGGCGAGCACTTGCTGACTGGAAATGGGGCCGCTCAAAACCATACGCGAAATCCAGCAGTGACGATGTTGGCCTTGGGAAACGCGCTCGCCGCCGTGTCCTGGTCCAGGCCGTACATTTCATACCGGTGGTAACCCAGATCCAACTGCAGCCAGTCCTTCAACTTGACGGATGCCTGCACCCCATAAGTAAGCGTGTATAGATGGGCCAGGCGATAATCCGCGGAATAAAACTCCGGACGATTCGGGTTGCCATCGATCGGGGAAAGGCCGGGCACGCCGTTGGGAGTATAGAAATACGCGGCGGACTGTTCATAGTAGCGGAACATCGGTTCCACAATCACCCGCGCACCCAACTTTTGGTGCCACGTCAGCGCCACGGTGTGGCTGTTTACTTCGTAAGAGTCATGGTGGAAGCGATATGATATCTCCGCGCTGCCGTTCACTTTGTCGAAGAAATGCGTGAGTGAGGTTTGGAAGACTTCCTTGGTGCGCTCGCGCGGCCGGGCCTCAAGATGCGTGATATAGAGCGGAACACCGGGAATTACCGTCAACCAGTCGCGAAAAAGGACGCGCCGATACGGATCATTCAAGTATCCCTGCTCGTAACCGAAGGTGAAATCTGCGGTCATCACGGTTTTGGCATCGAGGAGTTGCGAAAATCCCAGCAACCCTTCCGTGCTATCCTTGTTCTGCCAAGCCCGGGGTGTGCGCGCATCCTCCGAGAGATCGAGGACGCGATCAAAATTGTGCGCGACCCCAACCCGCAGCGTCGTATTCTTTTCGTTGAAATCAATCGCGTCGTTCAGCGAAAGACCCAAGGATTCATAATCACTTTCTGTGCTGTACGCCACAAGCGGCGTCAGCAACTGGCGGCCCCACCGGCAATCGAAACCCAGATTACCCGCGTAACGCGTATCCTCCATCTGGGTCAGCGGCACTTGGGTGGAAGTCCCGATTGGCGGTGAACCGTTGGGCGTGGCGCCCGAAATGCCGTCGTAAGTAAATTCCCCCTTCGTCGCAATCGCATCAGTGATCTTTTTCTCAAACAAGAGCGAGTGCGTATCAATCTGGATGCGCCCGTTTTCTTCGCCATAAAACTCGAAGCGATAGTCCACGTGATCGCCGGCCCGCGCCCGGCTGGCGCACAGGGATTGCACCAAAGCGGCGATGCCGAGCTGAAACCACCAGCGTGTTGCGTTTGCGGGCCGTCCGGAGGATGTCCTCATATTTTTGCCTGGCCCGAAGCAAAAGCACCTGCCGTGTTGCGATTCGCCCCGGTTGCCGGCGGGCAAATTCGCACGGAGAAGTTAAAAACCGCGGGGATGTCAGATGAAAAAATTTTCATCCGGCCGATCCCCGCTGGCGGCGGCGGGAGCGGCGGCTGGAGCAGGGATCGTTTCCCGGGTTACCGGCACGGTCAAGCGGACGGCATGATAGTTAAGCCCCCGGCGGCGTTGAAAATGAACCTGCGGATCCAGATGCAACAACACGGACACCACGCGCAGGCCGAGGCCCAGGGTCCGTTCGTGATCGAGGGAGCAAAACTCGACGCGATTCGCGACAAAGAGCACGGCGCGCTGGCCCTGAGAGCGAACGCGCACGGCAAAATCACCCTGCCCGTGTTTGAGCGCATTGGTCAACAGACTGTGGATGATTTGACGCAAGTGCCGCGGGTCGGCCAGAACCCAGGCGGAACGGGACGACTTGATCCACAATCGCCGCTGTTCCTCCGCCGCAAGCAATTCGAAGTCGCCGACCAAGTCGCGCACCAACGCCGCGAGATCGCAGGGCGTGCGCTCGGCGCAAAGCCGACCAAGTTCGGCGCGAGCGATGAGGAGTGATTGGTCCACCACGTGGGTGAGCCGGTGCAATTCGTTCTCCAGTTCCTCCGCCAGCTCGGGATTGATGCGGTTGCCGGCCTGTTCCACTTTCAGCCGCATGATGGCCAGCGGCGTGCGAAGTTCGTGCGCCACCTTGGCGGCGTAGTTGTTCATCTCCTGGAACGACGCATTGAGCCGCTTCAACAGATCATTAAGATGCACGACCAAGGCACGGAATTCCACGTCCACCTCCGGCAGATGGATCGGCTGACCCAGGTTGGCCGAAGTCTTGGACTGCAGCTGTTGGTTGACGCTGGAGATTGGCGCGAGCGACTTGCGCGCGAGCCACCAACCCAGCAGCCCGGTGGCAATCAACAACGGCACGGCGCCGATCAGGATGGCTTCGAACAATTCACCCAGGATGTCCCGCACCTCCGCTTCGGAAAAACTCCCGTGCAACCGCCAGTCCGGATGCGCGGGATAATCCTTCTGCCAGGATTTCTGGCGCAACTCCTCTTCCAGCAACCGGTAGGTCATGAACAGGAACGTGGCGGTCACCACCAGAAAGCTCACCCCCAACCAAACCGCCATGCGGGCGCGCAAGGATTTCATGGTTTTTCCTCGCGCAAGGCGAAGCCCACGCCCCGGATCGTATGAATCAGCGGCTTTAATTCCGGCCGGTCAATTTTCCGGCGCAGCAACTTGATGTAAACGTTCACCACATTCGTTTCCGAATCGAAATGCTGATCCCAGACGTGCTCGACGATGGCGGTCTTGCTCACGGGCTTTGGCGAGGCGCTGAACAGGAACTCCAGCAGGGCAAACTCCCGCCGGGTCAGCTCGATCCGCTCGCCACCGCGCCGCGCTTCATGCGCCACAAGATCCAGTTCCAGGTCCGCCACCCGCAGGACGTTCAGGGCTTGGGGCCGCTGCCGGCGCAGCAGCGCCCGGAGCCGGGCCAGCAATTCCGAAATTGAAAACGGTTTGGTGAGATAATCATCCGCGCCCGCATCCAGGCCGCGGATCCGGTCTTCGACATCCGCGCGGGCGGTGAGAAAGATGACCGGCGTCACGATCTGCTTGCGGCGCAGCTGGCGCACGACCGAAAAACCATCGCGGCCGGGCATGGTCACATCAAGCACCAGCACGTCGTAGGGATGTTCCTGGGCCAGCCAGAGCGCTTCCTCGCCGTCCATCGCCAGATCCACGGCATAGCCTTCAGCGGTCAATCCCCACCGCACATGTTCAGCCATCTTGGGCTCGTCTTCAGCCAGAAGCACCCGCATACCCAACAACTAAACCCACACCTGCCGGAGCGTCACGAATTTATTTTGCGGGCGACACGAAAACGGCGCAGACCGGGGCGGGCACTTCGACCGGTTTCCCGGTGGCGGTCAACTGGCCCGTCCGCGAGTTGACCTTGAAGACGACGACATTATCCGAAGCCTGATTTTCGGCGAGCAACCAATCGCCCGACGGATCAAGCGCGAAGTGGCGCGGCGTTCCGCCCTGCGTCAGCGCGTGTCCCGCCGGCTTCAGCAGCCCGGTCCGTTGGTCCGTCTTGAAGATGGCGATGCTGTCGTGGCCGCGATTCGAGGCGTACAGGAACTTGCCGGAAGGATGCAGCGCAATCTCCGCGCAGGTGGTGTTGCCGGTGTAGCCCTCCGGCAACGTCGAGGTGGTCTGCGTTTCGAGCAACGTGCCGTGCTTGGGGTCGTAATTGAGAACGGTGACGGAGGACGCCATTTCATTCACCACGTAAACATATTTGCCGTCCCGGCTGAAGGTCAGGTGGCGCGGTCCCGCGCCGGGCGCAAGTTTGGTAAATGGCGGATCGTTTTCCACCAGCGCCTGTCCCGCAACTCCCACCCGATAAACCAGGACCTTGTCCAATCCGAGATCGCACACAAGCAGGCAGCGCTCATCCGGAGAGAGATTGGCGCAATGGGCATGCGGTCCGCTCTGGCGCTGGGGATTTACACTCGAGCCGCTGTGCTGCATGACGGAAATCGGTTCGCCCAAGCTACCATCCGCCAGGATTGGCAACGCCGCGACGCTGCCGCTGCCGTAGTTTGCAGTGAACACAAACTTACCTTTGGAGTCCACGGCGAGGTGGCACGGTCCACTGCCGCCGGACGGCTTGGTGTTGATCATTCTCAACCTGCCGTCCGTTTCCATGGCAAAGCTCATGATCCCGCCCTGCTTCTGTTCCCCGATTGTCGTCGCCTCACCCACGGCATAAAGCAGCCGGCCCTTGGGATGCGGGGCGAGGAAGGCGGGACTTTTTGCTTCTACGGCCAGCGCCGGCGCGGAAAGTTTTCCCGTGGCCGTGTCGAATCGGGAAACGTAGATGCCCTTGCTCTTCGCCCCGGTGTAGGTGCCGAAATAAACAAGGTACTCGCGTGCCGCGGCGGGAAGCGTAAGGCCGGCCAGTAACAGGGATAGCGAAATCAGAAAGCTTTTCATGGGTGGTCGGTCAGATCGTTATTTCGGCGGCAGGGTCCGAATCCGCATGGCGCGAAACCAGGTTTCCCTGTCGTGGTTGGTCAAGAGGAGATGCCCCTTGATCTTCTCGCCAAAGCCGGGCGCATTTTTGAATTTGCTGTTCGCGAGCCCTGCTTTGACCTCGGGACTATCGAGCTCGTAGCTCAAAACCTTCACGCCATTGAGCCAATGCTCAACGTGCAGGCCCTGCACCACGAGGCGCGACTTGTTCCATTCGCCCGGCGGGTTCAATTTTTTCTTACCGGTCACCGGCAGCACATCGTAAAAGGCCGCCGTTTGATGTTTGGCGTCGGGGATGACCGCATCGTCAATCATCTGATATTCCGGACCGGGCGCATCGGGCCGGGCTTCGGTCACGAAATACTTGATGCCGTTGTTCCCGCGCGAAACGATTTTCCATTCCCACTCGAACTCGAAATTGTCGAACTGTTCCACGGTCACCAACTCGCCGCCTTTGCCGCCGCGCAGCAAGTGCAGGCAGCCCTCTTTGACCTCCCAGCCTTCCTGGGGAAAACCCGTGCCGCAATAGCGGCGCCACGCACTGAGGTCATCATGTTTGAGGAGGTTCTGCCAGCGGCCCTTTCCTGCGGCTGACGACTCCGGCACGACGGCCATCCAGACAAACAGGCCGCACAACACGCCCGTGATTCGAGAAATATGGTTCATGAATTCCAGTTCGAGTTCCTAATTCACGGTCATCTGACGCAATCAACCGGGCGGACTTCAAGCTCCATTTTTGCCGCGGCCCGACTGGGCCAGCGCCAGGTGGTAGGACTCCAGGAAGCGCCGGGCCATCAATTGAGGCGAAAGATATTCGCGCACCTGCTTCAACGTGACGCCGTCCACTTCACCCCGGCCAAACTGCGGATGCCGGCTGGCCGCACGAATGGCGTCCATGAACTCCGCGAGACTCCCCGGCGAACACAACAAGCCGTTCAATCCCGGCAGCACGTAATCAGGAATCCCGCCCACCGCCGTCGCCACCACCGGCACGCCGGCCGCAGCGGCTTCTTTCACTGCGTTCGGGCTGACATCCGCGCGCGTGGGGCAGAGCATCATTGTGGCCGTGCTCAATTCTTCCGCCACCTGCACATGCGTCAGGTTTTCCTTGAACGTGATGCGACGCCAGAGGGTTTCGGAAACGGAGGCTTTAAGTTGGTCCAGGAAGGGCTGCTTCGGTTTGCCGACCGCGATCAACTCGAATTTCAACTCGTCCTTCAAGGCATCCAGCGCGCGCAGCAGCAAATCTCCGCCTTTGCGAAAATCGAAAGCACCGACGAATACAAATCGCGCCGGGGCCGTCTGCGGCCGGCGGACGACTTGATGAAAAACCGGCTCGGGCGCGTGCTCGACCTGTTCCACGTGAACGCGGGGAAATTTATGGCGCAGGTACTGGACGGAGAACCGCGCCTCGGTTGTCGCCAGCGGCACATGGGTGAGGGCCTGCTGCTCCAAAAACCGCGTGATGTAATCGTAGCGGGTCGGCGGGGTGACATTCGCGTACCAGGCCATCAATCCCTGGATGGTGACCACTCGCGGCAGGCCAAGGCGTTGCGCCACCAGCGCCGCGCCCTGCTCCGTGCCCCACGCATGCACGACGTCGGGCTTCACCTTCCGGAGCACCCGCCGGATCAGCACGGTATCAAGCCAGAACAAAGACGGCGCCCGCCAGCCCCCGGGAGTTCGCACCAGATGAAACGTCACGCCATTGCGCTCGAAGGTGAGATCGCGGGCGAATTGTTTGCGGAGGACGACAATGTGGAGGCGGAGGTCGGGAAATTTTTCAAACTCGTTCAAGAGCACCCGTTGCCACGACGCGGGATGCTGGCGCGGCACCCGCCGGACTTCCTCGGGCGCATCCGGCAACCACTCCACCGGGAAGTACGAGAACCACGCGACGGTCAAAGGTTTGGTTGCCATGCAATTGCAGGCAGGAAGCTAGAGCGACCGACGCACCCCGCCAAGCAAAAGCGCGCCCGCGCGACGCGGGCTTGCTTGCGCTGCCAAAGCCCGCAAACATCCGGCATGCAACGCAGCAATCCAGTGTGGCAGCTCCTGCGGGCCGTGAATGCGGTCCGCCGCGGCGGCCTCAATTTCACCTGGAAAACTGAAGCCCGGCTGCGGGGCATTGAACTGGGCCCGGGTGTCATCCTCAACGGTCGGCCCGATCTGCATCGCTTCGCCGGCTCGCGGATTCAATTGGGGGAAAAAGTCTGCCTCGGCAGTTCCCTCACCACCAACCCGCTGGGCAACGCGCGGCCCGTAACGCTGCGCACGCTGCGGCCCGGCGCCGAGATTGTGCTCGAAAAGTTCGTGGGCGTGAGCAGCTGCTCCATTGTGGCCGCGGCCAGCGTGCGCATTGGGGAAGGCACTTTTGTCGGCGCGGATGCGATGATCTTCGACAATGATTTTCACGCCCCGGTCGGCGAGTTTCGGTGGGGCGAGTTCGCGCCGGAAAATCCCCGGCCCGTGATCATTGGGCGCGGCGCATTCATCGGCGCCCGGGCCATGGTGTTGAAGGGCGTCACCATCGGGGACCGCGCCGTGGTCGGCGCCGGGGCGGTGGTGACGAAAGATGTCCCGGCGCATCACTTTGCCGTTGGGAATCCCGCCCGGATTTTGCCGCGGAAGCCGTGACGCTAACGCCGCGCGCGGCCGGTATGTTGCGGATCGGCGCGGAACATCGGCCAGGAACTGTTCGCCGGCGGCACGGAGTTCTTGATCGCGAACATTTTGCCCCCCAGCGCGGCGGCGTAAATGGTGCCGTCGGGAGCAATCGCGGGCGAAGAATAACTGCCCGCTTCCATCGAGAAATTCCACTGCCAATCGCCGTTGGCCTGAAAGAGCACCAGGGCCAGATCGGTGCCCAGCGCCAAAACATTGGTCGCGCCGAGCACCGTGGGCGTGGCGCGCACCCAATCCCACGGGACGTAACCGGTTGGCGACATGTCCAGGCGCCAGTTCAATTTGCCCGTCGGGCTCACCGACGCGTGCGATTGGTTCACACCGAGATAAATCGTTCCGTCCTCCGCCACCACGGGCGAGGAAGAGGTGATGCCGCCGGTGCGCAGCGACCAGCGGAGCTTGCCGTCATGGCCGACGACGTAAAGGTTGCCGTCGAGCGAAGTAAAAATGATTTCACCTTCATTGCCGATCGCTGGTGAAGAAAGAATGCGATCCCGCGCTGCAAACTCCCAGAGCTTCGCGCCCGCTGCATTCAAGGCGTAAAGTTTGCCATCGTGGGCGCCGAAATAAATGTTCCCCTGCCGGTCGATTGCTGCGGACGAGAGAATCGGGCCGCCCGTGGCGAACAGCCACTTCTGTTTGCCGTCCGGCGCGAGCGCGTAAAAGTTGCCATCCCACGAACCGAAATAGATCGTGCCGTCGGTGGCGATTGCGGGCGAGGCATCCACCCAGGCGCCGGTTTTGAAACTCCACCGTTTGCGCCCCTCCGGGCTGACGGCGTAGAGATGACGATCCCGACTGCCCACCAAAATGGTGCCGTCGTCGGCAATCGCCGGAGAGGACGCCATTTCCAAACGGGCGTTGAACCGCCACCGCTCGTGTCCCTTCGGATCGAAGGCAGTGAGGCGGCCATCCGCGCCGGACAGGTAGATCATCCCATTCGTGGCGATCGCGGGCGTCGTTTCGCTGAAATAGCTGATGCGCGTCCGCCACAGCTCCACACCGCGGCCATGGAGTTCGTCCGCGGCCCCAACCGGACGAGACCAGCTCGCAACGAGCAGCAGGGTGATTAAGAATTTGTGCGCCACCGCCGCACGCTAGCGGCGCAACCGGAGCGGGTCAACTTCAACACCACCGCCGCGCCGAACCACCGCGCCGTACTCTGCCATTGCCGACGAGGATTGGCTGCCGATATGGTTGCGGGCGTGTTAGCCGCATTGAAGAAGTGGTTGCGCCGGTTGCTGCTGCGGGGCGCAGTCCTGGATTGGTGGGTGGCCCGCCGCGGAAAGCAGTGGGAAACCGCCTACGTCGGCGAACTGGTGCGTGGCGCCGCCACACCGCTGGCGCCGATTGCGCCCCCGCGCCGAACCAGCCCAACCGATCAATTGCGGAACATCCTGCTCATCGCCGATTGCATGTGGGAGCAAAACGATCTGGTGCCGGAGTTCAAAAAGATCGCGCCCACGCAATTGCTCAACCTCCGCCCATTGCTCAAAGGCACCGCCCCCGGACCGCAACAATCGGCCGTGGTTGCCGAGGCCGTGCGCGCTTATGGCCGTGACACCAGCCAGCCACTGCCGGATGTGATCCTGTTTTACGCGCGCCCCGGTCTCCTGTCCGAAGAAGTTTTCCACGCATTGCGCCAACGTTGGTCCTGTCCGCTGTTGGGCATGAATCTGGACGACAAGCTGCAGTTCTTTCCTTACGGCATTTTCCGCAGTGGCGACGACAACTACCAGCAGTGGGCGAAGCAATTTGATCTCAACATCACCAACTGCCTGCCCGCCACGGACTGGTATCGGCAACGCGGTTTGTCATGCATCTATTCGCCGCAAGGAGTCTATCGCCCGGCGGGCATGCAGGCGCCAAGCTCGGCTGATTTCAAATACGAATTCAGCTTCCTCGGCTCGATCAAGCCGGAGCGCAAGTTGATCGTTGAGCGACTCGGTCAGGCGGGGATCAACATCAATCTGTTCGGCGCCGGCTGGCCCAACACCCAGTGGGTGGACGATCCCAATGCCGTCTTCCGGGGTACACAGATCAATCTTGGCATCGGATTCGCCTCGCCCTCGCTGAGCCTGACCACGGTGAAGGGGCGTGACTTCGAATGCGTCGGCGTCGGCGCGTGCTACCTCACCACCTACAACTGGGAGCTGCCGTTGCACTACGAGCTGGGAAAGGAAATTCTCTGCTACCGCTCCATTGAGGAACTGGTCGAGATGTATTCCTACTACCGCCGCCGACCGGACGATTGCCTGAAGATTGCCCAGGCGGCCTGGCGACGCTGCACCGCGGAACACACCTGGGAACTGCGTTTTCGCCGGATCTTCCGCGAGGTCGGTTTCCGGGTTTGAACCCGGCGCAGCCTGGCTTCAACGAACCCGTTTGCGGGCGATCATGCCGCAATAAGGCGCGTAGAATCCCACGTTGTCCGGCAGCAAGCGGCCCACTCGCTTGAGACGGCGGAACACCTTCAGAACGAAATTCTGGAATGCGGGCCGATCCTGCTGCCCCACCCAAAAATCAAACGGCCCAATGTAACCACACATCACCATCTCGAAGCCCAGCGGCTCCACAATCTTGGCCCACCGTTCCGGCTGCATGGCGTCGAGGTTGTGTTCGGAAAGATTTCTGGCATCGAGCCACCGATGCAGCGTCTGCTGCAACCCACCCCGAAAATTCGGGGTCGAAAGCGCCAGCCAGCCGCCCGGCCGCACCAACTCCGCATGCCGTTCAACCAGCTTCGGCCATTGACCGAAGTGTTCGATCAACCCAAAGGAACAAACTACGTCAAACTTCCGCTGGAATGAGTGCGTGAAAACATCCGCTTGTACGAATTCGCCGGTGCGCAGTCCTTGGGCGCGCATCCATGCGGGCAAATCGCGCTCCAGTCGCGGCGTCAGATCAATCCCGTTCACTTCGTAGCCGAGTTCCCCGAGCACCGCCAGATAGCGGCCGGGGAAGCAGCCAAATTCCAGCGCCGCGCCAGTGCCGCGCGGAATGTACCGTTCGAGCCAGCGCCGGATCGGATCGTCGGCCGGGGCGGATTGCAGCGATAATTTCGCGTATCCCTCGTCCCATCGTTCCTGCGCAATGAAATCCTGTTTCTCGGTCATGGGCTCTTTCCCGCGCGCTCCTGGAGCAGTCGGCGCAGCATTTGATCGTAAACGTCCACCACGTTATCCCAATGATATTGATTGCGCGCCGCCGCCAGGCCCGCGGCCCCCAGGCGGGCAAGCCGGCTGGGATCGAAGCGCAAGGCGTTCAGTGTGGCCGCCAATTGGTCCTGGCGCCGCACAACCACGCCACCGGGAAACTCCGAAACGCAGCCGACATCGTTCGAAAGAAACGGCTTCCCGGCCGCCATCGCGTCGAGCAGCACGAGCGGCTGCGTTTCGCCATGCGAAGTGAGCATCACGAGGTCGGCATCCTGATAGGCCGAGCGGATCGCGGCCCGATCTTGTCGCTCCAGAAACAACACGCGACTGGGCGAGTCGGCCGGCAGCCAGGATTTCGCCAGGGCCTGCAAGTGGCGTGCGTAATCGTTGATTTCGTTCCCGATGAACACCAGCACCGCCGCGCCCAGATTCGCCGCGCAAAAGGCCCGCAACGTCGCCTCCTGCCCTTTGGTCACGGCGTACACCCCGACGCAAAGCACCACGAATTCCGTCGTCAACCCGTGGCGCTGACGAAACTCATTTTTGCCGCCCGCAAACCGCTCGGGCCAGCAGCCGTTCGGTATTGCGCTCCAGCGCGGTCCTCCGGTTCGCTCCAGCAGCCAATGGTCGAAAAAGCGATGGAAGTCCACGCGCGGACTGAGGAACACCATTTGATCAAAGCAGCGCACGGATCGCGGTAATCGGAGCGCGTAGGGTAACATGCGCCCCCACGTGGCCAGCCCCCACGAGAACCGCCGATAAGGCCGCCAGCGGTGCGCGTTGATCCCGTGACTCACCAACACTCGCACGGCCTGCTTGCGCGCCAGCACCGGAAAAATCAGATCGGTGGACCAATTCTCCCAGCCGTGACAGATGATGGCGTCGGTCTCGTGGCGAGCGACAAATTCCCGATAGGCCGCCAGTTCACCGGTGTAACCGGCACGCGATCCGAAAATCCCGCTGCATTTGAATTCGTGGATCTTTAACTGCCCGAACGCATCCGCCGCCGTCCGCCGCGCATCGAAGCCGGTCGCGACGGTGACTTCGTGACCGCGTTTGGCTAGGCCGCAAGCCTGCTCGCGCACGACTTCGGCCACGCCATTGGATTGCGGCGCGAAGGTGAAGGTGGTGAAAAGGATCTTCATGCGACCGCGCGCAGCGCTACGCACGGGGGCCGCGCAACGGATGCTTCCCGGGGCCGGCTTTTCATCGCGAGAAAAAGTTGTATTTCAAAATACATCGCAACGCACTCACGCCGTCCCGCCACCCGATTTTTTTCCCTTCCTCGTAGGTGCGGCCGAAATAGGAGATGGCCACTTCATAAACCGGCACGCGCAGCCGCGCCACTTTCGCGGTGATCTCGGGCTCGAAGCCGAAACGGCTTTCCTGAATCTGGATGCGCTGGATGACTTCGCGTTTGAACGCCTTGTAGCCGGTCTCCATGTCCGTCAGGTTCAGGTTCGTGGCCATGTTGGAAAGCGTGGTCAGCAGTTTGTTGCCCACTGAATGCCAGTAATACAACACGCGATGCGCTTGGGAGCCACCGAAACGCGTACCGAACACCACATCCGCCTGGCCGGCGAGAATCGGACGCAGCAAAATGTGATACTCACGTGGGTCGTATTCAAAGTCCGCATCCTGCACGATAGCGACGGCGCCGGTGATCTGGGCAAAGCCGGTCCGCAACGCCGCCCCCTTGCCCTGATTTTTCTCGTGGCGGAAAAGTTTTACGCGCGGCGCCAGCGGCTTCAACTCCTGCAACGCCTCCCAAGTACCGTCGCTGGAGGCGTCATCCACCACCACGACTTCCTGCACCGGGCGTTGTTCGAGAACCCGGCGGACGATCTGCACCACCGTCGCCGCCTCGTTGAACACCGGCACGACCACGGAAAGGCAGGGGGCGATATCGGCGTTGGAGGCGATGTTGGGTTGATCCGGGCCCATGCGGTAAGGAGGTTAGCGAGCCTCCGGCGGTTTACGCGTGGCGGTTTTCAAACCGAGCACGCTCATGAAGAAGCTGGAAAAAACCGTCTGCACCCCGAGCACGATCAGGGTCACAGCCGGAATTAGTCGGCGCAGATTCTCGC
>CAYWCK010000002.1:0-55008 GCA_964456685.1 uncultured Bifidobacteriaceae bacterium | reverse complement strand
GTGGGACAGGCGTCTCGCCTGTCCGGTTGGACGACGCACGAAAATCGGCGCTCACAGAAAAAATAAAATACCCACCGGACAGGCGGGACGCCTGTCCCACTACGGAAGAAGTCGCGTGGCGTTGCCAGAACATCGCGGGCTGCCCGGCGCAATTGATGCGACGCGTGGAATATTTCGCGGCGCGGCGGGCGCTCGACATCGAATCGCTCGGCGGCATCGTGGCGGAAAAACTGGTGGAGCGCGGGCTGGTGAAAGAACCGCTCGACTTGTTCGATCTCAAGCTGGAGAAGCTGGCCGATTTGAACCTTGGAACTGAGACTGAGAAGCGCGTGTTCGGGGAGAAGAACGCGACGAAGATTTTGGAAGCGTTGGAACGCGCCAAGACCTCGCCGCTGTCGCGATGGATTCACGCGCTCGCCATTTCGGACGTAGGCGAAGCCACAGCCCGACAACTCGCGGCCACGCACGAATCGCTGGAGGCGCTGGCGCAATCCGGAGTGCTGCGCGATATCCGCGACCTGGGCACGAAGGAAGCCGAACGCACCGAGATCAGCCCGCGCTCGCGCAAGAATCCGCCCAAGGACGAGATGGAGAAGGCGCAACGCGAAAAGCGCGACGCGGAATTAAAAACTGAGATCGCCGAAATCGAAACGCGGCTGGAGAAAGGCGGATTGAAGGCGAAGCTGCCCGAAGTCGGGCCGGTGGCAGCGGCGAGCGTGCTGGACTTTTTTGCGTCGCCCTTCGGGAAGAAGGTTCTGGCGCGCGTGCGCGAGTTGAAGATCCAACCCGCGAACGAAATGGCGCCCGCTGCGGCAGCTGGCGACGGCGGAGTGTTCGCGGGGAAAACTTTTGTGCTGACTGGAACATTGCCCTCGCTGGGGCGTGACGAGGCCTCGGAAATGATCCGGCAAGCGGGCGGTTCGACGAGCAGTTCAGTGAGCAAGAACACGGATTACGTCCTGGCGGGCGAGAGCGCCGGCTCCAAACTCGACAAGGCGCAGGCGCTCGGCATCAAGATTCTCAGCGAGGCGGAGTTTCTGGCGATGCTGGGCGGGAAACCAAAACCGGCGGGTAAAAAGCAATCGGAGTTGTTCTGATGTGCGCCTGGTTTTTTGGGCGGAGCAAGCAAGGCGGCGAGAAAACCGTCGTTCCCACCTGCCCCGAGTGCGGCTCGCAATTGCTGGCGGTTCGCGAGGGGAAGCCGGCCTGCCCCAACCCCGATTGCCCGGCGCAGGTGCGGCGCGGTTTGGTGCACTGGTGTGCGCCCGAGGCGATGGACATTCCCGGCGGTGACGAAGCCATGGTGGCGCTGCTCGTGCAACACGGATTGGTTCGCGATGTAGCCGAGCTCTACCGGCTGAAGGTGAAGGAGCTGGCCGCGTTGCCTGGCCTGACGCCGGAAAGCGCGCAGCAATTTTTCGATGCCATCACCGCCAGCATGAAACGCGACGCGTGGCGATTGCTGTTCGGTTTGGGGATTCCGCTGGTCGGCGCAGCGGAAGCGCAGGCATTGATGAAAGGTTTTCCCACGGTGGATGCCATGTTCGCCGCCGGTGGGCCGCGTTTGATGAAAGAGGCGGGCGTAAGCGAAGCCGTGGCGCGCAGCGTCGTTCACTGGTTCAGCGACGGCGTGAATCGCAAGCTCGTGAAGCGGCTGGAGAAGTTCGGGCTGAATTTTAAATCCGAACTTTACGGCGCGGCTTGAAAAGCCAAGCGCCGGTCTTGCGACCGGCGCCGGGAAGATTCGAGCGGCGGAGACTTCTATTTCTTCTTGAACAAATCGGTCACTCCTTTGACCGCTTTGCCGGCGGCGTCGGTGGCGCCCTTGCCCACGTCACCCGCGGCTTTCACGGCACCCTTGCTGATGTCCGCGACCACCTTGACCGAGGCTTTGGCGACTTCGGTGGTGACTTCGGAAATGATTTTCTTGGTCAGCTCGCCGGGCGTGATGCCTTCCGGTCCTTGACCAAGGTTGGAGAGATGGATGTCGGGCAGGATGATCGGCGCGGCGGCGCCGCCGGTGCCTTTGACGCTGACGTTCACGCGCGCGCCGGTGAGGACGAAGTCATCCACCTGCAGCTTCTTGCCCGGGCCGCTCGCCTTGTTGGTGCTCGGGCCGCCGGTGGCGGCGGTGACGTTGTCGAGAATCTTGTGGAGATTGTCGCCGCCGGTCAGGCCGGTTTCAAAATTGATTTCCGGCCCTTCGACGCGAATGGATTTGATCACGATTTTGTCGGAGAACACCGAGCCGGGCGAGACGGACAGGCTGGCTTTGTCCACCTTGATGGCGTGCGGCGTGGCGAAACCTTCCGGATTGCCGACGATCAGGCCCTTGATCGAGCCGCCGCCAGAGAGAATCGAAAGGCTCACGCCGTCGAGTTTGACGGACACCTTGGTGAATTCCGGGCCGTAAGTTTCCACGCCCTTCTTGATGGCGCTATCCAGGTTGAGCCCGATAACCACCACGGCCACCACGACCAAAACGACGATTCCGATAACGACGGAAAGGATGATCTTTTTCATAACAGAGAATTTCTAGCACGACCGGCCGAAAAGCCAACCCGCAAAATCACAGCTCCAGCAGTGCCCGCACCAGCTCGGTGAGTTGCTTGGCTTGATAGGGCTTGGCGAGAAAGAAATCCGGCTTTTGCGGCGAGTGACGGAAGATCGATTCGTCCACCGTGCCGCTGACCATGATGACCTTCTGCTGCGGCTGAAGCCGGCGGCAGGCGCTGATCAGGTCCATGCCGTTCATGGTGTGCATGGCGTAATCAGTGACGATGAGGGCGGGGCGCGGATCAGCCAGTTGAAACGCCCGCACCGCGGTGTCGGGATCGCGGAAGGTCCGCACGCGCAAGCCCAGCGGCTCGAGAATCACCGCGTTCAATTCGAGCAACATCGGTTCATCGTCCACCACGAAGACGACGGGGCGCAAATCATCCGCGGGAGATTGGGCCGGGCCGGTGGACGAGTTCATGTTTGGCGGACCCGAGTAAACACGCGCCGCCCGGATGTGGCAAGCGGTCTTTGCCGGCACCACGGCTGAGAATCCCATTGCACGCGCGGTGGACCGGCTTTAGTCTCGCCGTGAGAAAAGACCCGGAATTCCGCGCAAAAAGGAGCGCCTATGAAAGCAAAAACCAAGACGGCCAAAGTCAAGCCGGCCGCGCCGCGTCGCCCCGTCACCAAGGCAAAGAAGGTCGCGGCGACGAAGAAAAAAGTCCCGGCCAAGCCCGCCGCCAAACGCAAGGTCGCCCGGCGCAAAATCGTGCGGCGCAAAGCGCCGCCCACGCTGCCCGCGATCCTCTTGGAAGGTGATTTTCCGCCCGCCCCACACGTCAGCGGGCCGGGCGAGAAGTTCGCCCTCGGGCCGACGCCGCCCGCCCAGGATTTCACCCCCACTCCCGGTGAGCTGCCCGAGGCTTACGGCACGAGGAAGCTTTTCCTCACCGCCCGCGATCCGCATTGGATCTATGCGAATTGGGATCTCACCCGCGAGCAGCAGGTTGGCTACAATCGGAAATCCGTGGATGGCCACCTGGTGGTGCGCGTCTTTTTTGCGCCGCCCCAGGGCGCACTCGCGGTCGAGGTGCATGTGCATCCGGAATCGCGCCACTGGTTCGTGCACGTGCCGCGCGCGGCCACGAAATACACCGGCGAACTCGGCTACTACGACAAGAAGCGCAAGTGGGTGAACATCACCCGCGCCGGCGCGACGCTGACGCCACCGGAGACGATGGCCGAGGAAGCCGCGGTGGAGTTCGCGACGATCCCGGCGGCGCTTTCCTTCGATGAATTGATCGTGCTCGTGCAGGACGCGGCGCCGGTGCACAAACCGCTGGCGCAAGCCCTCGAAGATTTGCGGCGCGAAGGGCATCCGGACTTGCCGGTGGTCGTGCCGCCGCAGAGCGCCGCGTGGACGCCGGCGCAAGCCCAGGCCCTCGCGGACGTGGTGAATCTGGATCAAGTGCGTCGCGTGTGGATTGGCTCGCTGGAAATCACCGAAGTGCTGCGCCGGCAGATGCTGACGGAACTTTCCTCGCAGAGCGCGGCGCAGCTCGGTCGGCCGACTTCGCCCGGCGGGGCGGTGACGAGTGTGTCGAGTCCGTTCGGCGGCGAACAGGAACGCGGGAAAGGTTTCTGGTTCAACGTGAACGCTGAACTCATCATCTACGGCGCGACGGAACGCGACGCGACCGTGACGATCGGCGGACGCACGATCAAATTGCGTCACGATGGATCGTTTAGCTACCGCTTCGCGTTGCCGGACGGGAAATACGATCTGCCAGTGGTGGCGGTGTCCGCCGACGGCACGGACGGTCGCGCGGCGGAGTTGAAGTTCACGCGCACGACGGAAATCCGCGGCGATGTGGGCGCGCATCCGCAAGACCCGGCGCTGAAACCGCCGACGCCGGAGAATGTGTGAGACGTGATATGTGAAGACACCTGGACAGTGAACTACCGTGATGAGCTGGGCAAAATACGCTATTGAGGCATTGCGACGCAGGGAAACTGTTCAGATACGACCTCGCGGTCATTCGATGAAGGGCAAAGTAAATGATGGTGATCTAGTGACTCTCGAGCCGTGCGACCCCGAAACACTCAAGCCAGATGACATTGTCCTGGTCCGAGTACGAGGACGTGATTACTTACACCTCATCAAAGCCGTTGGTGGAGGTAGATTTCAAATTGGCAACAATCGGGGCCACATCAACGGCTGGGTCGGCCACAATTGCATTTACGGAAAAGCCACCAAGGTTGAGCGATGAAAACCTCAAAGGAGAACCTTCATTTCAGCCGGGGGATTGTTCTGCCAATTGCATTGCGCATCACGCATCGCGCATCGAGTATCTTGCCCGGCGTTTGGTAAGCACGTTAGATTATCTCTTCTGACACCGCTACACCCACAATGCACGGCTACCTCTCCCTCGTCCTCCACGCGCACCTGCCGTTTGTGCGGCATCCGGAGCATGAAAAATTTCTCGAAGAAAGCTGGCTGTTCGAGGCCATCACGGAAACCTACCTGCCGCTGCTCCAGATCATGGAAGGCTGGCAGCACGACCGGATGGAAACGCGGCTCACGCTCACGCTTTCGCCCACGCTCTGCGCGATGCTGCTCGATCCGCTGTTGCAGGACCGCTACGCGCGGCATCTCGACGGGTTGATTGAACTCGCGGAGAAGGAAATCCATCGCACGCACTGGGATCGCGCGTTTCACGAGCTGGCGTGGATGTATCATCACCGGCTCACGGGCATGCGCGAAGCGTATCGCGGCTACGGGCGGAATCTCGTCGGCGCGTTCCGGAAGTTCCAGGACCTCGGCCGGCTGGAAATCATCACCACGGCGGCCACGCACGCGCTGCTGCCGTTGCTGGCGAATCATCCGCCTGCCATCCGGGCGCAAATCCTCACGGCGCGGGATCATTACCGGAGTTGTTTCGGTTGCGACCCGCGCGGCATCTGGCTGCCGGAGTGCGCCTACTTCGAGGGCGTTGAAACATTTTTGCAGGAGGCGAACATCCGGTGGTTCAGCATGGACACGCACGGGCTGCTGCACGCGCAGCCGCGGCCGCGCTACGGCGTAATCGCGCCGGTGTTCACGCCGAACGGCATCGCGGCGTTCGGGCGCGATCTCGAATCCTCGCGCCAGGTCTGGAGCAAGCACGAGGGTTATCCCGGCGACGCGCGCTATCGCGATTTCTACCGCGACATCGGTTTCGACCTGGATTTCGATTACGTGAAGAAGCATCTGCCGTCGCCGGACCATCGCGGGTTCACCGGGTTGAAGTATTACCGCATCACCGGCGGCGCGAAGACGAAGGAAATTTATCACCGTGCGACGGCGTTGCACGCGGCGGGCGAACACGCCGGACATTTTCTCAATGCGCGCGTGGCGCAAGTCCAGAAGCTCGCGGGCATACTGGATCGGCCGCCGCTGGTGCTCGCGCCGTATGACGCGGAGCTGTTCGGGCACTGGTGGTATGAAGGGCCGGAGTTCCTGGACTACTTCGTGCGCAAGGCGTATTTCGACCAGCAGACGTTCAAGCTGATCACGCCGGAGGATTACCTGCAGCGGCATCCAACGAATCAAATCGTGCAACCGGCGGCGTCCAGCTGGGGCGAGGAAGGTTTTTACCGCGTCTGGCTGAACGAGAAGAACGAGTGGATTCTGCCGCATCTGCAAATCGCACAGGAACGAATGACGGAACTGGCGCGGTCTTTTTCCGGTCCTAATCTTAATCCTAATCTTAATCTTACTCTGCCGGGTGATCAGAAGGAGATTAAGAAAAAGATTAAGATTAAGAAGGCCGAGCAGGAGGAATCACTCGCTGTGCTGGCCCGCGCGCTGAAACAAGCTGGGCGCGAGCTGTTGCTGGCGCAGTCGAGCGACTGGCCGTTTATTCTGCGCACCGGCACCAGCCCGGATTACGCCCGTCAGCGTGTGCAGGATCATTTGGTCCGGTTCGACACGCTTTACCGGCAGATGAAGCAGCAACGCGTGGATGAGAAATGGCTGCGCGACGTGGAGCAGCGGGACAATCTATTTCCCGAGATCAATCCCAGCTATTGGGCCTGATCGCAGCCGGCTTTAAGGCAGGAGCAGCACGCGATAGAAGCGCGCCGGCGCGCCATGCGGTTGATCCCTGACCGAGGCGACCGAACTAGCCGCCAACACATCCGGCGCCAACGAAATCCAATTCGGCTGCGCGAGGTTGGTCGCGACTTGCACGCGATACGAACAACCCGGCCGGGCCGTCCAGGAAACCGTCAGTTCGTCATTGCCCGCCGCCGTCAACGGGAGCATTTGGGGCGGAGCCGGGAGTGTAACAGAAAGTGCCGCGACCTGACTGGTCACGCTGCCGGAGGCGTTGGCCACTATGACGGAATAGCCGCCCGCCTGACGGGCTTGTGCGTTGGTGCAGCACAGAACCAGATTGGTGGCGCCGGTGATGGGCGTATTGTTGAAGCGCCATTGATACACCGCCGCGGAAGCGTTCGTGGTGCTGACGGCAAACGTGGCCGTGCCGCCCAGCAGGATGATTTGATTGGTGGGCTGCGTGACAATGGCGGGCGGCGACGAGGTGAAACTCAAGGCCGCGGCGACCGCGCGGGCAGCGTTAAGCCGGCCGTAGCCGAAGGAAGTATCAAAGCCGCTGGCGCCCAGGTCATCGGCCGTTTGCTCGAGCAACACGCCGACTTGATCCGCGGTCAGCCGGGAGTTCGCTGCGATCATCAAGGCCGCGCTCGCAGCAACCTGGGGGCTGGCCAGGGAGGTGCCGTTGGCGAAGAAGTATGGGTTGGTCAAGTTGCGGGAGGTGGTGGCGATGGCCTCGCCCGGCGCCGCCAGTGCGAGGTGCGAGCCGTAGCTGGAGAAAGTTGCGCGGGTGTCGTTGGAGGTGGTGGCGGAGATGGCCAGCACATGCGCGCAGGCAGCCGGATATTGTGGCGTGGTGTTGGCATTGTTCCCCGCCGCGGCGACGACGACCACGTTGTTGCTCCAGGCATAGTCAATCGCGCTTTGCAAAGTGCTCGAAGCCGAACTGCCGGCGATGCTGAGGTTGATGACGCGCGCGCCATGATCCACGGCGTAGCGGATGCCCTCGGCAATGGCCGAATAGGCGGCGAAGCCAAATGCGTCCATGACCTTCACCGGAAGAATCTTCGCGCCGTACGCCACGCCCACAACGCCTACGCCATTGTTGCCGACGGCGGCGGCGGCGCCCGCCACGGACGTGCCATGGCCAAAATCATCGGCGGCATCGCTGTCGTAATTTACGAAGTCGAATCCCGGCAGCAGGTTCGCCGCGAGATCGGGATGTTGAAAATTCACCCCGGAATCCAAGACGGCCATGATCACGTTGTTGCCGGTGGTTGAGTTCCAAGCTGTGGGGGTTTGGATTTTGGCGATATGCCAGGCGCCGTTGTTCAGCAAGATTGGGTCGTTGGGCTGGAGAGCGGCTTCCGCGAGGTAATCGCGCTCGGCAAATTCAATCGTTGGATCCTGACGCAATGTCTCGAGCAGCGCGTCGGCGTCGGCTTCGCCAACCTGAATGACCTTTACGTTTCCTTTGTGAAGCAAGCGCTTTTGAAAACCGCCGTGGCGGCGCAAGGTGCTTTGCAGGGCGGCTTCCGGCGCGGCCGCCCGCGTCTTGAGCAGGATCTGTCCGGGAACATATCGGCCTGACTCTGCGGCAAACCCGGAAATGGACAGCAAACCGACGCTGAGTCCGAGAACCTGGCCAAGCAGCTTGCCTGGCATGGTCCACCTTGGAATTGAATTTTTCGTTTTGCCCACGGAATACAGCCCAGTCCGAGACACATTTAGCTACCGACATGCCACGGGCTTTACCGCAGCCATGTGCCGGGCCACGGAAAAAAATTGTCCAAAAGGACGTTTGCCGTTCTGGAATGGGACAGATTTTGCGGTCGGACAAACGGCGGTCAAGCTCTGACAAAGCCCTAAGTAATCAACCCGAGCGCGCAACTTGCATGCGGTTGGACCGGCTCAGTTCACCACATTGACTGGCTGGCCAGCGAGGAAGGCGCGCATGTTTTCCACGGCAATCCGCAGCAGGCGGGCGCGGGCGGCTTGAGTGCCCCAGGCGTTGTGCGGGGTGATGAAACAATTCTTCGCCTGCAACAAGGGATTGCTCGCGGGCGGCGGCTCGGTGGACAAGACATCGAGGCCAGCGCCCGCGAGGCGGCCGGAATTCAATGCGTCCGCCAACGCCGCCTCATCCACCAGCGGACCACGGCTGGTGTTCAGGAGGAAGGCGGACGGTTTCATCAACCGGAGACGCTCCGCGTTGACCAGTTGTTGAGTTTGCGGCGCCAACGGACAGTGCAAACTGACCACATCGCTGAGACTGAAAAGTTCATCGAGTCCAACCAACCGCACGAAAGGCAGCATATTTCTGCCGCTGGAGCTGGAAGCGATGACGTTCATGCCGAAGGCATGGCCCAGCTCGGCCACCGCTTTTCCAATCCGGCCCATACCCACGATGCCCAGCGTGAGACCATCGAGCTCAATGAGCGGCGCATCCCAAAAGCACCAATCCGGATTCCTGGTCCATTGTCCGGCACGAACGGCCTGTGCATGATGCCCCACGCGATTGGTAAGCTCGAGCAGCAGCGCGAAGGTGGCTTGGGCAACCGCGCGCGTGCCGTAGGCTGGAACATTGGTAACGGGTATGCCCCGCTGCCGGGCGGCGGCCAGATCCACGACATTCGTGCCGGTGGCGAGCACGCCAATGTATTTCAATTGGGGGAGCTGTTGAATTGTCGCGGCGGAAAGCACGGCTTTGTTGGTGAGAACCAAATCTGCGCTTGCCGCGCGCGTGCCGATTTCAGCGGGTGCGGTTCGATCAAAGATTTCGCAATCGCCCAGCTGGTGCAACGGCGCCCAGTCAAGATCGCCTGGATTCAAAGTGAAACCGTCCAATACCACGATCTTCATAGCAGATTATGCGGAGACATTTTTAGGAATTTAGGAACGGCTTGGCGGACGGGCAAGCCAAGCTTGGCGCGGGTTGAGGTTTTGGTAGGCTTGCGCCATGACCAAGCATTGCTGGAAATGCGGCACGGAATACAAACTGCCGGGCGGACCCGGCCGATCTGAATCGTGCGAAAATTGCGGGTCGGATTTGAAGGTCTGCTTCAATTGCGCCAGCTATGACCGCACGGTTGCCTACCAATGCCGCGATCGCCGGGCCGAGCCGGTGGCTGAAAAGCACCAGGCGAACTATTGCGAGTATTTCGAAATCGCGCGACGGACCTTCACACCTCCGGCCGAGGAAAAGAGTCGCGAGGCCAAGGCCCGGGATCAACTTAAGAAGCTGCTGGGAGATTGACCCGCTGCGGTTCGCGCAGATGTGGCGGAATCACGTTTGGCTTCCAAAAGCAAAAACCCCCTCCGCCGAAGCGAAGGGGGTTGTAATCGACAAACGGCTTAGAACTTGTAGATCACGTTTCCAGCGATCATGACCGCGTCGGCTTCGTCGCCAACAAACTGGCCGAAGACATCGCCGTTGCAGCTATGATCCCAGCGGATTTCCAGACGGCTGATCACGTTCTGCCAGAGGTCATACTGGACCGTGCCAGTGATGCCAATCAGCTTCGCATGGATGCCGCTCGACAGGTTCGTGAAGAGATAACCATCCGTGCTGTCGTCCAAGTATTCGCCACGCAGGTGAACGCTGAGTTTCTCAGTCGCCTGGTAGGAGGCATACAGACCGATGGTCCAGACAGTGCCACCGTTGGAACCCCAGTCGTAGAGGTCCAACAGGTCAAACGCAGCGCCGACCTTCAGGCCGGTCACCGGCGTTGCCAGCGTGCCACCCAAGTACCAGCTGGTGCTCTTCCAGTCATAGTCATAGCCCGCTTCATTGTCATCCATGCCATGAACCACGCCGGCATACAGAGTCGAGCCGGCGGCCCAACCCCAATCTGACGGGGCGGTGAAGGACACAGAGGCCAAGTAGGTCTTGCTGGCTTCCGACATGAAGTCTTCGCCGTGAGCGCGCGCATTGATGTGCGGGCCCTTGGTATTCGCGATACCAGCGGAGGCGGAGATCATGTCATTGAACCGATAGCTGGCCAGCACGCCGGTCAGCGTCGTGGGCTCAATGCTGAAGCCATAGGAACGGGAGTAGTTCGGGTTGTTGCCAGATTCGAGGGATTCGTATCCCAGAATGCTGTCAAACACACCGAGCTTGACGTCCAAACCATTGCCCACGGGCGCCCGCAGGGCAACATAGGCCTGACGGATGCCGAGGTCGGCCGAAGCGCCTTCGCTGAGGTCGAGTTCGCTATTGGCCGAATGAAACGTGCTGGCCGAGGCCAGTGTGTTCGCATCCGGTCCCAACCACAGGTCAACGCGATAGCCCGAAGCCCATTCGCTTTCATCAAGCGCCTTGGCAATGCTCAGCTGAACGACATTCAGATTGAAGCCGTCCGCCTTGCCGGCGCCGCCGAAGCTGTAGTTCGGGAGTGCGCCATCACTGCCGCCATGAAACTGATTGCCGATATTCCATTGGGCCGAGACGTCAACATAACCGCTGATGGTCGTCGCTGAGAGCGCCGATTGGATCGCCGACATCTTCTCCTCCGCTTTGGCGGCAGAAGTCAGACTGACAACCCCCAACGCGGCCAGACCCAACGTCCATTTATTAAACTTCATTTGGTTCCTCCGATTTAGTTTTTTGTTTGGTACTAACGTATGCATTACGGGGGCAAAACCGGTTTGCCCCGGCACCAGCTTGGTGCGATTGCGGCAACAATTAGGAGAAATCGGGACATTTGACAACAGTTTTTTTCCACCTGTAAAATTTTCCCGCTTGCAACCCTTTCGGCTACAACCTGCTCCAACAGGCCAACCCGAGGGCAAGCGGTGGTCACAAATGGAACACGCTGTCTTACCGCCGCCGTCTCAGGCGATTTTGCCGCGGTTCTTTCGCCCGGGCAGTACGAATGTTATTTGATAATCCCTGACCGCTTCCCGCATGGAACAGCTGTTGCTAGGAAACCGAAGGTAGCTCCTGTTCGTTGGCCGGCTGGCAGTCAGCCAAGTCTTGAAATTCCGACGGACGACAGCTACAAGAACTTGAAATCGTTATGGCATCGTTTGTTTACGTAGCTCGCGAGACTGGTAGCGGACGCGAAATTCGCAGCACGGTGGAGGCCGCGACGGAGCAGGCCGCTATTGCCGCCTTGCTCAATCGCAACCTGCTGGTGGTTTCCATCCAGGAAAAGATTGGCAAGAAAGGCCGAACCGGTGGCGGCAGCGTCGCTTTGGCAGATTTGGTCATTTTCACACGCCAGCTGGCAACCATGATCGATGCCGGTCTCGCGATGGTTCAATCCCTTCAAGCCTTGGCGGAACAGACCACCAACAAGGTGATGCGCGACGTCATCAAGGACGTTTGCACCCGGGTTGAAGGAGGCGATAGCTTCAGCGAAGCGCTGCAAAAACATCCAAAAGCCTTCAGCCGCCTGTACGTATCCATGGTTAGTGCCGGTGAAAAAGGTGGCTTGCTGGCAGAAATTCTGGCCCGCCTGGCAACCTACTTGGAAAACACGGCCCGGCTGCGCAAAAAAGTGAAGTCCGCCTTGATGTATCCGACCGTGGTCACCATTGTCGCCATCCTGATTACCATCTTCTTGCTGGTGAAAGTGGTGCCGGTCTTCGGGGAAATTTACGCCGGCTTCGGCGCCCAATTGCCCGGTCCGACACAATTCCTGATCACCCTCAGCAACATCGTCAAAAGTTACATCCTGCTCATTATTCTCGGTGGTGGCGGCGCGGTGTACGGCTGGCTGTATTTCATCAAGACCAAGTCCGGCCGCGAATTCTGGGATTCTCGCCGGATCAAGTTGCCCATTTTCGGTGTCATCGCCCACAAGATCTGTCTCGCCCGCTTCACGCGCACCCTTGCCTCATTGGTACGCAGCGGTGTTCCCATTCTGGAAGTTTTGCAAATCGTTTCCCAAACGGTCGGCAACGTCATCATGGAAAAGGCCATCAAGGTCGCTGCCGGCGATATCGAGCGCGGGGAGAGCATTTCCGCCGCCCTCGCCAAGCATCCGGTGTTTCCGACGATGATTATCCGCATGATCACCGCCGGTGAACAAACCGGCAAAATTGATAACATGCTCGAGCGCATCTCAGACTTCTTGGACGAAGAAATTGAAACCACGCTCTCGGGCCTTACCTCGTTGATCGAGCCCATCCTGATCGTGTTCCTCGGCGTGGTGGTCGGCGGCATGGTGATTTGTATGTTTCTGCCGATTTTCAAGATGGCGGACATCATCAACGCCAAGAAGTGACCACTGTTTCGCAAAGCAAGGCGTGACGCCTCCACCGCCGGCAGCCAGACTGCCGGCGGTTTTTGTTTCGACGCGGGTGCGGAGGTTGTCCGGACAGGGGGAACAAGGGCTGGCCAGCCCAATTCTTCATTGACCCACTCAACCACCCCGGTAGCATGTGCTGACCTGGAAGTTTTTCACCCAGTCTGAAGGAAAGGAATAGATTATTATGGCAGTCAAAGTCGCAATTAACGGGTTCGGCCGCATTGGACGCCTGGTTTTCCGGGCGCTGGTCGAACAGGGCTTGGTGGGTAAGGAAATCGACGTCGTCGCGGTGGGAGACATCGTGCCGGCTGACAACCTTGCTTACCTCGTCAAATACGATTCCACCCAAGGCCGTTTCAAAGGCGAAGTCAGCTCCAAGAAATCCGCTGCCGATAAAGCCGAAGACGATGTGCTCGTCGTGAACGGCAAGGAAATCAAGGTCGTCAGCGCCAAGTCGCCCGCGGAATTGCCGTGGAAAGCGCTCGGCGTGGACCTCGTCATCGAATCCACCGGTCTTTTCACCGATGTCGAAAAAGCGCAGGGCCACATCACCGCCGGCGCCAAGAAAGTCATCATCTCCGCTCCGGCCAAGGGCGATTGCCTCACGGTCGTCATGGGCGTGAACGATGACAAATACGATGCCTCCAAGCATCACATCGTTTCCAACGCGTCCTGCACCACGAACTGCCTCGCGCCGGTCGTGCATGTGCTGCTCAAGGAAGGTTTCGGCGTGGCCGAAGGTTTGATGACCACGATCCATGCTTATACCGCCACGCAAAAGACGGTGGACGGTCCGAGCAAGAAGGATTGGAAGGGTGGCCGCACTGCGGCGCAGAACATCATCCCGTCCAGCACCGGCGCAGCGAAAGCCGTCGGTCTCGTGATTCCTGAAGTCAAAGGCAAGCTCACCGGCATGGCGTTCCGCGTGCCGACCCCGACCGTCTCCGTGGTGGACCTCACGGTCAAGACCACGAAGGACACCAGCTACGCCGAAATTTCCGCCGCGATGAAGAAAGCCAGCGAAACCTATCTCAAGGGCATCCTTGGCTACACCAGCGACGAAGTCGCCAGCACGGACTTCATCCATTGCGAATTGTCCTCCATCTTCGACGCCGGTTCCGGCATCGAGCTGAACAAGAACTTCTTCAAGCTCGTGAGCTGGTATGACAACGAATGGGGTTATAGCTGCCGCGTCGGCGACCTCATCAAGCTGATGCTCAAGAAAGGCATCTAAGCGAGGCAACAGCATTCACGAACGGCGATCCGGCAACGGGTCGCCGTTCTGCTTTCTGCGCGGGAGCGCCCTCGGGCTTCGCGTCGAATTCAGCCGTCGGTTTGTGCCTCATCGCTTGCTGCCTCATTGCGCATTGCTAAGCTGGTCGCCGTCATGCCGCGCGAAACCGCCACCGCCAAAGCTGCCCGCACGCAGCAAATCATCGCGGCGTTGCAGCGCGCCTATCCGGACGCGCATTGTGAACTGAATTTCGCCAATCCACTCCAACTGCTCATCGCCACCATTCTTTCCGCGCAATGCACGGACAAGCGGGTCAATCTGGTCACCGCCGACCTGTTCAAGAAGTACCGTAGCGCGGCCGATTTCGCCCGCGCCGAACTCGCCGAACTCGAACTGGACATCAAAACCACCGGCTTCTTCCGCAACAAAGCCAGGAACATCAAGGCCTGTTGCGCCGCACTGGTCGAGAAACACGGCGGCGAAGTTCCCCACACCATGGAAGAACTCACCGCGCTCGGCGGGGTGGGTCGCAAGACGGCCAATGTTGTGCTCGGCAATGCCTTTGCCATCAACCTCGGGGTGGTGGTGGACACTCACGTGACCCGGCTCGCCAACCGCTTGGGCCTCACCAAACAAACCGACGCTGAAAAGATCGAGCAGGAGCTGATGCCTCTCGTGCCGCGCGCGCAATGGACCCTGTTCAGTCATTGGCTCATCTGGCACGGCCGCCGGCGCTGTGCGGCGCGGAAACCAGAGTGCGGCGCCTGCGAACTCGCAAAACTCTGCCCGCGAGTCGGCGTCCCCAACCCGTAACCGCGGATGCACACCGGATCGCCCATACATTCACAGAGCCAGTCGGAAGATTTTCCGGGCGCCTCGCGCGTCCGTGTTTCGCGCCTGGCTGAATGAGCTTTGCTCGCCTCAATTCCGGCCCGGCTGAAGCCGCCTTCAACATGGCGATGGACGAGGCATTGCTCGAAACCGTCGCCCGCCTCGGTCAGCCCGTGCTCCGGTTCTACGCCTGGAGCCAGCCCGCTGCGAGTTTTGGCTATTTCCAAAAATACGCCGACGTCGCGCGCGCCACGCTGCTGCGTCCGCTGATCCGCCGGCCGACCGGCGGCGGCATCGTGCCGCACGATGCCGACTGGACCTACAGCCTCACGTTCCCGCCCGGCCACGAGTGGCACGCGCTGCGCGCCGAGGACAGCTACCGCCGCGCCCACGAATGGATTCGCGACGCCTTTGCCCGGCTCGGCGTGGCGACGGAACTCGCGCCGTGCTGCATGAAATCCGCCCCCGGCCAGTGCTTCGTCGGCCACGAAAAATTCGACCTGCTCTGGCACGGCCGCAAAATTGCCGGCGCCGCCCAGCGCCGAAACAAACTGGGGCTGCTGATCCAGGGCTCCGTTCAGCCGCCGCCACTGGGCTTGCAGCGCGGGGATTGGGAAGCGGCCATGGTGGCGGTGGAATCCGGCCCGTGGCAGGTCTTGTCACCGGCCGCGGACTTGAGCGCACGGGTGAACGCACTGGTGGCGGCGAAGTATTCCCAACTGCATTTTCTCGAACAGCGTTGAAAAATTTTCAGCGCGAAATTCCACCAAAAAGTTGCCTCGCGTGCGGGGCAAATTTATTCTGCGAGCGATGAGCCCGTCGAGTGACAAACCCGGCAACGAGGTCGCGGTCCGCAAAACTGCGGCGCCCGACGCGGCGCCTTCGGTGTCGCTGCAACTTGCCACGGGCCATTATCCGAAATACGTGGCCTTTCTCCGCGACAAGGCCGGCGTGGGTTTTCGCGGGCGCATTCTGGAACTCGGCGCGGGCGCGGCGTGGTTCACGGCCGAATTGTCCAAGCTGCCCAAGGTCGTCGAAGTGATCGCTTCCGATTTCGACCGCAACCCGGGGCAGAAGCATGCCGCGGAAGTTTTCAAAACCTTGCGCGCCCACGAGGCCAAGATCTCACACCGCCAGGTCACTCCGCAACGGCTGGGTTTTCCGGACGGCCACTTTGATTTCGTCGTCTGCGCCGGAGTGCTGCATGACGCCATGAACCTCCTGCTCCTGCTCCGGGAAATCCGGCGGGTGCTCAAGCCTGGCGGACAACTCGTTGCCGTACGCGAACCGGTGAAATCCCTCATGGGCCGGCGCTCCGGCGCCCACCGCTTGAAACAACCGCTTTATTCGCGCGCGGATTACGAGGACGTCTTCGAACGCGCCGGCTTCGCGCTCTCCCTCCAACGGGTCAGCCTCGCCAGCGGCTTGAAGTATTATTTCGACAAGATGGTGAATGGCTTCACGCATGCGCGCTACGTTTTCGTGGCCACGCGCAACGAACGGGCGGAAAAAGGTCGCGTGATGAAGCTGACCGCCTGAATTCGGCTGCGGCCCGTGCGCATCGGCCAGCCCTGCCCACGGGGGAAATGACTCGCGTTGAATTTTTGGTCCTCGCATATTGAAAGCGCTTTATGCGCGTTTTTCTCCAGCGGTTGTATGACTTGGCCCGGCCTTATCGTGGCCGCCTCGCGCTGGGGATTCTCGCCGGCGTCATCTGCGGCTTGCTCGAACCGCTCACCCTCGTAATCGCGCTGTTTGTTTTCAAATCAGTTTTCCCCTGGGCCAACCAGGCCGCCGCCAAACCTTTGCCCGGCTGGCTGCCCGACTTCGCCCGCCACTGGCTGGAGCAGGCTCAAGCCGGGCTTTCCTCCGTGACCGCGCCGGAGGCCCATCCGCATCTCCTCGCGGTGGCGATGCTGTTCGCGCTGATCCCGATTGTTTCGCTCCTGCGCGGCGTGTTTGATTACCTCAACACCTACCTGCTGCAATGGACGGCGGTGCGCGCGGTGATGGATCTGCGCGTAAAACTCTTCGCGCACCTGATCAACCTGTCCGCCGGCTTCTTCAATACCAACCGCACCGGCGAACTCATCGCGCGGGTCATGAGCGACACCGGCACGCTGCAAAACGCCTTGAGCAGCACCACGCAAAGCCTGGTGAAAGATCCGGTGATCGTGTTGGGCATGATTGCGCTCCTGCTGTGGCGGGCACCCCAGCTCACGCTCATCTTCCTGCTCGTCATCCCCACCTGTGTCGTACCCATTGCCATCTACAGTCGCAAGATCCGCCGGTCGGCGCGCGCCATGCAATCCCAAGGCGCTGAACTCACCCAGGTCATGAACGAAGCCTTCACCGGCAACCGCGTCGTCAAGGCGTACAATCTGGAGTCCGTCGTGACGGAACAGTTCCGCGCGACCACCCAGAAGGTCATCAGCCATTTCATGCGCATCGTCCGCTCGTCGGAAATTCCCGGGCCGTTGATGGAGTTCCTCGGCACCATCGCGGTGGCGATCATTTTCCTCTACCTCTATCTCGGCGGGCCGGCTCAGCGTGATCCCGAAAAGCTTTCGGTCGTCATCGCCTCCTTCTTTTTCCTCTACAAGCCGCTGAAAAACCTCACCAAGCTGCAAACCAATCTGAATCAGGCCCGCGCCGCCAGCGAACGCGTCTTCGAACTCCTGGCCACGCCCAACTCCGTGCCCGAACCCGCCCAACCCCAGCCGCTCCGGGCCGCCGGCGCGGAGATTCACTTTGATCACGTGGACTTTGCCTATGGCGATACGCCCGTGCTGCGCGGCGTGAACCTGCGCATTCAGCCCGGCCAGCTCGTGGCGCTCGTGGGCAAGACCGGCTCGGGCAAAAGCACTTTGGCCAACCTGCTCCTGCGCTTCTACGATCCCACCGGCGGTGCGGTCCGCGTCGGTGGCGTGGATTTGCGGTCCGTTTCCACCGCCGAATTGCGCAAACAAATCGCCGTCGTCTCCCAGGAGGTCGTGCTGTTCAACGACACCATCCGCCGCAACATCGAGCTGGGGCGGCTGGGGGCAACGGAGGCGGAAATCATCGCCGCCGCGGAACACGCGCACGCCGCGGAGTTCATCGCCCAACGCCCGGAAGGCTTCAACACCCTCGTCGGCGAAAAGGGCGTAACCCTCTCCGGTGGCCAGCGGCAACGCCTCGCCATCGCGCGCGCCGTCCTGCGCAATGCACCGATTTTGATCCTCGACGAGGCCACCAGCGCGCTCGACACGGAATCAGAACGCGCTGTCCAAGCCGCGCTCGAAGAGTTGATGAAAGACCGGACCACCATTTGCATCGCCCACCGGCTTTCCACCATTCAGCGGGCCGATCAAATTGTGGTGTTGGAGGCCGGCCGCGTGGTCGAAATCGGGACACACGCAGAACTGCTGCAGCGGCGCGGACATTATTTCAAACTGCATGCGTTGTCATTCGAAGCGGACGGCACACCGCCTGCATCAGCCTAGTCCGTGAACTGGACGCCCAAAATTCTTGCCACCCTCGCCGTGGTTGCGGCCGCGGTGGTGCTCGGCCTCTGGTTCAATCGGCCAGCCTCGCCACCCTCCACACCGGCGGCAGTCACTCCGGCTGTTGCCCCAGCGAACCCGCCGGCCGCGCGGCCAACCGTGCCGCGTCAGCCGGTGACGACTCGGGCGCCAGCGCCGGCGGCCGCGAGCGCCAGCAACGCGCCCGCAGCGTGGGTGACGGCGGCGGGCACCAACGCCATCAGCAATTGGGAAACGCTCCTCGAGGAAATGTTGAGCGACGAAACCCGGGAGCCGAACGCCAAGGGAACGCAGTTGCTCGAATTGTTGCCGCGCATTCCCGCCGCAGGCCAGGCCGAAACCGCGCAACACATCGCGAACCTGCTGGCGGATGAGGATTATGCCGCGCTCGCGAGTTACTTCACCAACATCACGACGAGCATTGAAGTCCAGGAAGTCATCCTGGCGGATCTGCTCGGCCGGCCCAACTCCGTCAAGCTGCCGGTGCTGCTCGACGCCGCCCGCACCCCCGACCATCCGAAAGCGACCGATGCCCGGGAAATGCTCGAACTCTATTTCGAACACGATTACGGCACCGATTGGGACGCCTGGCGGAACAAGATGGAGGAATGGCTGAAGTCCAATCCCGATTAGATCGGGCTGGGGTCGAGGAACTCGGCAACGAACTTCGTCGCGGGTTTCACCCGCAATTCGTCGGGCGTCGCGACCTGTTCGAGCCGGCCGCGGTTCATCACCGCCACGCGTTGCCCCAGCGCCAGCGCCTCCGCCTGATCGTGGGTCACCAGGATGGTTGTCAGGTTTTGCTCACGGTGCAGCCGCAGCAATTCCCGGCGCAATTCGCGGCGCAAGGGCGCATCGAGATGGGCGAACGGTTCGTCCAGCAGCAGCACTTTCGGTTGACGCACCAGCGCGCGGCCCAGCGCCACGCGCTGCCGCTGCCCGCCGGAAAGTTCGCCGGGCTTGCGGTGCAGGCAACCGAAGCAACCCGCTGCTGGATTTCTTCCCGCGCCACGCCGCGCAGCTTGAGCCCCAACCCGAGATTCTCGCGCGCGGTCAGGTGCGGGAACAGTGCATCGCGTTGGAAAACCATGGCCACCGCGCGATCCTTGGGTGCGACGTCGTTCACAACCACTCCCGCAAGCGCGACGCTGCCGCTGTCCGGTGATTCCAGTCCGGCAATCAGTCTGAGCGTGGTGGTCTTGCCGCAACCCGACGGGCCGACGAGCGCCAGCAATTCCCCCGCGGCCACATCGAGGTGGAGCTGCTCCACGGCCGGGATGATCTGGCCTTTCGCGGCGAAATGCTTGGTGAGATTGGCGAGCGCGACGCGCGACACACGGGAAGTTTCCGCTGCGACCATGGGAAGTCGAGCGCGAACCGACCACCGAATCGGATTGCACCAACAATGCTTTCCTTACATGATGCATATTGCCACGCGGTCGCATCTGCGCCGCGCGGGGGCTTTTCAACAACCAAACGAAAATGAAACTGGACGCTCTTTATTCGGAACTGACTTTGAAAACAAAGGCGAAACTCGCGCTGGTCGTACTCGACGGCCTCGGCGACATCGCCACGAAGGAACAAAATTATCTCACCCCGCTCGAAGCCGCGCACACGCCCAATCTCGACGCACTCTCCAAGGATTCCGCGCAGGGCCGCATGATTCCCGCCGCGCCCGGCATCACGCCTGGCAGCGGACCGGGACATCTGGGACTGTTTGGTTACGACCCGTTGGAGTTTCAAGTCGGCCGCGGCGTCATCGAGGCGCTCGGTCTCGGCGTGGAACTTAAACCGGGCGACGTTTGTGCCCGCGCGAATTTTGCGACGCTCGATGCGAAGGGAATTGTCACCGATCGCCGCGCCGGCCGCATTCCCACCGAGACCTGCGAAAAACTCTGCGCCTTGCTCGCCGCGAAAATCAAAAAGCTCGGCGATACGCAGGTCATCATCAAAGCTGGCAAGGAACACCGGTTCGTGGTGGTCTTCCGCGGCAAGGGTTTGGAAGGCCCGTTGACGGATGCCGATCCCAACCGCGAAGGTTTCGCCATCCCGACCGTCAGGCCGCGCGACCCGAAGAATGCCAAGCAGAAGAAAATGGCGAAGTTGATCGCGGACTTCTACAAGGCGGCGCTGCCGATCATCGCCAAGGAGAAGCCGGCGAACGGTTTCCTCATGCGCGGCATCGCTCATCAGCCGGAAATTCCGCTCTTCGCGGAGCGCTACCAGCTCAAGCCTGCGTGCCTCGCCGTGTATCCGATGTACAAGGGTCTTGCTCAACTGGTGGGCATGAAAAAGATCGAAGGCCCGCAATCCATCGCCGAGCAGTTCGAGCGTTATCTCGCCGAATACGACAACTACGATTTCTTTTTCATCCACTACAAATACACCGACAAGGCGGGTGAAGATGGCAACTTTGCCGCGAAGAAAAAGGCGATCGAAGACTTCGACGCCGCGCTGCCCATCTTGCTCCAAAAGCGGCCGGACGTGCTGGCCATCACCGGCGATCACTCAACGCCGTGCGCCCTGAAGGGCCACTCGTGGCATCCGCAGCCCGTGCTGTTGCACTCGGCGGTGAGCGGCTCGGACAAACTCGAGCGCTTCACCGAGACCGGCGCGAACAGCGGATCGCTCGGCGTGATGGAGGCGAAATTTTTGATCCGCTTGATGCAGGCGAACGCGAAAATGTTCGACAAATTCGGCGCCTAAAAATTATTTCGCGCGAAAAGTTTCTCCGCCGGCTGGAAAATAGTTGTTGCCAGCCGGCGGATTTTTCTTCTACAAACGGTCAGCTCAGACGTCCATTTGTCGAAACGGTCACTGCAATCAAAACCAAAAACTGATCGGAGGTGACAAACATGGCAGCCAAAAAAAAGAAAAAAGCAGCGAAGAAGAAAAAGTAACTGCAATCAAATATCAGGATGGAAAGCCGGAACGAAAGTCGGTTTCCCATCCTGATTTTTTTTGTACTGCGACGCGACGGGAAAGAAGCTCCGCGAAGTTTAGCGTGGATTGCCCGACGTAAGCGGCTAAAGTCCCGCCGTGGCCAAACTCGTCTTCGACATCGAAACCACCGCGCAGCCGCTCGAAAACTTCGACGAGGTCCAGCAGGAATATCTGCTCCGCGAAGTGGAAAAAATCCCTGACGAAACCGCCCGCGCCGCCAAACGCGAGGAAACCTTGCGCATGTTCGCACTCTGGCCCTTCACGGGTCACGTCGTCTGCATCGCGATGCTCAACGCCGAATCCCAGCGGGGCCAGGTGCTTTTCACAGCCGATGACTTCGAGGAGGATGCCGCCGAAGGTGGGCCGGTGGAATTCGTGCCGTGCGCGGATGAAGTCGAACTGCTCACAGCCTTCTGGGATGTGGCGAAGCATTACGACGAGATTGTGACGTTCAACGGCCGCGGATTCGATGTGCCGTTTCTTTACCTGCGCTCGGCGGCGCTCAATGTGCCCATCTCGCGCAAGAACTGGCTCGGCTACCGCTACGCCACCGAACCGCATTGCGATCTGGCGGAGCAATTCACCTTCTATGGCGTCAGCGGGCGCGAGGGCGCGGCGCGGAAGTTCAATCTGGATTTTTATTGCAAGGCGTTCGGCATTGAATCGCCCAAAGCCCATGGCGTGACCGGTATGGACGTGACGAACTTGATGAAGGAAGGAAAGTTCCGCGACATCGCCGAGTATTGCCTGCGCGACGTGCGGGCGACCGTGGAGCTTTACCGGGTGTGGAAGGAACGGCTGGCGGGGATCAAGTGATGGAGCGGTCCGAGGTCAGAGGTCAGCCGCCGGCGGCCACGCTGGTCTGCTTTGCGTTGGAAGACGAAGCGCGCGCGTTTCGCTCGCTCACGGCGGGACGACCACATGTTTCCGTTCTGCTCACCGGCATCGGCAAACGCAACGCCGAACGAGTGGTGAAGGAATATCTGGCGCAGCATTCTCCCCTGGCCGTTCTGACTTGTGGCTTCGCGGGCGGATTGAATCCCGAACTAAAGATGGGCGATGTAGTTTTCGAGACGACCGACGCCTCCTGGAAAAACCAGTTCACAGCGCTGGGGGCGAAGCCGATCCGATTTTTCTGCGCTGATCGCATCGCGACCACCGTTGCGGAAAAGGCTGAGCTGCGAAAAGCCACCAGGGCCGACGCCGTCGAAATGGAGTCGGCCGCCGTGGCGCGACTGTGCCACGAACGGGGAATTTCCTGCGCCACCGTGCGGGTGATTTCTGATACCGCCACCGAGGACCTGCCTTTGAATTTCAACGAACTCGCCCATCCGGATCTCAGCCTGCATTACGGTAAACTGGCCTGGGCCATTGCCAAAGCGCCGGGAAAAATTCCGGCCCTGCGGCGGCTGCAAAAAAGCACGCAATTCGCCGCGCGCAATTTGGCAGACTTTCTGGGGAAGTTCGTCTAGCGAAACCCGGATCAGGGCGACAATTCCGAGGCGCCCACAGCTCCGGCTGGTGGTGTCCCGGAAGATTTTGGCTTCGCTTTCTCGCCATAACTCACCAGGGCCGCGCCGAGGACAATCAACGCCACGCCCGCCCAGCGCCAGCCGGTAATCTCCTCCTTCAAAATAAACTTGGCGGAGATGGCCGTGATCACGAAACCCAACGAGGTCAGCGGCCAGATCAAGCTCACGTCGCGTTGGGAAAGCAGATACAGCAGCGCACCAAAAAACGCCGCCTCCAACGCCACGCCCAGCAGGATGCTGCCGTTGGTCGCCCCACGCTTGATGATGCGGCCGATTTCGCCAGCCGATATGCGCTGCACTTCGCCAATCTGTTTCAGTCCTTTGCTGAGGAACACGACCCCGACGGCTTCCACGCAGAGCGCAAAAATGAGGATGATGAGAATCTTGGTCACAAATCCTGGTATCGAATCAACTGGATGCCGCGCTGCTCAATCAGCGCTTTCACGCGCGGACTCACGAGGGCATCGAATTCATGCTTAAACTTGTCGAGCGACGGATGCGAGTAAAGCTCCGAATCGCCCGGCGGCAAAACCTCCAGCAACTTCAGCACGTAGGTTTCATCCACGCGATCGTTTTGCAGTAGGCCGAAGACGCGTTCCGTGTGCCGGATCCGGCGGGCTTGCAACCGCGCGCGCGAACGCGCCGCGAGCAACCAGTAAATGAAGCCGTGCAGCGCGCGGTAGAGCCGGCGGCCGGAAGCGAGCGGCCAGTCCAGCCAGAAAGGCTCGCGCGTCAGCCGCACGTGCCGGAGGCCGAAGGCCTCCGCCTCTTCCATGAGGAGGGTAAACACGGCCGGGTGCAAATGCAGGTGCAGATGCCCGTTCACATGATCGAGCGGCAATCCGGTGGCGCGAAAGCGGGCGAATTGCTCGCGGATTTCGGCGCGCAATTGTTCCCGCAGCCCGCGCTGGAAAAAATATTTTATCCCGACGCCAACGGGGTTGTCGCTGAATTCACCCCGCTGGTTCACGAGGCCGGGAATTTTTTCGCGCGGGAGCCCGGATCGGCCGCAGAGCAGGGCCACGTGCAGGCCCACGCCGAGTTGCGGATTCGCCTTCGCCAAAGCCACGGCCTCGGCGCAGTCCGGCTCGTTCACCATCAAGCTCGCGGTGGTGAGCACGCCCTCGCGGTGGGCGCGGATGACCGCTTCGTTGATGGAGCGGGAGCGGCCGAAATCGTCGGCGTTGATGATGAGCCGGCGCACGGATTCAGGGCGTGCCGTAGCTGGGCGTCATGGTGCCGGCGGCAAAGCGAAACCAACTGCGGAGAATCAGGGCGAGCTTTTGCGGCTTGCTGAGCCGGGTCGGCTCCGGGCCGAGCACATCGAAACGCTTGGCCTCGAGTTTGCGCAGCAGTCGCCAGTAAACCGACCCCATCAGTTCCGCCGCCACCATCGCGCGCCGGTCCTCCGGCGGCAGAGTGGCGCGGGCGCGCCCATAAAAACCACGGGCGCGATCGGCCACGCTCGCGGCGAGGTTTTGGAAACGGTCCGTGTATTCGTGACGCAGGATTTCCGCCTCGCTGACATTGCAGCGGCGCAGCTCGGCGAGTGGAAGGTAAATTCGTCCCCGCTCGGCATCCGCACGAATGTCGCGCAGGATGTTCGTGAGTTGCAGCGCCTGCCCCAGCGCCACCGCATACTCGCGGCATTGCGGGTTCGTATAACCGAAAATCTCAATGCTCAGCAGTCCGACCACGGATGCGACGCGATAGCAGTAAAGTTCCAGCTGTTCCCAGGTCTCGTACCGCGTGGTGTCGAGGTCCATCTCGCAGCCCTTGAGCAGTTCATCGAACAGCTCGAAACGCAGGTGGTGCTTCTGGATGAAGGGTTGCAATTCCTGGTTCACGGCAAACTCGGGCTTCCCGTTTTCACAGGCCCGACGAATGTCCGCGCGCCAGGCCGCCAGTTGCGCGCGGCGATCCGCCACTGAAGCCGCATCTTCGTCCGCCACGTCATCCACCTCGCGACAAAAAGCGTACAGGGCCGACATGCCGTCGCGCTTGGCCTTGGGGAGCATGACAAAGGCCAGCGCGAGGTTCGAAGCGCTCTTGCGCGTGATGGCCCGGCTTTGCTCCATGATCTTAGTGGGGTGAGTTGGGAGCCGGAGAGTCCTGGTCGCCACGGACCGGAGGCAAACCGCCGGTCTCAGCCAGGGTGGGATTGCGTGGCCGATGCTCGCGCCGCCGCCGCCGGCGGTGCTCTTTGACGTATTCCCGAATCTCCGCCACGCCTTTGGTGGCCTGCCGGCGAAATGAATGTCGGCGCCGCCGCCGATCCTCGCGTCGGGCCGAACGCTGGCGTTGCCGGCGGAAAGCCAGCGCCCAGGTGATGATCACCACCAAAACCAGCGCCATTGCGCCAAAAATGATCAGGCGCTCTTTCATCGCCGGGGTCAATGGCCCAAAACCCGGGATCGGGTCATCGGCCCACGTCGCGGCCAGGAATCCGATGCTCATTTGGCACCACCTTCCTTTTCCAGCATGGCGGTGGTTTCGTCGTCCGCATCGGTGGCGGTCGTTATGTTCAAACGTTGCATTCGATATCGCAGGGCGTGTCGGCTGAGTTTCAAATGTTCCGCGCTCTTCGTCAGGCTGAAATGATTCTGCTCCAGCGTCTGCGCGATCAGATCGCGTTCAAAGTTGGCGACGATTTGATCCAGCGCTTCCGCTCCGGTGGCGCGCGGGAGTTCGGTTTTATGCAGGCGCGATTCCAATTGGAAGTCCGGCAGACTGGCCGGCTGGATTTCCCGCTGTGTTTCGAGAATCAAGGCGCGCTCGATCACGTTGCGCAGCTCGCGCACATTGCCGGGCCAGTGATGCGACAGCAGCTTCTGTTTCGCCGCGCGGGTCAGGCCGGTGATCTTCTTGTTCATGCTGGCGGTGAATTGTTTGATGAAATGCTCGGCCAGCAAAAGCACATCCTCTCCGCGTTCGCGCAACGGCGGCAACCGGAACTGCACCACGTTGAGCCGGTGAAACAAATCCTCGCGGAACTCGCCCGCGGCAATCGCCTTGATGATATCGCGATTGGTGGCGGCGAGGAGGCGGACGTTGACGCGCAATTCCTGCGTGCCGCCCACGCGGGTGAAGGTGCCGTCTTCGAGAAACCGCAGCAATTTGGCCTGCAATGGGCGGCTCATGTCCGCGATTTCATCCAGGAAGATGGTGCCGCCATCGGCTTCCTCAACCCGGCCGGGCTTCTGCTTGAGCGCGCCGGTAAACGCGCCGCGTTCGTGGCCGAACAATTCACTCTCCAACAGCGTCTCGGGAATGGCGGCGCAATTGATGCGCACGTAGCTGGCCGGTTTGCGCTGGCTCAAACCGTGGAGCGCACCGGCGACGAGTTCCTTGCCGGTGCCGCTTTCGCCCAGGATGAGCACCCGGGCGTCGGTGGGCGCGACGGTTTGGATCAATTGCCGCAGCTCCTGTACTTTCGGCGCGTCGCCGACGATCTGGTCGAGTTGGAAAAGTTCACCCGCCCGCGCACGCAGCGAGGCGTTCTCCCGTAACAAGCGATACCGTTCGGCGCAACGGCTGACGGCGTGAAGCAATTCCTCCGGGGCAAACGGTTTGGAGAGATAATCCACCGCGCCGGCCTTGATGACTTCCACGGCGAGCTTTGGCGTCGCGTAAGCAGTGATCATCAACACCGGCACATCCGGCCATTGGGCACGCACCTTGGCCAGAAAATCGTAACCGCTGATGCCCCCGAGCCGGGCATCCGTGATCACCATGAAGAACTCCTCCTGCCCGAGCAGCTTCAACCCCTGCTCCGCGGACTCGACGGTGCGTGCATGGTACCCCTCGTCGCCCAGCATCGCGTGCAGGGACAGGCGCATGTTCTTCTCGTCGTCCACGACGAGGACCGGAGGCAGCGGGGCACTCATGAGCCAAGTTTGATCAAAGTTTTCGCGGGGAATACTAGTGTGAAGCGGGCGCCCTGGCCAAGTGCGGATTCGACCCGAACGCTGCCGTTGTAGAGTTCGACGTTGTGCTTCACAATGGCCAGCCCGAGCCCGGTGCCGCGGTCCTTGGTCGTATAGTAGGCCTCAAAGATCCTTTCCAGCTTATCAGGCGGGATACCCGGCCCGTCATCGCGCACCGTGACCTCCACCGCGTAATCCCGGCGCACCGCCGCGGCTAGGTAAACATGCCCCTGTTCACCCACGGCCTCGCGGGCATTTTGCAGAAGGTTCACCACGCATTCGGTGAAATGCCGGCGTTGCATCAAGAGCGGCGGGAATTCGCGCGCGATTTCGGTATGCAATTGCACGCCGGTCTGGATGCTGCGCGGGAGCACCTGCTCGCAGGCGCGCTCGAGTTCCTGCTGCACATCCAGTTTCTCCACGCGGCCTTCGCTCAATTGGGCATAACCCATGATCTGGGTGATGGTCTGGTCGGCGCGCGCCACTTCTTCTTGAATGATCTCGAGATGTTGCGCCGCTTCCGGCGGCCCGCCGCGCAACGCCCGGCGCAGGGAGAAGACGGCGTTGTTGATGATCGCCAGCGGGTTCTTGATCTGGTGGGCAAACTCCGCCGCCAGCCGGCCCGCGCCGCGAAGTTGTTCGGTGCGCACCAGAAATTCCGTTTGATCCGATTCCGCGCGCTGCTGCGCGGCGACGAGCACCTGCAAGCCGTAGCAACAAAAGGTTAACAAAACCAGCACCGCCACGCGCAACACGTGGGAGGCAGGCGACGTGTCGGACAAATCAATCGTGGGGGAATCCGGCACCAGCCGGGGCGCGCGCGCGGAGATGCGGTTGAATTCTTCCGCCAAGGCCTTCTTTAATTCCTCGTTGGCAATGCCGGTGGCCCGATACTGCGCGATTTTCTGCAACGTGCTCTCGGCGGGCGAAAACCATTTGCGCGCGACCACCGGCGGAATTCGTTCCAACCAAGCACAAGCCTCGCTGAGATGTTCGTTGAAATCCACCGCGCCGAATTTCACCCCCCGCACCACTCGGGGAAAGCCCGGCAGGCTGATATCCACTCGCGAGTTCGTCTCCACAAGGCCCGCGGCCAGAAAAAACACGCTGAGCATCAAGTTCAGCACAATCTGCGGCGTCGCCAGCGGAATCGAGAGCGCGTTGAGAATGATAATCCCGGGATAAACCCAATAGAGCGGACTCATGAAGCCCTCAGTCAGCAGCGTCAGCGCGCCGAGAAAAACTCCGTCGCCCAGTCCGATGATGAACACCAGCCATTGCACCGCCCCGGGCGGGAACCGGCGCACGACATAAATAACAACCGTGACCATCAACGCCACGCAGGCGTAGGCCAGCATCGTGTTCTGCGCGGCCTCGAACACGACGCCGTACGTGTCCACCGCTTCATTGAGCCAGCGGGAGGTATGGAGTTGAAACAGCACCGCGGCGATGACCAGCAGCCGCGCCGGACTGATGATATTGCGTTGAATGACGAGAATGCGCTGCGCCTGTTGGGCTGGTTCGAGCCGCGGCCCGGAGAGAGTGCCGGGCAGCTTTTTCAACCATCGCCATGCGCCGGATATCATAGGCTGGCTCTCGCGTTGGAATTGCGTCAGTCCAGAAGCTTGGCCGCGCGTTGCGCAATTCCCTCCACCGGCCACAACCGGCCGATGCCTTCGTAGCCGCAGCTCAACATGCCCGCCTCGGGGCCGATGAATTCCACGCCGCGCTTTTTCAGCGTGGCGACGTTTTGCTGGGTCGCCGGGTGCTGCCACATCTTGCCGTTCATGGCTGGGGCGATGAGGATTTTCGCCTCCGGATTTAGGGCCAGCGCCACACAACTGAGCGAATCGTCCGCCAGTCCGTGTGCCAGCTTCGCCAGGCAATTGGCAGTAGCCGGCGCGATGAGCAACAAATCCGCCTCGTCCGCCAGCCGGATGTGCAACGGCTGCCAGCCTTCCGCCTCATCGTACAAATCCGTCACGACGGGCTGGCGCGACAGGGTCTTGAACGGCAGCGGCGTGATGAATCGTTGCGCGTCGGCAGTCATGATGACGTGAACGCGATGGCCCTGTTTGGCAAGGAGACTCGTGAGGTCGGCGGCCTTGTATGCCGCGATCGAACCGGTCACACCCAGAACGATGTTTTTGCGTTTGCGCATGGCGGGTGCCGAAGCAGAGTCATTCTAGGCGCAGCCAACGGCAGTGCCAGCTTGAATTCGGTCAAGCCGCTTTGGCGGCGCGAATGAACGCCCCGACCTTGTCGTGATCTTTTCTCCCGGGAGCGGATTCGACGCCGCTGGAAACATCCACGGCAAAGGGCTGCACCCGCCGCACGGCCTCCGTCACATTTTCCGGCGTGAGACCGCCGGCCAGAAAGATCGGCCGGCCGTGCTTTTTCGCCGCCACGGCCAGCTCCCAGTTGAAAGTCTGGCCGGTGCCGCCGGCCTGCTTTTCCGAGTAGGTGTCTAGCAGCCATGCGTCGGTGGTATAATGCGGGAGCGCCAACAAAGACCGCTCGTCGCGGATGCGGAACGCCTTCATGTTCATCACGCCAAAGCCGGTGCAGAACTCCGGGGGTTCCTCGCCATGAAATTGCAGCAGCCCCAGACCGCATTCGCGCAGCGCGTGCTGGACCAGGTCTTCGGTTGGATTCACAAACACGCCCACTTTCAAGATGTGCGCAGGCACCTCGCGGGCGATGGCGGCAGCGGCTTCCACGGTGACTCGCCGCGGACTCTTCTCGGCAAAGATGAAACCCAGCAAATCCGCTCCCGCGGCCACCGCTGCTTGCGCATCCGGCAGATTGGTCAGCCCGCAGATTTTGACTTTCACGCTCATGGACGCCCTCTCTTTAGCCCACGGCGCGACGGCTGCAAACGCTTTTCCGCCAATCCCGCGCGGATCGCTTCGTGCCCCGGGGCTCAACCTCCGCACACGAAACAGGTGACAGCCACGCGGGGGAGTGGTAAAAACTGCTCATAGCCGTGTGGACTGCTGCTGAAGAAACCGATTCGTCGCCTGCTCGTGAAGCTTCGGCGGCGCCTGCGCCCGGGATGGACCCGTCGCCGTCACCTGCGGCGACCGTGCAGCACCCGGCTGCCGCCCCCGCCGTCGCCCGCGCAAAACCGCAGTTCAAGCATGGCTGGCCGGTTCCCTTCAGCATCACCACTTGCCCGGAGGAAGCCCGCGCGTGCATCCACCTGCCGACCTTCCGTGCGGAGGCGATTGAGAAGGCGCGCGCCATTTCCAGCCGATATCCGTTGGCCGAAGCCGAGTTCCGCAATTTGCGTGGCAAGGAACGTCGCCCGGATGAAGATGACATACCCCATTTCGAAAAAGTCTTCCGCATCGCCGCCCGGCTTGCGGGCCTGCGCGACGTTGAAGCCGCGCGTGACTACGACGAGCTCCTGATTCTTACCGGCTGGCACTGTGTGCGGCCGCGAACCGCAGGATACCTCGGCTCGTATCCCAAGGCGTTGCTGTGCCCCCTTTCGCACGCGGCCCCGCCGGTCGCGTTGGAATCCCTCTCGCGGGCGAAACGCATTGTGTTCGACCGCCGCGCCCCGATTTATTTGCGTTACCTGATCGGGGAGAAATTCGGACTGCGAACCTGCGCGGACATCGAGCGCGCTGATTTGCGGCAATTGCTGCGCAGCGCCGGTTTTCGGCTGATCCGGGCCAGCGCCGTGCCGGAGGTGGCCTTCGCGGGCATCACGCGCGGTGAAGATCCCCCGGTGCGGCCGTGGCGTTTGACCTTGCGCCAGGAACTCAGCGACGAACGCGCGGCGGAAATGCTCGTCAACGCCGCGCTCTGGCAGATCCAATACGGCCTGCGGCTGGTGACGGTCCAGCAAGGTCAACCGCGCTGGAACATTGGCGCGTTCGAGCGCACGGACTGGGAGGATGCATTCCTTTCGCTCGGCGTGCGGGTGCCGCCCTCCTTGACGCGCGAGAGCGGATTGCTCGACTGGCGCGCGATGTTGACGCGTTGTCTCCAACATTTCGGCACGGGCAACCTGCCGCCGGAATTGCTCGGCAAAATCTCCGCCGCCCCTCAACGGGTTTGCCATGACGACGGCCAGGCCATCTGGGAAGTGCTCGATCGCGTGGCCTGCACCGTGGTCCAACAGGTGCGCGCTTCCGAAGCACAACTGTTCCACGCGGATGGCCATCTGAATTACGAAACCGCCCGCGCTTTCCGTCGCTGGGCGCGTTTGTTCGATGAAGTCTCGCCGCAGATCTTGTCGCGTTTTGGTGTCTCTGCCTTCACCGCCCTGCATCGCGTGGCCCCGGAATATTTCGGCTGGGGCCCCACGCATTTGAAACCGTGGGAACTTGAACAGGAGTACGGCAAATGGAAGGGCGCTCGCGGCCGCGCCCTCCTGCGCAGTGCCTACGCGTTCGCGCTCTACGAAACCGGGCTCGGCCGCATTGACGACCAGGCAGGCCAGGTTGTCTGGCACTGCACGCTCCCGAATTTTTTCGATTGGGCGGCGCGCAAGGCTGAGTCGGGCGTATCGGCTTATGATTTCCTCTACAACCTGGCCAGCCGCCACGGCCTGACGCCGCTGCTGAGCCGCGAAATCACCCACACGGCCGCAGTCTCCTTGCTGGCGGGCATGAACCTGCACGAAACCCTGCCGCGCATCGAAGGCTGCTGGGAGGTCTGCATGCGCACCGCCTTGGAGCGGCATGGCGGCAAACTGGAAGTGCGCCTGGTTTTACCGGACCTGGTGCCGCTGCCCTTGCGATTGCGCAAGGCTTTGCTCACCCCGCTCCCTTACAGTTATCTGCACAAGGAGCTGCGTTTGGTGCGCGATTTCGATCTGCGCATGGCGCAGGAAAGTCACCGCAAACTTGATGACATCCCCGGCTGGTGGGATGACGAGCGCATCATCGGCACGCCGTTGCTGGCGTGCATGGAGGACCCGACGAATCCCGCGCGCGAGGCGCTGATGCAGCTGCGCCCGGAACCCTGGCTGGAGGTGCCGTCCCAAAAAATCCGCTTCCGCGCTCTGCACCTGTTGCTTTCAAAGCACGCGACCCAACGCCCCGGTCCCAGTGAATCCACGCTGACGTCCGAGGAGATCCGCGCCCTCTTGCAGTTGGCCGCGGAAGCCGCCATGGACCACACCAACCTCTATCACGTAGCGGCCCCGGCTGTTCGCAGCGGCTGCGAACGCATTCTCGCCCGCGATGACACCCGCGAGATGCTCGACTCCCTGTTGATGCACATCGGCTCGGCCTACGAAACCGAGAAGTGGGGTCAGGTCCGCAAATTTATCGTGCTCGACGTGATCAACGACCTGCTCTCCCTCACCGTGCGCACCTGCCTGCTCCACCTCATGAGCGTGGAATAAGGTGGCTTTGGCTCCGGACAACCCTTTCCGCCTGCCGCGCCACAGCTTGACTTCTGTAACTGTTGCGATTACCATTCCGCCGACAAATGAGAACAAGCTGTCGTTTTGCCATGGCGGTTCATGTCCTGGCCGTCCTGGCCTACAAGGAAGGCGACCGGGTCTCTTCCGCCTTTCTGGCCGGCAGCGTTAACACCAATCCCGTCGTGATCCGGCGCTTGTTGCTCGCCTTGCAACGCGCCCGTTTGGTGGAAACCGGCAAGGGCGCTGGCTCGGGTTCGCGCCTCAGCCGTGCGCCGGGGCGCATTCATTTAGCCGATGTTTACCGGGCCGTCGAAGTTCCCGAACCGTTTGCCAAACCCTCCAAGAAACCAAACGCCGCCTGCCCGGTCGGAAATTGTATGCGCGAAACTTTGGAGAGGATTTTTGCCTCAGCTCAACGTGCGCTCGAAGCGGATCTGGAGAAAACCACGCTGGCGAACTTGATCGAAACAGTAAAAGCCTGCGCCAAGAGCCATCAAAAGTGCACGGGTTGACATCTCTTTTTTTGAGATTATATGTAATCCAAACAATTACACTAACGCGAAAAACTTTATGAAAGCCATCAACGACATCACGGAAGCCAATTTCGACACCGAGGTCCTGAATGCCACCACGCCGGTGATCGTCGATTTCTGGGCGGAATGGTGCGGCCCCTGCAAGATGCTGGCGCCGGTGCTGGAGGAAATCGCTACCGAACACGCGGAGCGGGTCAAGGTTGTGAAGGTGGATGTGGACCGCAATCCCGCCCTCGCCGCGCGTTACGCGATTCAATCCATTCCCACGCTGTTGTATTTCGAAGGCGGCGTGTTGCGGCAACAAACGGTCGGCGTGCTCGGCAAGCGCGCCCTGCTGGCCAAACTGGAGGCCGTGGGCGTGCCGGCTTGATTGAACAACGAAGACCGTTTTCGGTCACATCGCGAAAGAAGTCATTTATGAAACTCACAAATCGAAGAGGTGAGCGTAGCCGTCCAGCAACCCGTGCGGCGGCGCCAGCGCCGTTGGCTGCCCGAACCCAGCCCCCCGAAGACGCGACGTCCACCCGCACGGAACCAGTCAACGGCGACAGCCTCCAGCTTTACCTGCGCGAAATCGGACAGGTGAAATTGCTGACGCCCGAAGAGGAAATTGCCCTGGCCAAGCGGATCAAGCGCGGCGACAAGCAGGCCCGTGAGCAAATGATCAAAGCCAATCTCCGGCTCGTCGTGAAAATCGCGCGCGATTACGAAGGGCTCGGCGTACCGCTGCTCGATTTGATCAGTGAGGGCAACATCGGCTTGATGAAAGGTGTCGAACGCTTTGATCCGAAAAAGGGTGCCAAACTCTCCACCTACGCGTCGCTGTGGATCAAGCAACAGATCCGCCGCGCCCTGGCCAACCAGGGCAAAACCATCCGCCTGCCCGTGCACGTGGTGGACAAGGTCGCGCATTTGCGCCGCGCCGAAATGAAGCTGCGCGAAGCTTTGGACCGCGAGCCGACCGCCGAAGAGCTCGCCCACGAACTGGACCTTGATGTCCGCCGGGTGCAGCGTTACTTGCGCGCTTCCAAAGCGCCCATCTCGCTCGACGCACCCATCGGCGATGATGATTCGCAGCGTGTGTCCGAAACCGTCGCCGATCCCAACGCCGCTTCGCCCGCAGACAAGATGGCATTGCAAACCGACACTCATCTCGTGCGGGAAGTGCTGGCGGTGTTGCCCGAACGCGAGCGGGCGATTCTCGCCCTGCGCTTCGGTCTGGCCGACGGCACGGAACGCACGCTCGAAGAGATTGGTGCGGAGTTCAAACTTACTCGTGAGCGCATCCGCCAATTGCAGGAGCAGGCTCTGCGGCGTTTGCGCGAGGAAATGGAAGAGCGCGACCGGCCGGCCCACGAAACAAAACTCGCCCTCGCTCTGGCTGCGTAAGCCGTCGTCGCAGAAATGCGTGTTCAACCCGCCCGATTTGCTTACCTTGTCGGACGATGTTTGAACTGTTGAAAACGGCCGCGCCCACCAAGGCGCGCCTCGGCCGGCTGCACACGGCCCATGGCATTATTGATACGCCGGTTTACATGCCGGTGGGCACGCAGGGCAGCGTAAAGGCGATCGACCCGCGCGAGCTGGATGAGATGGGCACGCAAATCATCCTCGGCAACACCTACCATCTCAACATCCGTCCCGGCATGGACATCATCCGCGCAGCCGGCGGATTGCATCGGTTTATCAATTGGCCAAAACCCATTCTGACTGATAGCGGCGGCTTCCAGGTGTTCAGTCTGGCAAAGATCCGGAAGATCAAAGCGCATGGCGTCGAATTTCGGTCGCATCTTGACGGCTCGCCCCTGTTCCTCGGACCGAAGGAGGCCATGGAAATCCAGCGCACCCTGGGTTCGGACATCGCCATGGTTTTCGATGAATGCCCGCCGCACGACGCCCCCGCCCGCGAGCAACGTAATGCCGTCGAACGCACGATCCGCTGGGCCGGCGAATGTCGCGAACAACCCCGCGCTGAAGGCCAGCTTGTCTTCGGCATCGTGCAGGGCGGCAGTGACGCCAGCCTCCGGGAGGAATGTGCCAAAGCCATTGTCGCCACGAATTTCGACGGCTACGCCATTGGGGGCGTGAGCGTCGGCGAACCGGAGCCCGAGATGATGAAAGCGGTTGAACTCACCGAGCCGTTTCTGCCCGCGCACAAGGCCCGCTACGCCATGGGGCTGGGCACGCCCGCGCAGATGGTGGAACTGGTGGCGCGGGGGGTGGACATGTTTGACTGCGTACTGCCAACGCGCGTCGCCCGCAACGGAACGGCGTTTACGCGCAAGGGCCAGTACAGTTTGAAAGGCGGCGCCTATAAGGCGGATTTCCGGCCGATCGAAGAAGGCTGCGCATGCTATGCATGCCGCAATTTCACGCGCGCCTACCTCCGACACCTGCTGAACGTGAACGAAATTCTCGGCCTGCGGATGGTCAGCGTCCACAACTCGCACATGTATCTCCAGCTTATGGCGGATGTGCGCGCGGCGTTGGCCGCAGGAACGTTCGCGGAATTCTATCGCAGCTTCATTGCGGGTTACGTCCCCTCCCGGAAAGTCCTCTCTGCCCGCGCGGCCACGACGCTGGAACGTTGAACCGAACCCAATGCGAAAAGGGTTTTTGCTTGCTTCGATTTCCGCGAGCCGGCTAGCTTTAAGACAAGTTGGAAGCCAATGTAGCTCAGTGGTAGAGCAACGGTTTCGTAAACCGTAGGTCGTCGGTTCAATCCCGACCATTGGCTCCATTTCTTGATGCGTGTGCATCAAGCTCTTATAGAGCCATGGCGACTTCACTGTCAGCACACGTGTCAGCAAACCGCGTTTCGCTCCCACGCCGCGCTCAGTGATTCGGGACTCATCACCCACTGCACCTTAATCACAGTGGCTTTGGCCCGCTACGCTTCACCAAGCGTATGAAGCCGCAATACCGACTCTTCCGCCGAGCGGGTGTTTACTACGTCCAGAACAACCACACTGGAAAACAAGAGAGCCTCCGAACCCGTGTTCGCGATGAAGCCCAGCGCCTGTTCCACGCGCGCAACGAGGCCTATCGCCAGCCGCAGGTGAACATGCAGATCGCGCGCGCGTACCTCGTCGCCGGTGATCCCGAGTTCCTCAAACGCACCTGGCAGAACGTCATGGATTCGGCGGGCAGCACCAAGCGCGGTGAAACCCTGAAGCGCTGGCAGAGCGCGATGCGCGAGGCCGCCTTCGATTCCCTGCGCCAGTTGCCGGTCCTGGAAACCCGCGCCGAGCAGCTGTTGACGGTCCTCACCACTGGGACCATTTCCAGCAATGTCTATTTGCGTCGCCTCCACAACTTCGCGCTCGATATGAACTGGCTCGCCTGGCCCATCCTGCCCCGCAAACGCTGGCCCAAGGTGGAGTACAAATTGAAACGCGCGATCACGTTGGAAGAACACCGCAAGGTGCTCGCTGGCGAACGCAACCCGGAGTGGATCGCGTACTACCAAATGCTCTGGCACACGGGGGGCGCCCAGACCGACATCGCCACGCTGTCGGCCGACAATGTGGATTGGAGCACCAAGCTCATCAGCTTCAATCGCCGCAAAACCGGTTCGTTGGTGCAACTACACTTCGGTGCCGATCTGGAAAATCTGCTCAGCGATTTGCCGGGCGACGGTTTGCTCTTTCCCAATCTGGCGCGCATGAAGGAATCCGATCGGGGCAGTTTGTTCAGCCGCCGTTGCCAATTAGTCGGAGTGAGCGGGGTCTCCTTGCACAGCTATCGCTACGCGTGGGCCGAACGCGCGCGCGTGTGGCTAAGCGAGCTGGCTTCCACCCGCCGCGACCAGCCGAAAGCTGTCCAGAACTTCGCCGGGGTTTTGGGTAGCAGCGACATCGCCAACGTTCCAGTCCGCTGTGGAAATGGTTGCGTAACTTTCGGTTGCTCCAGTGAGGCGGTTGATTTGTTACGCTCTGTCAGCGGAAGATCCAACATAAACCTTATGGGTCGGTGAATGAATCGTCGGTGCCGACGAAACTTTCGCCCCGCCAAGTGCCGTTGCCCAAAGCTGAACCGTGATGGTGCAGACATCTCGAAAGCCAACTAATCTTCCTGATGTATCCACGACGTAAACCATGTTAATCGGCGCATCTACCACCGGACCATTTCGAGTATAGGAGGTCGCGGTAAAATTCGCTTGCCAGCTCGTTGCACCAGTATTGGGGTCGAGCTTAAAGAGGGTCGCGTGGTGCGTCGCTACGAAGACTCCATTGTTCGCCAGAACGGGAGGCATCCTGATTTCACCCAGGCTGCGCGTGTAAAGCCGCGCCCCCGTAACAGAGTTCAAAGCGAACACGGTGGGCAGACTTTGGCTATCATCATCCCCCCGCAGTGACGTAAAGGACGTTTCGCTCGTAATCCACGGCCATGCCGTAAATGGTGCCGTAGCGGTAAGTCCCGGTGGCGTTGTGCGACCAAACGATCGCTCCAGTGTCGGCGCGGTAGGCGATGATGCGGTTAACATTCGTCGTGCTACAGGCGTTGGCAGTGCCGACAAAAACGAGATCCGTTGCGACCGCGTTCTGGAAATTGCTGTTCGACAGGTGCCGCAATTGCGCCACCGGCGTGGCGATAATCGTGTCCGAACTACAAGTCGCGCGCTTGGTGCTCCGGCCCCATTGCGTGGCTCCGTGGTTGGCGTCCACACAGTAAACGTAGCCATCGCTGCCACACACAAACAGGTTGGCTGTGCCCTCCGGGTGTTCCAAGGCCAGTGGCCGGCCCAGCTCAACGTTGAGGAAATCGCGCGAAAAGAGATTTGTGTGGGCCGTGGAATCTTCCCCGGCTCGACGCGTCCCGCGGAGAACGGCGCCGGACGTGCAATAGACGTTGGTGCGGTCCAATGTAAAGCGGGCGCTCAACTCGGGCGTCGTGACCCGCCAGTAGGTATTTCCACCGGCACCGCATTCACTCGCGCGAGCAAGACGCGGTGTGAGCAAGAAGGTGAACGCGAGCATCGCGGCTTTGTTACAAATTGTTTTTATGACGAAAGATGCCGGAGCTGAAATCAGTTCCGTAGGCGGAAGAATAGTTGACCGCTACCCAGAGAAACGCCGATCGGGTTTGTGCTTCCAGAAGCAGCGTCACCCCACGTGAACGGGTTGAGGGTGAGGTTGGTTTGCAGCACGAAGCCGGACGTGGACGGAGTCCAGGAGATCGTTACGTTACCAACGCCCGGTACGATGCTGAGCGTCGGCGGTGTCACCGGCGGGGGGGCTTCCACCGCGCCGATGTCTGCACGACCGTTCACGGGACGCACGATTCCGCGTTGGTCCACCGCATGAAGAGTTGACGGATCGCCCGCATCGATCACCGGACTTCCGGGCAACGGCAGGTGCGTCCACGTCGGCCCGCCGTTGTCGGCCAACGGTCCCAGCACAGGCGAGACACCCAGCAGATCATTGGTCCCAGTAGTCACATAGCCGCTGGCGAATTCAACGAGGTTGTAGTCCCCGCCGTCCATGGCCCCGCTCACATCGCGGAAGGTGCCGAGAACGTTGGTATTGCCGCCGACGATGGTGTTGTGCAGGACAGCGCTGCTGCCGGAATGGCCGATGACTGCGGGGAGTCCAACGCAATCGGTGCATTCAGACGCGGTATTGGCGGTGAAGGTGGAGCTTTCGATGGTCATGTCGCCGGTGTTGCGGATCGCCCCGGCAGTGAAGCCGGCGCTGTTACCGGAGAACGTGGAGTTGGTGATGAACATCACACCCTGATTGGCGATCGCTCCGGCGTTGCCGCCGCCTTGGAACGCACCCACGGCGCGGTTGCCGACGAACAGACAACGATCCACCACGAGCACACCATCGGGACGGTTGAATATCGCGCCGCCGGAAGCCTCCGAGAGGTTGTTGGTGAAGACACATTCGCGAACCGTGAGATTCGCGTTGTTGCGCACAGCGGCACCGACGGAGAAGGAGGCGCTGTCGCTGCCGTTGGCGAGCGTCAGACCGCTGATCGCAACCACACCGGTGGTGACGTTGAAGAGTTGCCAACTTCCACCGCCGTTGAGAGTGAGATGGGTGGCACCCGGGCCGACGATGTTGACACTCCGATCCACCGGGAGATGGTCGCTCGTCAGGGCAATCACGCCAGTCACTGCAAAATTAACCGCCCCACTAGGGCAGATATTGGCAATGCAATCACGAAGCGAGCCGTAACCTGAATCGGCAGTCGTCGTCACCGTCAGCGTGGGCGCGCAATCAATCGTCAGCACACCGAGATTCGTGGTCACGACGTAGTTGGGGAGGCGATTGTTTGGATCGTTAAACACCGGCGAAATCGGATACGCCCCTGGTGGGCTGGCTTGAGTTGCCGTGGTGACGAAGTCAGCGGTGATGTTGTCCCCGTTGACGACTCCACTGACCACACCGGTGAGTGCAGGATTCGTCTGGCCATACGGTCGGTTCGTGTCATTTGCAGTGACCACGAGCGAGACATTCGTCACGGACAGGAGGCCGTTGCTCAAGGTCAGCGAGTAATGCGCGTCCGATCCACCTGTCAGTGTGATCGGGTAGGTGCCGACCGGGCTCCCCGGAGCGGCACCCGTCCCCACAAGCGGCGGGTTACCCAAGACCGCCTCCGACTCACCCAGAACAAACCCGCTGTACGAAATGGTTAACGGAGGGTTGGCCGCTCCGTATCCGCGAATCTTATTTTCCGCCGAGGCAAGCAGTGGCACCTTTTCCACCACCAAGTCGAAAACGTCATTGGTGCTCAGAACTGGTGCGCCATCGTCGGTGGCTGTAACGGTGATCGAATAATTTCCCACGCTGATGTTCGTGCCACTAAAAGTGCGCGTAGGACCGTCAAAGGAAATTTCCGGCGGCAACCCGCTTGCGGAATAACTCAAGGTCTGCCCCGCGTCCGGATCAGTGAAAGTGTTGGCGGCAAAAGTGAAATTGAGAACGCCGCCATAAGAGTTGGTCTGGTTGGCGATGGGAGTTCCAACCACTGGACGCCCATTCGCGGCGAGCGACAAGCGAAAGAGGTTGCCGAAGCCGAGCGGGCCTGTGTTGGCGCCAAAGCCGTACAAATTTCCGTCACTCCCGCTGATCACACCTTGATCGCTGAGGATGTTGATTGTCGTGGGAACAAAATGGTGCAGCGTACAGTATCCAGTGCCGTCTTTCTCCAAACTGAAGATGATGCCAAACCCGTCATTGCCGCCGGCTGCGGTGGTTCCATAAATCCGGCCATCCGAACCTTCAGTCAAAGTGCCGCCGGGCTGGCTGCCATCGCGGCTGCCGCCGACAAAATGGTAGAGAATTTGAAAACCGGAGCCATCGCGGTTGATTTTGTAAACCGCGCCCCCACCCGTGATTCCCCCGGCAGAGGTTACGCCATAGAGCGAATTGTCGCTGGCGAGCAAAAGGCCAGACCCGCCGAACCCGGCGGTAGGATAGTCGAAATCATGCAAGACGGTAAAACTTGTGCCATCGGATTTGAGGCGGAAGATCACCCCGACGGAGCCAGCGCCGCCGGAATCCGTAGCGCCATATAGAAAACCGTTCGTGTCGCCGACCAGTTCGCCTAGCGGTGCATAGCCTGAGTTCGAATCAACGAAGTCGTGCAGAATGGTGTAGCCAAGGCCATTCGTGTTCAGCTTGTAAATTACTCCCCGTCCTACAACACCGCCGATCACAGTACAGCCGTAGAGCATTCCATCCACGTCCTGCCACAACCCACTGCGCGGGAGAATTCCATCGTTGGTTACGGACCCAAAACTGTGCAACAAGGTGAAGCCAGTGCCGTCTTTGTAAATGCGATAGACAGTACCGCCTCCACTGCCAGGCATTTGGCCCGCATCAATACTGCCCCCAGTCTGGGTCGTGCCGTACAGCCAACCATCCGCGCCTTCAAGTACCCGGCCCGCCGGCTCACTGCCGTCCGTCGGAAATCCGCCAAAACTATGGAGCTGTGCATAGTCGGCGCCGTCTTTCCCAATCCTGAAAACCGTGCCGAGGTCATTCGCTCCGCCTGTTGAGGTGGAACCGTAGAGAATGCCGTCACTGCCTTCACGCAGGTTCGCCCGGGGGGCAGTACCGTCGCCACCGCTTATCGAAGAGCGATAGATCACGGCGTAGTTAGAGCCGTCGCCCTCCAAGGTGTAGAACGCGCTGCCACTCGGTCCGACAGATTTTATCCTTGCCGACCCATAAAGCCTGCCATTGGGCGCTTGGATCAAACCCGTCTGCGAGGATTTCGCGTCCTTTCCACCATCGCCTCCCTCACCCAAGTCATGTAACACTGCGAAATTTGAACCGTCTTTATCCAACTTGAAGACGACGCCGGACAGGTTCGTGCCGCCGTAGAATGTGGTGCTGTAGAGCACGCCGTTGGTGCCCTCGACCAATGGTGCGGCGGGATAGACTCCGTCCACGCCTTCGTACGGCCAGACGCCCGCAAAGCTCTTCAACACCGAATAGCCGCTGCCGTCATGATTCAGCCGGAAGATGGTGCCGAGAAAATCCGGTCCGCCGGAAGCAGTCGTGCCGTAAAGCATCCCGTCGCTGGCGCGCAGCAAGTGCGCCCGAGGATAGCTTCCGTCGGTCGGGCCATCCATGAAACTATGGAGCCGTTGGAAGCCGGTGCCGTCTTTCTCGATCCGGAACACCACGCCCCCACCATTCAAGCCGCCAGCTCCGCCCCAACCGGTGACGCCGTAGAGTGCACCGTTGGTGCTCTCGATCAACGGCGCGTTCGGCAGATAGCCGTTGAGATAGTTGGGAAACTCGTAAAGCAGCGCGTAACTGCTCCCATCCTTCGCCAGCCGAAACACCGTGCCGGCGGAATTCGCGCCACCAGACGCGGTAGTGCCGTAGAGAAAACCATCACTGCCTTCAATCACACTGAACGGCGATGCCCCATCACTCGGCGGTCCGGCAAAACTGTGAAGCAGCGCCAATCCGGTGCCGTCGCGATTCATTTTCCAAACAGCCCCTGCAGATGAATTCGTTGAATTTCCGATGCCATAGAGCACACCGTTCGTATCTTCAATCAAAGTTCCCGCTGGACTCGTGATTCCGTCTGCCGCTGTTAACACCCGGACCAAAGTGTAATTGGATCCGCCTGGTTGAATCCGAAACACTGCCCGTCCATCTGCGCCGTACAACCACCCGTCCGACGCGGCGAGCAACTCGCCACTCACCGCGTGACCGATGAGATTGGTGAAACCAAAATCGTGGAGCACGGTGAATTGCGGATCGCTGTCAACCAGTTCCACGGTAAGAGTGCCATTGATCAGCGTGACCGCGTAGTTGGTGAGCCTGCCCGCTGGGTCGTTGATGACCGGAACGATCGCATACGCGCCCGGCGGACTGGCCGGCGTCGCCGCGGTGCTGAATTCGAGGGCGAGATTATCGCCCGACCAGCCGCCGATCATAGTGCCGGTGAACGTCCCGTTGGTTTGTCCCACAGGCCGGCAGGCACTGGCCACAACGGCAACCAAAGGCGCGTTGGTGACGGTCAACAGCGCGTCCGCGGTCGTGACTTCGTAATTGGGATCCAGCCCCCCGTGAACTGTGATCGGGTACGTCCCGATCGGACTGCCGTCGGTGGCAGATGAGTCGGCGTAAGGGTAGAAGGCGAGCTGCCACCATTGATCACCCAGCACGAGTCCGGAAATGATGATTTCAAATGCAGGATTGAAATTTCCGTAGGCGCGCGACGCATTGTTCACCGAAATCGCCAAGGGGGCTTTACCACTGACGATGGCAAAGCTGGTGTTCGTGCTCAGCGCCGGCGTGCCATTATCCGTCGCCGTGACTGTGACCCAGTTTGAGCCCACCGCCGTGGGTGTGCCGGCGAAGGTGCGCGTGGCGGGCGTAAACAGAATGCCGGGCGGTAAATTGCTCGCGCTGTAGGTCAAAGTCTGGCCGGCATCCGGATCGGTGAACGTGTTCGTCGGGAAAATGAAGTTGAAGTTGCCACCGTAAGTATTGGTCTGATTGGCAATCAGCAATTGCACCGTGGGAGATGAGTTGCCCAACTCCTGCACCCGCAAAGTGCCATCGGATGGCAGCGTGCTGGTATCCCATGCCAGACCGGGACCGGGGTAGTTCGGTACGATGGCCGCAAACGCACCCGAATAAGTCAACGCGTCAAAAATTTTCAAGGCCGCACCGTTGGTGAACGGCTGGGAACCGACATTGGACACCACGAGTGTGCCTCCATAGCTCACGTTGGTCAGGCCAACGACGCTGTCATTAGTTCCGGTGCCGAGATCAACCTCCACCAGATTCGTGGCGCCGGCTTCGAAAGTCAGGGTGTTTGAGATCGCGAGCGACCCGATCGAACTGCCAACGGCCAGAACGCCATTGGATTTCACCACGACCGAACGCGCAATACGTCCGTTTCCACCGAGGACGCCGCCCCACACGGTGACGTCGCCCGTGCCGGTGCCGCTGCCGGTGTTGTTGGAAACGAGCAGCACGCCGTTGCTAAGAACTGTACCGCCGCGATACGTATTCGCGGCCAGCAGCAACATGCCTCCGTCTCCATCCTTTACGAGTGCTTGCGGGCCGTAGGAATCCCCGACGACGCCGTTGAAGACCATCTGACAATTTGCGCCGGCTTGGTTCTGAATTCTGAAGGACTGATTGGCGTAACCCAAATCCACATTGCCGAAACTCAGTTGGGCGATTCCGCCGGGAGAAACTCCTGCGCCCGGGCGGGCAGTCAAGGTCGAGGGGACTCCGAGTGTGCCGACGAGGAGCGTGCCGAAATAATTGCTGACCGTGCTACCAGGTGTCTGGCGACCGATTACAATCGTGGCATTGCCATCCACTAGACAAGAGCTCGCAAATGCTCCGCCGCCATCCACCCCCGTCATCACCGTTCCCGCGGACAAGCGGATCCAATTCCCGCCGAGTGCGGAGGGATGGTTCAGTTTCAGCGTTCCATCCAGCAGCAGCCAGGATCCCAGGTATCGATTCGGGCCGGTGTCACCCGCATTCAGCACGACGGTTCCGGGACCGTTGATCAGCGTAGCCCCGAAGGCGTGTCCGAAATCATCCTGCACGGCAGTGTTGAAAACGATTTGGTCAGAAGGCCCTGCCGTTTCGAGCGAACAATTGTAGTCGCTGCTGAACTTGGGATTTCCGGTGCGCGAGTAGGTGAGCGTGCCGCCATTGGCGCGCAGACTGCCGGCCCGCAGTGTCAACGGTGCCGTCAGGCTGGTGCTGCCGCGGGTCTCAAATCGTCCGCTGGAGCAAAAAATCCCAAACGCGCTTCCATTGAAAATCTGACCGTTCGTGACCACCACGGTTGAAGAACCCAAAATCAGAAGTGACGCGGTGGAATAAGTATCGCCGTACAAATATCGTTCGCCTCCCGGGTAAGCTTCGATGAAAGGCACGGACGAAGCGACGCTGCTGCGTACGAGCGTTGTGCCATCGCCGGTCAGCATCAATGTTCCGGGGCCGGCAATCGGCGTTGGTGAATCCAAAACCAACTGACCGCTGGAAGATTTGATGGGCGCGTTCTCTCCCGTGAGTCCCATGGTTATGGCGCCTGACCAGGTATTGGTGTTGGCAAGATTGTCGAGCAAGCTGTTGGTGGGAAAACCTGTCAGGTCCGTATAAAGCGGTTCGAGGCAGGTCAGCGGCTCGGCGATAAGTAAACCGTTTCCTTCAATTCGCACTGAGCCTCGATTGGAAACCGTGGTAACCCCAGCGGTGGAGCCCAAAGCTTGGTTGTGCTGGACTGCGAGGACGCCATCGAGCACGAACGCGTTGCCCGTGAAGGAATTGCTCGTGGCGAGGCGCAGCACGCCGATGTTGGTTTTGGTCAACGAGGCCGAACCACTAATCGAGCCGCTGCCGCTGAACGTGTAACTGCCCGTGGATGCGACCAGCATCAAACCGGGTGCGACGGCTGTGGTGATATTGACCGGAACGTTGTTCGATCCTGCGTCGTCGAAAATCGTCGTGACGCCATCTGCGTAGGGGCCGTAGAACCAATTTGCGTCGCTGAAGTTCCATTGATTGGCTGCGCCGTCACCTCGCCATCGGTTTAAGGGAAGGACGCTGAGCAACGCCTCGGACGAAACCGCCGCGGGAGCGCAGGTTCCGTTCACCACACAAGTGTAGCCATGCCCGGCGTCGGTGGCGTCGGTGGGTTGCACCGGATTGATGGTCAAAGTGGAGCTAGTGGCGCCAGAAATACTGCCTCCATTGGGCAAGTTCGTGCCGTCACGTTGCCATTGGTAACTCAGCCCGGCGCCGGAAGCGGTAATGGTAAAAGCAACTGATTCACCGGCGGATTTCACCGTGCTCGCTGGAGTCGGCCCAGAAGTGATCGCGGGCGATTGATTGATCGTCACGCTGGCGGAACCGCTCATTGTGATAGTTGCCGCCGAAATCACGTTGCTGGCGATCACCGTGTAAACTCCGGAACTGGTTTGATTGCCGAAACTCAGAGCCCCGCCTGTGCCGGTGACGATCTGGCCTGTAAACAATCCGCCCCGGCTGAGGCGATACTCCACGGCCGTTTCCGATCCGCTCAACCCTACGGGCACGCCAGCGCAATCCGCGCCACCGCCCGTGACGGTGAAGAGCGCTGGCACGACCTCGACCCGGACGTTGTCAATGAGTGCAAACAAGAGGGCCGGAGCGTTGGGATCAGTTGATGTGGTCGAATTGAGATCAAAATAGTTGAACAAAATATTCGTCGAGAGTGCGAACGAACTGGCGTCCACTTTGGCAAACGGCAGACCGTTGATGGCCCAGGTAATCTGGTTGCCCGACTTGGTGACCGTGACGTCCAGCCACGTGAATCCAAGAGTGCCAACGGGCGTGCTGCCGGTTTGCTGAGCGTAGGCAGAGAGTTGCGCCGCAGGAGCGGTTTTGCTGCCGAATCCAGAGTAGTAAGGGTGCGATCCGTTGCGCGCGTCGGGTGAGGTGGATGTCCCGGCGAAATATACGCTGCTGGCTGGAACGTAGTTGTTCGAGTTGGCTGAGTAGGCCCGATAATCCGCCGTAGTGCCGCCCTCACCAGTCCAGGCAAACCAAACCCCCTCCAAACCACTCGAACCGGACCATTGCGGCGTCGCACCGGTGACACCCACGCCCGCGCCACCGAATTGCGTCGTGCCGTTGCCCCCGCCGTTGAGCGGTCCATTGAAATTCATCCAGAGATCGAAATGCAGGCGATAGTTGCCGGTGAAGTTTTGGCCCAGCGGTGATACGCTGACACCCCCGAGCACATTACCCGCCGTGTTGGCCTGGAGTTTCAGCCCGCGCGTCGTGCCTCCGGAGTTCGGGGCCGACGGAATGCCGACGCTGCTGTAATCAAAAAAGACGTTGACCGGATGCGTGCCAGGCGAGGCGTTCACCGCCCAGTTCGCCGTGTGATCGGCGTCGAAGTCTTCGAAGAAAAGGATTTGGCCGAATAGTCGATTCGGTGTCACTCCGAAGAGCCCCAAGACAGCGACAAGGCCAAAGGTCCAGACACGCGACCGATGCCTTCCGGTCCTGTGTTTGACCGGGCTTGAGACACCATAGGCCAGTTGACTTCGATAGTTATAGATTGGACGCAGCATAGGATTACACCGCTTGCTACCGGAATGGGGATGGAAGATTACAGGAAATGAATCAAAGAATTTGCCCGGCGACTGCGACTTTCGGACCGAGCCTATCGGGCAATTGGTTTGGTCGAGTCTTGCCCGGTGCGGAGGATGGTCACTTCACCGCTGCCTTTAATGTTCGAGCCGGAGCCGAAGGCCAGCACACGGTCATCAGGCGAAAACGCTACGCACCACACTACGCCGGACTTTGATGGAATGGTCAGCAGTTCCTGACCGCTGGCCACCTGCCAGAGCTTTACCGAGCCGTCCCAGCTAGCCGACGCGAGCAGGAGGTTGTCTTGCGAAAAGGCCAAATCGTATACCTCGTCTTTGTGTCCGGTGAGCAAAGCTAGTTCTTTCATTGTTACAACGTCCTGTAGCCGGATGCGGCGATTGGACGAACCAGATGCTAGATTTTTTCCATCGGGCGAGATTGCGAGTCGTATCGCAGCTCCTGGTAATGTCTTCACATTCCTTCCGGAGGCCAGATCCCAAAATCTAATTTCAGTCCAGTTACCGGAAACCAAGGTGTGGCCATCCATGGCGAAGACCGCTCCTTGCACTGAGTTACTGTGTCCGCTGAATGTTCTCAAAGGGGGAACGGAATCCGCATCCCACAGCTTCACGGTCGGATCGCCCATCCCGCTGGCACTGGCAAAGGTCTTTCCGTCGGGCGAAAGTGTCAGACCCCAAACCCGGCTCTGATGAATCTGGAATGTGCGGCGAAATGTCCGAGTTGGCACATCGAAGACAGCGGCTATGCCGTCGTTCCCAGCAGCCACCAAAGTGCGACCATCCGCCGTGAAGGCCAGCATGAGGTCAGACGACTTAAATTCCGGCCAACTCACCAGCAGCCTTCCAGAACTGGCTTCGCGCAGTTCCACCTCCGTTCCTGCGCAAGCCAGCAGGCTGCCATCGGGAGAAAACGCGACTGAATAGGAGTTAGGTGTCGGAATGCGTTGGCGCACCGAAGTGCTGCGCAAGCCCCACAATTTCACAGTTGCGTCCCATCCTGCCGTGACGAGGGACTCACCATTCGGGTCAAAGGCCAGACCGAAGATCCCCGCCGTGTGACCATGGAACGTCATCAATTCCTCCCCGGTGGCGATATCCCAAAGCCGCGCGGTATTATCCACCCCGGCCGTCGCAATCCATTTTCCATTCGGCGACGCCGCCAGACAAGCGACTCGGCCGGCATTGGTCGGGAGCATCAGCTTCTCCTCCAAACTGTGCGCGTCCAGCACCTTGATTTCCCCAGATTCGTGATACGGAAACCAGCCGGTCGCCACCAACGCATCACCACGTGCCAAGTAGGTCACGCCAAAAACTGGTCCGGAAAAATTTGTCTGACTCGCCAGAATGCTGCCGTCAGCCACATTGATCAGTTGCACCCGCCGGTCAACTCCACCCGATGCCAATGACGTGCCGGTCGGAGCAAAGGCGAGCGACTTTACACCCCCCGTATGGCCAGGGACAGTTCGCATTAAGGCAAACGCTTTTGTTTCCCATAAGAAAATTCGGCCGGGTGTTCCCTGCGGTACATATCGGGTTACCGGATTGCCGGAATTGTTTGCCACCACGCCTTCACCTGCGGCAAGCAAGCTGCCGTCCGGCGAAAAAGCCAGACTCGTCAGTGAGTTCGTATCGGCCTGCAACTCCTTCACCAACCGCGCCCCGTTCAAATCCCATATGCGCACGGTGGCATCCGCACCGGCACTGACCATGGTGTTGCCATCCGGAGCAAACACCACCGACCCGATAACGCCGGTGTGTCCGGTCAAGCGAGCGATCTCAATTCCGTTGGTCGAGTTCCATATCCGCACAATTGAGTCCTCGCCGGCTGTGGCCAAAATCTTGCCATCCGACGAATAGGCAACCGTGTTGACGCGCTTGTCGTGCTTCAAGGTCAGGCGTTCGCTCCGGCAAAGCTGCATCAGATAATGCCAGTCGAAACTGCGCAAATCCTTCTGACCGGGCTGCGGACGGAGCGATTCCAATGTTTCGAGTGTGTGAATGATGTCTCCCTCTCTGAAAGTTTGTTCCGCGACCTTGATCCGCGCGGCATAAAGATTCACCCGATTTGCCTCCGCAAGTCGTTCGGCCCGCTGACGCTCCTGTTGTTCCGCGCGGGCATTCTCCTCCGCTCGCTGGCGCTCCCGGTCAATCCTCATGGCAGCCACCAAAGAGCCAATCGCCACAGTCAGCAACAACAACACTACTGCCGCACCCGCAACAGCCAACGCCCGATTGCGTTGACACCAGCGCCATGCTTTTTCCACTGTCCCTGCGGGACGCGCATGGATTGGTTCGTCCCGTAAGAACCGGCTGAGTTCTTCGGCCAACTCCTGCGCAGTCGCGTAACGGCGCGTTGGTTCTTTGTGCAGACATTTGAGGCAAACCGTTTCCAGATCACGCGGCATACTCGCGTTCAACAGGCGCGGAGAAATTGGTTCAGTCTCCGCGACCATTCGCAATATTGCCGGTACTGTTTCAGCCACAAACGGTGGGCGCGCCGTCAACAGGTGATACAAGATCGCCCCCAGCGAGTACACGTCGCTCGCCGGCCCAATCTCGCCTTGCTTGCCCGTGGCCTGCTCCGGCGGCATGAAACCCGGCGAGCCGAGCACCTGACCGGTCATCGTCAGGCTTGCGTCGCCTTCCATCCGCTTCGCCAGGCCAAAGTCCGTCACTCGCGGCTCGTCCGTGGCCGAATCAATCAGCACATTGGATGGCTTGAGATCGCGATGCAGCACGCCTCGTTGGTGGGCATATTGAACAGCCGCCGCAATCTTCTGAAGGTAGGCCGCCGCGCGTTTGGCTGGCAGCGGCGTATTGCCGACAAGTTGTGCCAGGTTTTGCCCGGCAACATAATCCATCGAGAAGAAAGGCAGCCCGTCGCACTCCCCGACTTCGTGGATGGCGACAATGTTCGGATGCTGAAGTTGCGCGGCGGTTTGTGCCTCGGCCCGGAAACGAGCCAGTTCAGAAACCCCGGCGTGTTGCCCGGCCAGGATCATCTTCACCGCTAACGTGCGATTGAGTTTTACTTGTTGCGCACGATAGATGACGCCCATGCCGCCCCGGGCGATTTCCTCCTGCAATTCGTAGTCGCCAAACTGTCGGGACAAACCCGCCGGACTTGCCGCCGGCTGGATGACAGCGGTCAATTCCTCCAATCCTTCGCGGATCAGGCAGGCCGGGCACAACCCCTCCGGGCCAAATCCTCCCACCACCACACCGCATCGCGGACAAATGCGGTTGGCCGGACTTGCAACCGTTGACGTTGTCGTGCGTTCGCTCATCAAAATCTTCTACCGGAAAACGACCGAACTATTTCCGCTGGCCGTTGAAAACAAACTCACCGGCTCAGAACCGTCAGCAGATGCCGCAACTCCACTTCCACCTCGTCAGGTGATGCCACTGTCCGCGCGACTGAATGCCGCAAACATTCGCGGAATCGTTTGCGCAGTCTGTGGATGGCCACTGCGACCGATCCCTGCTCAACGCCAAGTTCGGCTGCAATCGTCGCGTAGTCTGCTGTCCCCGCTGTCCCCCAGACATGACCTTTCAGTTTGTCGAATTCCTTTTCACGCCCGGCCTGAACGTATTCCTCTCGGATCAGGGCCAACACTTGATCCAACAAGACCGCCGCCCAGCGCTTTTCATAAAGCAAGTCAGGCGAAAGCGAATCCGTGGGTTCAAGCCGATACCGCGATTCGGGGTCAATGCCATCCCAACTGATGATCTGCTGGCCGCCGCGCTTCTGTGTCCGGATTTTCTCCCATTCATTGGCCAGAAAGTTTTTCAGAGCCGTCAGCAGAAAAGACCGGAAGCGTCCTCGATCGGGATCAGCCAGTTGGAGGTATTTGCGTTCGAGAAAGCGCGCGAAAAACTGCTGGGTCAAATCTTTGGCATCCTCTTCGAGCCAGCCCAACCGCCGAACGTGAACGTAAAGCGGATACCAATAGGCGCCGCAAAGCTTTTCCAACGCCGCCTGTGATTCTGGCGATATCCCTCCACCCGCCTGCAACACCACGCTCCAGTGCGTGGTTTCAAAACGAGGCGATTGCACGGGATCACAGAATAGGTCGGACATCTGAGGAGTTTGCAGTGTTTTATACAAAAAGCATGGATATAAGCAAGCCTCGGCAGACGGCGCATATCGCCACTCGCTCGCATGCATTTTTAACCCTGGTGAATTTTGCAGACTTCCGATGCGGGAAGGCTGCGGATCTCGGCAACCCACCCGCTGAGTTCCAGGACCATTGGTCAAACATCGCGCGACCGCTCCGGGATCGCCTTTGAGCATGCCGTTGGACACCGGCGCCGCAACCCGTAGCGCCGCCGCCTCCCTTGTCGCGAGCCCTTGGATTTCTGGCGTGCGCAACTTGACCAATAACTTGACTTACACTTGACCGATTCGCGCTTCCGCCCGCTTCGGTATTGGAGTCAATGGTTGATTTACGACCATTTCTGCTGACACCGCAACTGTCAGCAAGAGTGAGAGGGAGGGCTGTGGTTGTGGGTTCAACGAGGCGTGACGAGATTTATTGCGAGCGCGAAAAGACCCTTTATTATCAAGGCGAAAAGCGATGGCGGGTGTGACTTCTGAACCATCCCGATCATGGTCTCCATTTCTCCTCAGCCCACTTTCAAAGGCGGACTCCGACTTGGCTGTTACATGACGCCGCATCGCTTGTTGCCGATTTGAATGAATTGGCAGGCGATCCGTAGTCGCGCAGAACCCAGTGCGGCAACGGTGTTGATCGCTGCCTTACTTCAGCGTTTTCAGGTAAGCGAACAGGTCGCTCACTTCTTCTGGCTTCATCCCGTCCAGCAAGCCTTCGGGCATCAGGCTCGTCTTGGTGAACCAGGCTCGCCGCACCGATGCTTTTTCCACACGCAAATCCGCCGTGTTCTGCCGGCGCAGCACAAAGGAGTTTGCGTCCTCCGCCATCAAGCGCCCGTCGAGCACTTCCCCGTCTTTCAGGGCGATCCGAAACAAGCGGTAGCCCGGCTCCATCTGCGCGTTCGGCGTGAGGATGTTTCGCAACAATGACTCCACGCCCATCGCGCCGGCACCCGTGAGCACCGGCCCGATTTGGCCGCCCTGCGCCCCGACGGTGTGGCACACCTGGCAAACTGTCTGTAACAGGGCCTTCCCTTTCGCCGCATCACCCGGCTGCCCGGCCAGAGTCCGATACTTGGAGAACTTCAACGCCAATTCCTGCGCCTGCGCGGCCGTCATCAACGGTGGAAAATCCTGGCTCTTCTCCACTCGTGCTCCATTGCGCAATTTGCCCCAGTGCGATCCCGAGAAGTAAGCGACCAACCCAGGCGCTTGTTCGCTTTCATAACTGCGATCGAAGTCGGCGCGAATCTCGTCGGCCGTGCGTTCCCGATTCCAAATCCGATACTCGGCAAGCCAGCCCGCAGTGCCGCCATTGGGGGTGGTCCAGGCAATCTGGCAATGCTCAAAGCGCGCCGACACCGGCTTGGACTCGTTGTTTTCCAATTCCCCATTGCGGTAGATCTTGAATTGTCCCTGGCTGTCGCGCGTGACCGCAAAATGTGTCCAGACGTCAGCATTCATCTGCTTCTTTGCGATGATGACGTCGCCCAATTCAGCGCCGGCATAAACCCGCAAGAGGCCCCCGGCAAAATTCATATCCAAAACTCCAGCCGCTCCAAGAATGCCATCCTGGTTGTCAATGCCCCCGTCCAGTTTCACCCAAGTCTCGACAGTAAAGGCGCCCTCCAAGGTGAGGTCTGTTTCCGCCCAGGCATTGTCGGCACCGTTGAGCCGCAGGCAGGGGCGATACAAAGCGGCCATGTCGCCGAACAACTCCTGCAATCCCGCGGCCTCCCCCAGGACGGTTTGCATTTTGTCGAATGCGGGACCGTGCACGTCCATCTTGTCGATGACTCCAGACTTGATCGCGTCCACCACGGATTGGGCGCCGGGTTTGGTGGTCGTCAGGCGATCCAATGCGGTCCGGCGTTGGCTGGAAGTCAAATCCGGCCAGAGGCCCAGCAGCAAAACCGCGCCGTTTTCGTCGCGGGAAACAGCGAGCGCGTTGAGCGCCTCATTGCGGGCGGACTCATTCACCGGGGAGCGGGCAACCGTGGCGAACAATTCCGCTCCGTGCGCGCGCAGTTCACGCAGCGCACGTAAGGCGGCTTCGAGCTGCGTTGACAGGACAATTTTCCCATCGCCGAGGCGCGCCTTCTCGACGGCCTGTTTCCATCCGCGCTCGAAAAATCCCCTGAGCTCAGCTTCGAGTTCACTGATTTGAAAGGCGCTCACAACGGGAATGCCCACCGCGGCGGCCGCGGCGTCGCCGGCCAGCAATCGCCGGACTGCGGGTTTGAGCACCGGAACAAGTTTGGCGGCGTCGATACGGGGGCGAACCTCCAGCAGACTGGCGAACGCCGCCTTTTGCGTGGCGGGATTTTCCAAGGCTGCGGTCAAGGCAGCGCTCACGCCGGGCTCCTCGGGAAACTGCGCCAATCGCAACAACTCCTCGCGTCCCGGCGCCCGGTCTGCACGGGAAATCAACTGCGCCACCTGGCTGGCGCTGGCTTTCGGTTCCAGCGCGAGGGTTGCCACGAGCAAATTTTCCACCGGCTGTGTTTTCGCTGCCTGGCTTTCCAGAAATTTTGCAACGGCGGCGGGCTGTTTCTCCATTTCCAGCCGAGCCAGGTAACGCTCAAACTCCCGCTCGTAGGCGGCGCCGGTTTTGATGCTTTTGCCGTTTTGCGTGCTTTTCATGGTCGGCTCGGCGAGCGGCGCCCGCGCCAACTTCAGCAGCACTTCCACCGCGCGCATGGCCAACGGCGAATCCGCGGCGGTTTTTCCGCCGGCGATTTCCTGGTTCAACATCGTGCCCACGGTGCGGATAATCTCCGCGCGAACCTCAGGATCGCCGTCGTCCACGAGGGCGCCGACCGAGGCCAAAGAGTCGGCGAACGGCAACCCGGCGTCCCGGTGCGCGCGCACGACTTCGCGACGCAGATCGCGGCTCGCGTCCGCAAGCAAGGGCTTTAGGGTGGCCACCTCGACGGCGTGCAAGCCTTCCAGCGCCCACAGCGAGGCGATGCGCCTGGCGACCGGCTGTTTCTTGGCAGCGATGATTTTTTGCAGCGCGGGCACAAGCTCCTTCAACTGCCGGTCCGTGATCGCCTGCCAGGCCATGTGACTTTGCGAGAGCGAAGGTCCTCCGAGTTTCGCCAGCAATTGGTCGCCGGTGAGTTTGAGGAAATCCGGAACGGCGGGCGGCTGGGTGCCTTTGTGTTTTATCCGCCAGATGCGGCCGCGCGTCTTGTCGCGCTCGGGGTGGTTTCGAGGCACTTCGTTGTGTGAAATGATTTTGTTGTACCAGTCCACGAGGTAGAGGCAACCGTCAGGACCAAGCCGGAGCGCCACTGGCCGAAACCACTCATCGCTCGATTGCACGAAATCAGGCAGCTTTTCGTAGCGAAAACGGACGCCATCGGGCGTCACGCGAATGGCTTGGATCTTCCGCGTGATCGGGTTGGCGAGATAGAAGATGTTCGCGTAGGGCGCGGGATATGCAGTTTGATCTGTGAAAGCAAGACCACTCAAACCCGTGCCGCCCATTCTGAAATCCGGCGCCGTGCCAGGAAATTCGGGAGCGTAGCTTTTGAATTGGGCATCGGAACAGCCGGGATAATTTGCATACTCATGAAACGGCATCATGGGATAGCCATAATCGTTGGCTTCCTGAATCCAGGCCTGCCCGTTGCCGTCGAGCACCAGCCCCCAAATGTTGCACGGCCCCTGCGAGGTAATGTCAAAATCCGAGCCGTCATAACGAAACTTCGCCATGCGGGTTTGATCGAATTGCTGCTCCTTGCCGGTGCTGGTTTTGACCTTGCCGTAATTGAAAGCGCCCTGCGCCATCCAGATCCAATTGCCGGGCGCACGGGTGAATTGATGCGGAAACAAATGCGAATCCTGCACCCCAAATCCGCTAAGAATCACCTCCCGTTTGTCGGCGCGCCCATCCGCGTCTGTGTCACTCAGGAAAACGATCTCGGGTCCATGTTGGACATAAACTCCATTCTTGAAGGGCAGGATGCCAAGCGGGATCGCCAAGCCGTCCGCAAACACACGTGGCTTTGAGCTGTAGCCGGTGGGCGATTTCTCATCGCGATCGAAGACCACCACCTTGTCCTTGGCCTTGCTCGCATAAAGTTCCCGGGCATAAGCAGCGTTTTCATTCGCATCCACCGGATACTCCAGAGCGGTCATCGTCCAGAGATTGCCGTGCAAGTCCCAGTCCACGGCTACGAACTTGCCGATGCCTTCTGATTCCTGCGCGACCAGTTCCATTTCAAACCCCGGTGCGACGGTGAACCTTTTCTGTTCCTCCGCGCCAGTCGCCGGTTTGCTGGTGCTGCCAGTTTGCGCCGCTGCGCGATCCTGCCCGGTGTTGTCCGACAACGCCGCCGGTTCCGGTGCGCCGACGAACAACTCCCGCGCTGGCGTAACCGGCAGTTCCTCAATCGAAAGATCCTTCACCTGAACCAACGCCTGCCCACCCCCGTGCACTTGAATGCCCAACTTGCCCCAATCAGGAATCGTCGGCTCCTTCTCGATAAAATCCGTGCCCAGCACGCCGTTGATCTCGATCTGCAGCGT
>CAYWCK010000001.1:0-57648 GCA_964456685.1 uncultured Bifidobacteriaceae bacterium | reverse complement strand
GAAGATGATCCACATCGGCAAGAACACGAGCAGCACGATCGTGTCGAAGGGCATCTCAGCGGGACGTGGGCAAAACAGCTATCGCGGGTTGGTGGAAATTCGTAAGAGCGCGGCGAACTCGCGCAACTTTTCACAATGCGACTCGATGTTGATCGGCGCGAAGTGTGGCGCACATACGTTTCCATACATCGAAGTGAAAAACACGTCGTCATCGGTTGAACACGAGGCGAGCACCTCGAAGATCGGCGAGGACCAAATTTTTTACTGCAACGCCCGGGGGATCGCAACGCAGGACGCCGTGAACATGATCGTGAACGGCTTCTGCAAGGAAGTGTTCAAGGAGCTGCCGATGGAATTTGCGGTGGAAGCGCAAAAGCTGCTCGGAGTAAGTTTGGAAGGAAGCGTTGGATGATTTTTTAGAAAATGAGCAAGCAAACTATTCTCGAAATCCGAAACCTCAGCGCGGGGGTTGAGGGGAAACAAATTCTCAAGGGCGTGAGTCTGACGATCAATGCAGGCGAAGTCCACGCGGTCATGGGCCCGAACGGGAGCGGCAAGAGCACGCTGGCAGCGGTGCTTGCCGGGCGCGATGGCTACGATGTCACCGGCGGCGAGGTTATTTACCAAAGCAAGGATTTGCTCGAACTCGATCCCGAGGAGCGCGCGCGCGAGGGAGTGTTTCTGGCATTCCAATATCCGGTTGAAATCCCGGGTGTAAACAGCACCTATTTCCTCAAGGCCGCGCTGAATGAAGTCCGCAAGCATCACGGCCAGCCCGAACTTGATGCGATGGAGTTCCTCACGCTGGTGAAAGAGAAGATGAAGCTCCTCGAGTTGAAGGACGATCTGCTCAAGCGCTCCGTGAACGAGGGTTTCTCCGGCGGCGAAAAGAAGCGCGCCGAGATTTTCCAGATGGCCGTGCTCGAACCGAAGCTCGCCATCCTGGACGAAACCGATTCCGGCCTCGACATTGACGCTCTGAAAGTGGTTTCCCAGGGTGTGAACAAGCTCAAGCGCCCGGAAAATGCGCAGTTGGTCATTACGCACTACCAACGGTTGCTGAACTTCATTGTCCCTGACTTCGTCCACGTCCTGGTGGATGGCCGCATCGTGAAGACGGGCGGCAAAGATCTGGCGCTCGAACTCGAGGCCAAAGGTTACGACTGGATTCTCAAAAGCATCGCAGCCTGACGATTCTTAAGGGAGGAACAGGCGGTAAAATCGATTGCTTGCCGATGTCGAAATGACCACTCGGTTGGAACCACTGAGGGAGTCAACTTCGTTTGTTGTGTAAGTCCAGTTATTACCCGGTAGGTCAACACTTTCCTGCAGCATAAAAACTGTTGGCTGAAGCGGCCACGAAAGGACAACGGTGTTGTAATTGCTCCGCTTGACAGTCAACCGTGGTTGGGAGATCGGGTCGCTTTGAAGCTGATAGCGAAAGTTCGCGCCTTCAAAAAAATAATTGCTCCCGGCTTGCCACAGCCCCGTACGCGTTGAAAGCGTGGACGCCACGGGATCGCTTAGATATGGGCCTAACTTAAAATTGGTCACGGCGGCATTCATGTAATACCCGAATTGAACCCACCCGCCTGCCGGCGCTCCACTTTGGAGTGAAATGGAATAACGTCGCCCGGCCAACAAAGTTAGCGCGGCATTGCTGCGGATCATTTCCGGCCCGAAAGGACCATTGGTAATGGTCGGGAACACATACGAAGCGAGCGGGACGTTGGTCCCAGCCCAAAACCTGATGACTGCATTACTCTCCACAGTATTGAAATACTCGACACTGGTGACTCGAAGATTTGTATGGACCGTAAAGCTGTTGTAAACAGACCAATGACCGTATCCGAGACCATCTGAATAAAAGGCCGGTATGACTGCATCAAAATCCGCGCGTGCAATGGAGACAGTGCCGGTTATTAATGCCAACGCCAGTGCGAGCAACAGATCACGCCTTGGTATCATATATTACTTTGCCCAAGGCTTTCTACCAAATCAAAGCGGCTGTTCAAGCTTTAGGTCGGGGTCGGTTTACCAACGGTTGCTGAACTTCATTGTCCCTGACTTCGTCCACGTCCTGGTAGATGGCCGTATCGTTAAGACGGGCGGCAAAGACCTGGCGCTCGAACTCGAGGCCAAAGGTTACGACTGGATTCTCAAAAGCATCGCCGCCTAAAGCCGGACCGTAGCGGTGGCTGGGATTGCTTTGCGCTTACTTGACCGTGGCCACGGTTCGAGCTGGTTGCGGTAAATTCCGCGCGTGACTTCCGCGGTGGTTCATGGAAGACTCCCGCCCCCTATGAAAAAGATGCTTTTCGCCAGCATGCTGGCGCTTTTGTGCGGTGCGGCGCTCGTCCGTGCCGAGGAACCAAAGAAGGACGCGACCAAGAAGGAAGAACCTGCCAAAGCGGAGGTCAAAGAGGTCGCAGTCATCAAGACTTCAGAAGGCACGATGGTGCTGGAGTTCTGGCCGGAAGTGGCGCCGAATCACGTAGCCAATTTCAAGAAACTCGCGAAAGAGGGATTTTATGACGGCACCTGCTTCCATCGGGTGATCGCCGGGTTCATGATCCAGGGTGGTGATCCCCTCACGAAGGATGAGAAGATGAAAGGCTCTTGGGGCACGGGCGGGCCCAAGGAGAAGTTGAAAGCGGAGTTTAATGATCGTCATCATGTGCGGGGCGTGCTTTCGGCGGCCCGCTCGGCGGATCCCAACTCCGCGGGCTCACAGTTCTTCATCTGCCACGCGGAAGCGCCCCATCTCGACCGGCAGTACACCGCGTTCGGTAAATTAATCAAAGGCGAAGACGTGTTGGACAAGATTGCGACCACGCCCACGGAAGGGCCGAACCGCCCGGTCAAGCGCATGAACGTGGAAAGCATCAAGATTGTACCGGCGGACTCAGTCAAGTAACCCTCAAACCTGCATACCATGAGCGAAGTTGCCATTATCAAGACGTCGGAAGGGGAAATGGTCCTCGAATTCTGGCCCGAAGTTGCGCCCGGTCACGTAGCCAATTTCACGAAACTCGCGAAGCAAGGCTTTTATGACGGCACGTGTTTTCACCGCGTCATCAAGGGCTTCATGATTCAAGGCGGCGACCCGTTGACCAAGGACGAGGCGAAGAAGGGAAGCTGGGGCACGGGTGGCCCCGGCCACACGATCAAGGCTGAGTTCAATGACAAGGCCCACGTGCGTGGCGTGCTTTCAATGGCGCGCTCGAATAATCCCGATTCCGCGGGCTCGCAGTTCTTCATCTGCCACGGCGATCCGCGGTTTCTCGACCGGCAATACACGGCGTTCGGGAAGCTCATCAAAGGCGACGAGGTGCTGGAAAAAATTGCCACCACGCAAACCCAGCCCGGCGACCGCCCGGTGAAGCGCATGAACGTGGAAAGCGTGCGCATCGTCGCACAGGAAAGCGCGCAATAATTTTCCAAGCCAAACGCGCGAATGGAGCTTTGGCTTCATTCGCGTTTTGTTTTGATGAACCTGGAGCAACTCGCGCGCGTGCTGGAGCAACTGGGCTGCCCGATCGAAAAATCCGCCACGCTGGCGGCACAACTGGACAAGCGGGCCCGCCAGCTTGCGGAAGCGAAAGGCCGTTCCCATGAGGAGGCTCTGGCGCATCTCCTTTCGTTGATGAAACAAGGTTGGGCCGCAAAAGAAAAAGGACTCTGACATGATCCGTCCGTGGAAAAAGATTAGCTCAAAACCGCTCGGAGACTTTCGCATTTTCAAGCTGCGCTCCGACCGACGCATTTCCCCGCGAACGAACCAGGAGCACGACTTCTTCGTGCTCGAGAGCGCGAACTGGGTAAATGTTGTGGCCCTCACCACGGATCAGCAGGTGGTGATGATCGAGCAATTCCGCGTCGGCTCGGAAACTGTGGAACTGGAAATCCCCGGCGGGTTGATCGATGGGGACGAATCTCCGGTCGCCGCAGCCGTGCGCGAGCTGCGTGAGGAAACCGGTTACGAAGGCGTGAACGCGCGATTGCTGGGCACGATCTCACCGAATCCGGCGATCCAAAACAACACCTGTTACACGGTGCTTGTGGAGAATTGCCGGCTCGTGCACCCCGTGCAGTTTGATTCCGGCGAAGATTTGATCACCCGCCTCGTGCCGGTGGACGAAGTCATGAAACTCGTGGCCGCCGAGAAGATCCGTCATTCGTTGGTCGTGGTGGGTTTGAGCTATTTTGACCTGTGGCGGCGTGGGTTGAAGCCGGCTTGAACTGCGCTGCGCCGCGGTCTGAAACCTCAGTGCTTCGCCAGAAAATCCATCGCCACGCCGGTAAACGCATCCGGTTCTTCGAGGTGTAATCCGTGCCCCACCTTGGGCATCACGTATCGTTCAGCAGCCGGGATGGAATTGGCGAGCGCCTTCATCGTCGCGCGGAAGAGCGTCGTCGTGTGCTCACCCTCCATCAGCAAAGTCGGAGCTTTGATCTGCGCGGCGTTTTTGCCGGTGAAGGACAGGCCCGAACTCATACCGTTGAGCATGGGCTCCAACGTATGCACGTTTTCGAACATGACGGCCTTGACCCGTTCGGACAAACGCACGTAACCGTCCTTGCCAATCACGCTGTAGAGAAATTCCTGCAGTGCCTTCTCGCGTTCGCCTTTTCGCAACAACGGGACAACGTGCATGGTGGAGGCCGCGGTCTGCGCCATGGCAACGGCGCCAATCGGATTGGTCATGGCCATGCCAAAGAGGGAAGGCTCTGCGAGCACCATGCAGCGCACCAAAGCGGGTTGCTTTGCGGCCAGCTCGGCACAAATCGCGGCGCCATACGAATGGGCAAGCAGTCGCACTGGTTCATTCGTCAGCGAGCGAATGAGCGCCGCCAAGTCCGCAGCGTGACCACCTTGCGTGTACGGTTCGCCGTTGGATGGAAAAGGATTCGGATGATGCCAACGCCGGCTGAAGGTCACGGTGCGATAACGTGTGGCCAACAACGGCAACACATTTTCCCAACTCCGATAATCACCCACGGCACCGTGGACAAGGATCAGTAATTCCCCCGTCCCGCGTTCTTCACCGACCAAGGTAGTGTTATTGACGCTGAATTGTTGCATGTGCTTGCCCCATCCCGAGGATTACCAAGTCAGTTCTGCAGGAAGCGCACCCTTATTTGCCCCGGCCTTGCTGGCGGATCCGTTCCTTCTTATCTTCGAGTTCAGCCTGCAAAGATTTTCGCTCGGACACAAGTTGCTTCTGCGCAGCTTCCACTTTCTCCAGGTCACCGGCGGCCAACTGGTTTTCGACCTCCCCTTTCCAGGCAATCTCGCGCTCGGCGATCTTCGCAGCGTAGCGCGAATCCAAGTCGGCCAGTTCCTGCTTTTGGCGGTCCGTAAGCTTGATGGTCGGCGACTGTTTGCTCAACCGTTCCATGGCGAGTTCGTAGGCAGACTTCATGGTTTAATGTTACGTCGCTTTCTTCTTCCAGGGCATCTCCGGAAAATTCTTTGGTACCGGTAAAGTTGAGGCAGAAGGCTTCGCCATTGCCAGTTCGGGATCTCCAACCGGTGCATCACCCGGCCGGGACGTGTCCTCCCGCCAGGATGCGATCCGCGCCTGCAAACCGTGGTGTTCCGCTTTTTGTTTGTCGCCCGCCTTCATGTAGAACAGTGAGAGGTTGGTGTGGACGAGTTGTTCCCGCGGTTTGAGTTGTTCCGCCTTGTGGCCTTCGAGAATGGCGGCCGCGAAATCGCCTTGGCGATAATACGCCATTCCCAAAGCCAGTTGCGCGTCGAAGTGCGCAGGATCCGCCACCAACACCGCGCGCAATTTTTCAATCGTCGCGGCAAAGTCGCCCTGGCTGAAGGCGAACATGGCTTCGTCGTATTGCTCCTGCAGATTCATCGCGATGCGTGCAAGCTAGTCCAGTCACCGACTGTCGGGCAAGCGCGCGTGTGTTGCGCCACCTCAACAATCTCTACTAAACTGCAATCGCCGCCCTTGACCGGGCCAACCCATGAAGCCAGACGCATCCAAGCTTAATTCGACTGCACCCATCAGAATCATCTCCACCGATTTCGACGGCACATTGTTCGCCGAATTTGAGAACCCGCCGATTCCAACCTCGGTTACTTCCTTGATCCAAGACCTGCAGAGCCGCGGCGCCAAATGGGTGATCAATACCGGCCGTGATATGTCCAGCTTGATGGAGGCGCTCGCTCGCTCCCACATTCCCATCCAGCCGGATTATCTGGTGCTCGTGGAGCGCGAAATCTTCGCTCACGACGGTGCGCAATATGTCGGTCTCACCGACTGGAACGCCGCGTGCGCCCGCCAACATGCGGAGTTGTTCGCGCAGGTCCGACCGCATGTCCCAGCGCTCGTCGAATGGGTCAATCGCCAATATCGCGCCACGGTCTATGAAGACGCTTTTTCTCCGTTTTGCCTGATCGCCGAGAACAACGGCGACGCGGATGAAATCCACGCGCACTTGGATCAACTCTGCGCCCGGATTCCCCATCTGACCGTGGTGCGAAACGATGTTTATGCCCGCTTCAGCCACGCCGATTTTAACAAGGGCACCGCCCTGACTGAACTCGGTCGCCGGCTTGGAGTCGGCCCGGACCTGATTTTTGCGGCGGGTGATTGGCTGAACGACCTGCCAATGCTGGATCACACCCGTGCTCGTTGCTTGACTGCCCCGGCAAACGCCATCGAGCCGGTTAAAGCCACAGTCCGGGAGCAAGGCGGCTACGTAAGCCCCTTGAACCGCGGCGACGGAGTTGCAGATGGGTTGCGTTACTGGCTCAGGCAGGTGGAGGCATAACAATTATCTTCATTGCTTGCCCGCGTGAAATTACCGTGCCTTATCGCCTTAATACGACGTCCGGAACAGAACCAGGCAAAGCGATATAAATGGTTGATTTACAACAGCATTGCGTAGGGATTAGAATTTGACACAAGCTACCTCGGTGCTAGCCTGTTTGGGCAACGGTGTCCTTGCTGAAGGGTCTTCAGGGTTTTTTGGCTTCACCTTGCAATTGGTTCGTCCGATTTAATTTTTGATTTCATGAGCGAAACAACACTAGCCGTCCCTTTATCGGGCGGCACACCGAAGGTCTCGAAGATTTCCGAGGCAGTCATCCGTATCGCGGGCAACTCGCAGGACGGCATCCAAGCCATCGGCGGCTTCCTGGCACGGCTCGCTGGGCGCAGCGAGCAGGACGTCATGACTTTCATGACCATTCCGTCCACCATTTCCGGTGGTCCGTCCATTTTCCAAGTCCGCATCGGCTCGGGCGAAGTACTGAGTTCCGGCGACGAGGCGGATGTGCTGCTCGCTTTCTACCAGCACTCCTACGAAGGCCACCTGAATTCTTTGAAGAAGGGCGGCATCGTCCTCTACGACGCCGACCACGTTGAGCCCAAGCCCGAATTCCAGAAGGACTTCCACCACGTCGGCATCAAGATCTCCAGCCTGACCATCGAAGCCATCGGTGGCACGGCCAAGGACAAGGGCAAAAACATTTTCTCGCTCGGTCTCATCGCCCGCATGTTTGATCTGAACGTGCCTAAGCTCGAAGCCTTGGTCACTGAACGCTTCACGGGCAAGGATTCAAGCATCGTCAAGAATGCCCTCACCGCGTTTCATGCCGGCTACGGCTACACACTGGGCAACGTGATGGACACCTTCAAGTTCCTCGACAGCCAGAAGCGCGGCGGCGCACAGGTCGTCATGAACGGCAACGAAGCCATCGCTTACGGACTGATCGCCGCTGGCGTCCGTTTCGGCGCGGGTTATCCAATCACGCCGTGGTCCGACGTCATGGAAATCCTCCGCCGGGAACTTCCGAAGTACGGTGGCTCATTCATCCAATGCGAGGACGAGATCGCCTCCATCTCCATGGCGCTTGGCGCCAGTTTTGCGGGCAAGCTCGCCATCACTGGCTCCAGCGGTCCGGGCATCTCGCTCAAGAGCGAAGCCATTGGCTGGGCGATCAACGCCGAAGTGCCGCTGATTATTTGCGACATCCAACGCGGCGGTCCCTCGACCGGCATGCCGACGAACATCGAACAGTCTGACCTTTTCATCGCATGCTACGGCAGTCATGGCGACGCCCCGCGCGTTGTCCTCGCGCCTTCCAATGTCGAGGACTGTTTTTACACCGCCATCGAGGCCGTGAACATTGCGAACAAATACAACGTCCCGGTGTTCATCCTCAGCGATCAAGCCATCGCCACGCGCATCGAGGCGTTTTCCGAGCCGAACCTCGAGAAAATCTGTCAGGACCTTTCGCCCGATCTGACTCCTGTGGCCGATTACAAGCCATACGATCTTTCCACTCCGGACGGAACGGTGAAGCGCGTTGTGCCCGGCACGCAAATTTTGAGCGGCAAATATCCCATCGCCACGGGCCTCGAGCACGATGAACTCGGCCATCCGACTGGCTCGCCGAAGTTGCACATGGCCATGACCGCCAAGCGCCGCAAAAAACTACAGGCCCTCGCTGCGACGCTGCCCACGCCAAAAGTTTACGGTCCGCCCGAAGGCAACGTCTTGCTGGTCGGCTGGGGTTCGACGGAAGGAACGATACGTGAAGCGGTGGACCGCGCGCGTGCCGCTGGCGACAGCATTTCCGGCCTGACCATGCGCCACATGAATCCGTTTCCGAACGGGCTCGAAAACATTTTCTCCGGCTTCCATCACGTGCTCGTTGTCGAGACCAACGATGAAGGCCTTTACAATCAAGGCGGCCAGCTCTGCTCGCTGCTGCGCGCCCGCTTCGTGGACGCCAAAATCCGCGGCATCAACAAAACCGACGGCCTGACCTGGAAGGTGAAGGAAATTCTCGAACGCGTGAAAGCCAGCCTCGCCGCCGCGAAGAAAGCCTGAACCCCGCAATCCCAATTTACGACCATGAGCCAATCCGTATCTGAAATTCCTGCGTCCGCCGCACCGGCCACCGCCACCGGCACTGAACGCAAAGGCCTGACGAAAAAAGAACTCGCCGCCGACCACCCGACGTGGTGTCCCGGTTGCGGCGATTTCTCCGTGCTCGCGCTCTACTTCAAGCTAATTGAAAAGCGCAAGTTGCATCACGAGAAGATCACCACCATCGCCGGCATCGGTTGCTCCAGCCGCTTCCCGTATTTCGTGCAAGCGCACGGGGCGCACTTCATTCACGGCCGCGCGCTGCCGTTTGCGAGCGGCGTTTCCCTGAGCCGCCCCGACCTGCACGTGTTCGTGTTCGGTGGCGACGGCGACGCCTTCTCCATCGGCGGCAATCACTTCACCCACACGGCGCGCAAGAACATCAAGCTCACCTACTGCGTGATGGACAACTGGGTTTACGGTCTCACGAAGAAACAAACCTCGCCCACCTCACCGCTCGGCTTCAAGAGCAAGACCGACGGCTGGGGCGCCGTGGATTATCCGATCAACCCGATGAAGCAGGCCATCGCGGCCGGCGCGACCTTCGTGGCGCGCACCACGCACAGCAATCCCAATCACGTTCTCCAGATGATGGAAGCCGCGATGGATCACGACGGCTTCAGCTTCATCGAATGCCTGAGCGAATGCGTCGAGTTCTACGAAGGTGCGTTCGACGCCAGCAATCCGCGCAAGGGCGGCCAGTTCAATCTCGTGCCCGCCAATCACGACGTCACAGATGAGGCCGCGGCCTACAAACTCGCTGGCGATCCGTTCCCGGGCCACTTCGGCATTTTCTACAAGAGCACGAAACCCACGAAGAACGCGAAGGAAGCCGGCATCAACAAAGCCGCGCAGGATAAGGTCAAAGGTTTGAAAGACTGGCAGATTCTCCAAAAAACTTTCGAGCGTTTGAAGTAAACCGATTTGGTTCACCTCCAGCCCCGGCGCGAGCCGGGGCTTTTGCTTTTGAGAAGGACCGACGACACAGTCACAACGGCGCGGTCAACGGCAGGATTACCGCAAAAATGCACGCCCGCGCGTCCCAACGCTCAATCCGCCGCCCCGGGAGATCGAGTGCGATGACGATCCAACACGATCTCCTGCCTCGGCGGAAAGCCCGCGCGGGCGGCTTCCGCTCCGCGACAGGGAGTGGGACAGGCGTCTCGCCTGTCCGGTGGCGCAAGGAAGCCTGGCTGCCTGACCGGACAGGCGAGACGCCTGTCCCACTACAAAGCGGCGGCCGGACACACGCGAGTCGGGCGCGAACTGTCATCGGCGGGAAAGCACCGGAGCGCGACTGTGCTGAAAGCCAGTCGCAGCGCGCGCCCATTTGCTGCGGCTGGTCTGCGACCCAGCCGCGCTCCGCCGAAACGGCTCGACAGCCAGCGGCCACCGGATTTACGGTCGCCGCATAGAAATGATTGGCTGTTCAGTGGCAGCTAATCTAGACGCTTGACCGATTTACACGCCATGATTGCTCAACGTGACATTCCCGGCACCATCGCACGCTGGCTCTTTCGCATTGGCATCATCTGGGCAGTGATACTTTTGCTTCCAACTCTCGGCGGGTTGCTGTCTGCCTTCGACCGTGCGTGGCGCATGTGGCAGTTAGGCATCTATTTTCTTGTTGGATATGGTGTGTGGCTTGGCTGGCGGTGGCGCAGCCGACAGTGCCGAGCACTTGTTCTGTCCGCTGCCTTTTGGTTGTTCTCAGCTGTCTTCAATTCTGCGTTTATCGTACTTCTCATCGCCACAGAGTCACAGTGGCCAAAAATTTTGATTTTCGACGAGATAGCTTTCTATGGTTGGTGGTGGATTGCGGTGACTTTGGCATCACTAGTAGCGTTGGCTTTTGAGTTCAGGACACCGAGAGATGAAATACGAGCGGCCTAATCTGTAGATTGGCTGCAATATCTACTTAGCTCCCATCCCGCACTAGCTCTGCCCCATGAACCACTGTTGCCGCAGCGCTTTAAATACCACGAACGCCGCGCAGTTCCCGTTGTGGCTTGAAATTTCTTCCGTGAAAATCCGTGGCATCCGTGGCTAAATTTTCGCCATGCCGATTTACGAGTTTGCCTGTCCCAAGTGCCGGCGGATTTACAGCTTCCTCTCGAAGCGCATTAATCCCGACCGCCTCCCCGTCTGCCCGAAGTGCGGGAACAAGAAGTTGAAGAAGGAGATCAGCCGCTTCGCCATGATGCGCGGCTTGAAGGAGGCTGCCCCCGTCCCCGGCGGCGCGGATCCCGGTGGCCCGCCGATGCCGGACATGGATGATCCACGCGTCGAGCGCGCGATGATGGAAATGGAACGCGACATGGAGAGCCTCGACGAGAACAACCCCAAGCACATGGCGCACATGATGCGGAAGATGAAGGATCTCATGCCGCCCGGCACGATGCCGAAGGAAATGGACATCGCCATCAAGCGTCTTGAAGCCGGAGAAGATCCGGAGAAGATCGAGGCGGACATGGGCGATGTGCTGGGCGATTTCATGGGCGGCCCGGAAGGCGGCGGGAGCGGCGGCGGTTACACAAAGGACAGCGGGCTTTACGATTATTGAGGTCGGGCCTGCGAGGTTTAGTGGTGAAGGAGCCTGGTCGGGCAAGTCTCCTGACGAGCCGGCTCGCGGGGACGCTCGCCCCACTGGAATCACGAATGAGCCACGCCCTAAGTCTTCAACAGCTTCACCAGTTTTTCCATGAAGCCGTCAAAGTCGGCGTTGGAATACAGCACCCCCTGAAAGCGGCGGAGTTCGGCGATCTGCGGCAGGTCGGGGATGTGCTCCTTGGCGTCAAAGTTAAATCCGCCGCGGAACACGGGCACAATGGGTTTGCCTTTGCTCAGCGCGTGCGTCAACTCGCGCAGCACCCAGTCATCTGGATTTGCACAGCGCGCCAGTGACTTGGGTGAGAGGATCAACACGAAGAAGCTGGCGGACTCGATCTCACGCAACAGTTGCGCATCAAAATGGCCGGCCTCGAGGCTTTTCACGTCGAGAAAAAGATTAAGGCCGCGGTCGGCCAGACTGCGCTGAATCAGCAACGCCGCCGCGCCATCATCTTCGGTGCGGTAGCTGATGAAGGCGACATATCGATCGCGCGGACGATGCCTCCAAACATAAACCGTCGCCGTGGTGGTTTGTCCCACCGCACCAGCCAGCCACACCCACCAGACGTGGAAATGCCATTGCACCCAGAGCGAAATGAGTGTGAGCAGCAGCCCGCTGATAACGGCTCCCGCGATCAGCACGAACCGGCTGCGTCGCGCCAAGTTGTATAGCAACCCGATCAGCGCAACACCGTAAAGAACCGCGATCGAGTATTCTTCCCAACGAGACAGGAGACGCATTGTCTCGCCATGCATCAGATTGGCGATGGCAGTTGCGTGAATGGCGGCCCCGGGCGCGCGCGGATAACGGAATAGTCCGTATGGCGTGGCAAAAGTTTCCTTGAGCGCACCGATGTCACTCACCGAAGACTGCGCACCTACAACGACGAGCTTGCCAGCAAATGTTCCTGGCGGAACCGCGTTGGAAATCACGTCCTCGAAAGGATAGGTCTGCAGACCGAGATTCGGCGGCAGCCCGTGGTAGCAAAGCCAGCGCTCTTCATTGCGATTCATCGAACTCAAGCGATTGGAATCACCGATCTGCGCCACCAACCAACCGGCGTATTCCACGCCGAGGTAATCCCCGGACAAGCGGCGCACCACATCATCGAAAAGCTCTCCATGGCCGGCACCGCGTGCAGCGTTATCGAGCGTGGTCAACGGAGACTCCAAAATCTCAACGCCGTCGCGCGCTACTTTAGGGCGCACTAAAATCACCGATTGCTGTCGGCGAATGGCGTCTGCAAAGACGGTGGCGGCGCGCGGCTCGGAGTTGGTGACATCGAACACAAAATCGTACAGCACCGCCCGGGCGCCGTCTTGGGTCAACCGGTCCAACAATCGGGCGTGGTTCGTCCAATGCACACGCCGACCGTCGCCGAGTTCCCGACTGGTGAGTTCGTCGGCGTAGATTATTGCAACATTGGTAATCGGGTGCGCCGGCCCGACGAGCGGCCGCGCGAGATGGGAAACATCGTAGCTCAGCCAAGCCAGAGGCGGCAGGCTAACCAGCACAACGCCAACCAGAGCCGTAATCCACATGCCGCGGAAGGGCTGGCGATTCAAGAGTTGCAACCGTGGGCGCATGGGCGATTGCCTGAAAATTCTGGAGTGCGGCGCAGCATAGTCCCGGGCATGCCCCCACGTCAACGCGCCGCCCAGTCTCGGTGTCAATCAGGCTGAGTTGATTGAGTTCGATGTGCGGCCAAACTTCCGGCAAGAAGGAACAATTGCACCAGCAGCGGTCTGCACGAGTGTTATGTATTGAGTGAGGTTCAGGCGGTCGTTCTGTTCCTCTGAGTGTGGGGGAGTTTGAACAGATTTTGTCGGACGTGAGAAGTGCTCTCCAGACTTCGTTCATGAGTTTGCCCCGGCAATGGCAAAGCGCATTCTTATCCTCCAATGTCCTCCTTGCGGAGCCGCACCGGAGACACCTACTCTTCACCACTGCAATCACACGAAGTGTGAGACTGTCCATCATCGCCAAGCGGTTTTGAGTTTGCGCGTGACCGCTTCAGCCAAACAGCTAAGGCGCTGATGTCCGCAGGTGATACGCCCGAAATCCTTGCGGCCTGACCTAGGGTCTTAGGCCTAATTCGATCTAACTTTTGGCGCGCCTCCATCTTCAAATTCCGTATGGACAGAAAGTCCATTCCGTCGGGAATTCCTTTTTTTTCAAGTGATTTGAGGCGCTCAGCATCCTTCCCTTGGCGATCTATGTAACCTTGATACTTGATCGCTATTTCAACCTGGCGGACAACCTCATCCGGCAGAACCGGGTTTTTGCTTGGCAGTTGATCGTAAGTCACCTCCGGCCTTCTTAACAATTGGGCCAGCGTTTGAGTTCCAGATCGGACGCTCTTCAATCTCACAACTTCTTCATTGATAGATGTTTGCTTGTCAACGTACAGTTTGTAATCATCGCTACTTAATAATCCGAGCTCGTATCCAATCTGCGACAATCTTTGGTCAGCATTATCATGCCTCAACAAAAGCCTATACTCTGCCCTAGAAGTAAACATTCTATATGGCTCTGTAGTTCCTTTTGTTACAAGATCGTCAATGAGCACACCGATGTAGGATTGATCTCTCCTTAGTACGAGTGGAGATTTATTTCGAACAAAGTGTGCGGCGTTGATGCCAGCCATCAAACCTTGTGCAGCTGCCTCTTCATAACCAGATGTTCCGTTGATCTGGCCAGCCAAGAACAGTCCATTACAACACTTCGTTTCCAAGTTAGCACTAAGCTGAGTTGGTAGAACAAAATCATATTCTACTGCGTAGGCTGGACGCAACAATTCTGCCGATTCGCAACCCGGGATGCTTCGCACTATTTCGACTTGGATTTCGTATGGGAGGCTTGTAGAAACGCCATTCAAGTAAAACTCGTCTGTTTTTATCCCCTCTGGCTCAAGAAAGACTTGATGACGCTCCTTATCGGGGAATCGCATGATTTTGTCCTCAATGGAAGGGCAATATCGAGGTCCAACTCCCTTGATCGATCCGGCATAAAGTGGCGACTTGGAAATATTGGATTTGATCAATCCTGCCGTTACTTCAGTTGTAAACGTGATGTAGCAATCAAGCTGACTTCCAATTTGGGCAAGTGCCGATCCTGTTGGAAATGCCACAATATTGCTATGACTTCCAGCGGTAATCCTAGGCGCTTGTTCCACGTGGAACAGGCGATGATCTCGGTAGGAGAAGAACGGGGGCGGGTCATCCCCAACCTGCCTCTGCATTTTTGAAAACTCAATACTCTTCCGCAAAAGCCTTGGTGGAGTTCCCGTCTTCAACCGGCCGAGTTCAAGACCAAGCTGTTTCAGTGATGATGACAAATGTGTTGACGCCGAATCTCCCAAGCGACCGCCTTGAGCTTGTGATCTACCAACGTGCATTAGGCCGTGAAGGAATGTGCCAGTCGTGACAATTACAGCCCTACAACTAAAACGAACGCCAATTGAAGTATCAACCCCATCCACTTTACCATCCGTGCAAACAAGGGCTGTGGTATTCGCCTGCTTGACGTCGAGATTTGGCTCGCGCTCACAAACCCATTTCATTCGCTGCTGGTACAGCTTTTTATCACATTGAGCGCGCGGTGACTGAACGGCTGGACCCTTCTTTGTATTCAACATCCGGAATTGAATGCCTGTAAGATCAGTATTCATTCCCATTTCCCCACCTAACGCATCGATTTCTCTAACCAAGTGACCCTTTCCAAGACCGCCGATCGCGGGATTGCAAGACATCTGGCCTATGCTGTCCGGATTCATGGTAAGCAGCAAAACTTGACATTGCATCCTAGCAGCTGCCAATGCGGCTTCTACACCGGCATGCCCTCCACCGATAACAATTATATCGTACGCTTTGGGATATAGAAATGTCATCGGACTACTTCGGTATGCAAATAAGCAAACTGAACCAAGTTTGGTCCCCCGCCATTTAGTCGATTTATGCCATGCTTTCCTGACATCGCTAATCGCTCGGCTACACTGAATACGTGCTCCACGCTTGATGGATTGCCGATTCTTGTTGCAATCTCAGACGCGTTCATGGTTGTTCCAGGAGCCGACTTGAGGGTCGAAATGACCTTGCGCTGCAGGGCTAAGACTTGAGCTGCGGCCGCTTTTCCAGCTTCAACACCTGGTTGATGATAAGCATTCACACCAATAAGCGATGCATAAATACCCACCGCTCGCTCAAACAATGCGATTACGGCACCGATAGAAAATGACGTCACCTCATCAAATATCAGCGACACCGACTCGCGGTTACCTTCGGTCAAGGCCTGACGCGTACCTAAGAAGAAACCGGCCAAGTAATCATCCGATGAGGACTCACCATCAACCAGCACATTCGAGCTTCTTGAGGATTTTAAGACCTGCAAGAAGAGCACAAAAAAGTCGTTTGCACCGTCTCTAAGCTGTTGTACGTAAGAATGTTGATCTGTTGCACCCTTATTGCCGAACACAGTCAAGCCTTGACATACTTGGCGTCCATCCCTGTCGAATCGTTTGCCGATGGATTCCATTATGAGTTGCTGAAGGTACTTCGACAACAGCTCCAGCCGATCTCTGTATGGAAGCACTACCATATTCTTTAGCCCATTACCATTGCCAGCGTGAAACCACATCGAGGCTAACTGCGATGCGGGGTTTTCGCGAAATCGTCTATTCCTTGTAGCCGAGTCGCATTGCTTCGCGCCTGAAAGCATGGCGTCAATATCAAGGCCCAGAAGCGCCGCAGGAAGTAATCCAACTGCCGAAAGTTCGCTCGTTCGACCTCCAACCCAATCCCACATTGGGAAAGAACAAAGCCACGAATTTGCGACAGAGGATTTGTGTAACTCGCTATCTTCACGTGTTATAGCAATTGCGTGCTTCCGGAATTCGAAACCTAAATTTGCGTAGGCAGCCATTGCCTCCATCATGCCATTACGGGTTTCATGCGTCCCTCCAGACTTGGAGATCACGATGCAAAGAGTAGTACCTAATCCCTCGCCAATCGTTGCAAGGACTCGCTCCATCCCATCAGAATCGGTGTTATCGAAAAAATATGGAGTCAGGCGATTAGTCTTAGGATGGCCAAGGGCATTTGCAACAAACTGAGGTCCGAGACACGACCCCCCTATGCCGATCACCAAAATGTTCTTAAACTGCCCCCTCTCCCCACGAATCTTTCCGGAGTGCACATCCTCGGCAAATTCTTTGATTCTCGTTACGGTTGATTCGATCTCTTGGCGGATCTGGGGAGATGGCGCGAGTGCCGGATTACGCAACCAGTAATGACCCACCATGCGATTTTCGTCCTTGTTAGCGATGGCACCAGCTTCCAGCGCCTCCATTTCGTCAAGTGCAGCGTCTAAACGCGGCTGCATTCTCTCTATAAAATCGTCCTCGAACTGCATCCTGCTCAGGTCCAAACGCATCCCCAAAGAGGGGAATTCAAAATAGTATTTCTGAAAACGTTCCCAAAGTTTGATTCTATCATCGTTCATATAATCTCGAAGGCTGCAAAGACCGATTGTTGGTTAAACTTTGCCCTGCCGCAGAGCAAGGAAAATGGTATTGGCAAGCGGCGAGAAATGAGGCGCCGAGAATCGACGTCGAGGAAAGCCCCAACAACTCTGACTCTCAGGCAGGGAAAAGGATAACTGCCCCTGGAAAACTCGGCCTGTTAGTCAGATGGGAGAATTACCGAAAACTCGGAAAACAGCTCAAACCTGAAATTGCTGATCAGTTAGGGAAACAGAGGCGAATATTTGTTCCGCCGTGATCGCAGGGCAGGATGACAGCTGTTCCATGGTGCGCTTCGACGATTCGACCCACAATTGCCAACCCTAAGCCAGTTCCTTTCGACTTCGTCGTGGTCAGCAACGAACTAAAAGCGCGCGCACGCTGCTCTTCGGTCATTCCCGTACCGGTGTCCTCGAACTCCAGCACGACGGCAGCATCGGAAACAGATCCCGTCACACCCTTTTCGATAAAGGAGCGAACCGTGATGGTGCCCCCATTCGGCATCGCCTCGGCGGCGTTAAGCAACAAATTCAGAAACGCCTGCTCCAATTGCTCAGCGTCCCCGGTGACCATTGGCAGATCAGGCTGCAGTTCGCAGATCAGACGAACACCCTGATGACTGAATTTATGGCGCACCAGCAAGCCCAGTTCTTCGATCAACTCATTTAGATTCACCGGCGAAAATTCTGGCTCCGCCGTCCGGGCAAAATCCAAAATTCGTTCCACAATCCGGTTCATCTGCTGGAACTTTTCTTCCATGACCCGGGCATCCTGAGCGCGGGGATCCGTTGCAGGAAATTTCAGATCTAGCGAGTGATACAACATCTTCATTACGGTCAGCGGATTCCGAATCTCATGCGCCACCTCAGCCGCCAGTAATCCCAGTGCAGACAACTTCTCATTGCGACGAAGCTGCTCCTCCACATCCATCACTCGTTCATAAAGCTGGGCCTTTTCGATGGCGATTGCGGACAACTCGGCAAACGCCGAGAGAATACGGATTTCCTCGTTGGAAAATGTGTACCGCTGGTTTTTATAAATGTTGAGCGCGCCCACGGCTTCACCGTTAAAAATCAGCGGCACGCTCAACAGCGAAACCAATCCCTCCAATCGGGCGACCTCCACACTTTGATATCGGCTTGAAGTTCTTACGTCCTCCACCTGCGCCGGCTTCTTTCGCCGGACCACACCACCAATCAAGCTCTCGTGCAAACTCAGGCGCGCCTTGTTCAAGTACGCTTCGCCCGCTCCGTGGCTCGACCGCACATCCAGCCAGCTTTGCGAGGGATCAATCATCATCAACGAACAAACTTTCGCCTGCATCAGACCGCAAGCCTCGCGCGTGATGACCGTGAGCGCTTCATCCAGACTCAATGTCGAGTTGATCGTGCGACTGACGCTGGCGAGCGATTCCAGCAGGCGGGCCTTCAAGCGCAATTGCTCAACCAGCCACAGATTTTCAATGACCCGCACCGCCTGCGCCGCCAGTCCAGTTAACAATTCTTCGTCCGCTTCGCTAAATGCCGCCACCCGATCCGCATCAACATTCAAGACGCCACGCACTTCTCCTTTAACTTCCAATGGCACTGCAAGCTCCGAGCGCACATCGTCACGCACCATCACATACCGCGCGTCTTTGGCCACATCATCAATCCGCACCGCCTTGCCGGTGCGCGCCACCCAACCGGTGATCCCTTCGCCGAGACGCAGCTTCAAATCCACCGCGGTTGCGGGCAAACCTTGCGCGGCGAGAATCTCAATCAGCCCCGTTGTCGGATTCAGCAAAACCAACGACCCGCTGGTGGCGCCTGTGATCCGCACCGCCTCGCGCACGATCAGCTGCAATGCCTCCTGTGGCTCGAGCGTCGAATGAATGACCGTTGCGACCTGATACAGCAACCGCAGCCGCTCGTATCGGGCTTTCAACTCGCTTAATTCGTCGTGCATGAAAAATCCAGGTGTCGCACCGCGAAAGTCATACGGATCGGCCTTCCTCGTTCAATCACCGGGCCCGCGCCGTCAGCCACAGACCCATGGCGCCAAAGAAAATATTAGGCAACCAACCCGCGAGCCAGGCCGGCACGCTGCCCGCCGTTCCCAGCGCCAGCCCCACCCGCGTCAGCACCATGAAGCCGAAGGCGATGAAGATGCTGCTGGCCACACCGACAAAAACGTTGCGCCGACCGGACGCCGCGCCAAATGGCAGCGCAATCAGCACCACCACCACGCACGTCCACGGCGCCGCCAACCGGCCGTGCAACTTGGTGTAGAGCCACCACTCATCACTCCGCTTCAGGTTCGGATGGAAGCGCAGATAATCATAAATTTCCGACAACGACAAATCCGCCTCCCGGGTACTGACCGCCGCGAGGCGACTGGCGATCTTGATCTCACTCCTAATCTCGTCCGGGGTTTCGGAAAACTCCGGTCGCGCCACCGTGCCCGCGGCCGCCAAAGGCACCGGCGCCGCATTGGTCCGGGGATCGGTTTGATACTCGACCGCCTCGTAAAACGTCCAGACACCGTTGACGCGTTGCGCGCGCGCAGCTTTCAACCATCGCTCCGAACCATCCGGTTGGAGCCACTTCACCTGCGGGTTAATCATCACGGCCTGTTCCACCACGTACAATCCGATCAACCACTCACGCTGTTCCCGTGCGTTGGTAAAACCAAGATTCTGCACCCGGCCCTGCACGCTGCCGGCCCGTTCCACTTGCACATGCCGCTGTTTGATGCCAAGCGCCGCGCTTTCGCTATCCGGCACCAACAACTCGTTCAGCAGAAACAACACCCCGCCCGCAATCAACCCCACCGCGAAGTATGGCAAACTCAAGCGCCACAAACTGACACCCGCGGCGCGAATCGCGGTGATCTCGTGATGGCGCGCGTGGTTCGTCAACGCAAACAGCAACCCGAGCAGCAAGGCAATCGGCAGCATGACCACGATGAGCGCGGGCGATTTGACGGCGTAATACAAAACAATCTCCCACGCGGTCAGTTTGTGTTCCTGCAGCGAACTGAGTTCCTGCAACAATTCAAACGCCACCCAAAACATGAAGAAACCCGCGAGACAGTAAAACAGCGGCACGAGCAACTCGCGCAAAAGATATTTGTCCAGCAGACGCATCAATGGCCCGCAAACTACCCGCCGCCCGCCCTGCGTCGCAAGCCTGCGCTGGGAGACGATGCTTGTAATCCACGCGACCTTGTGCAAAAACGCCCGCATGACTCGTCGTCAATTCCTTCGCACCACGGCGGCCTCCCTCGCCCTGGCCACCCTGCCAAGTTACGCTGCTGAGTTCACCGACGTCAGGAAGCGCGTCGGCCTGATCGGTTGCGGTTGGTATGGAAAGGTGGATTTACTTCGCCTCATCCAGGTCGCGCCCGTGGAAGTTGTCTCGCTCTGTGATGTTGACAGCCAGATGCTCGGGGAAGCGGCGGACATCGTCGCCGGGCGTCAAAGATCCAAAAAGAAGCCGCGCACGTACGGCGACTACCGCGAATTGCTTCGGGAGAAGGATCTTGATCTGGTGCTGATTGCCACACCGGATCACTGGCATGCGCTCACCATGATTGCAGCTGTCGAATCTGGCGCGGATGTTTACGTCCAGAAACCCACGAGCGTGGATGTCATCGAAAGTCTTGCGATGCTCGATGCGGCGCGAAAGCACAAGCGCGTGGTGCAAGTCGGCACGCAACGCCGCAGCACTCCGCATCTCATCGAGGCGCGCGAGGAAATCGTCAAATCCGGCAAACTCGGAAAAATTTCCCACGCGGAACTCTGCTGCTATTACCACATGCGGACCCGCGAGAACCCGCCCGACACCGCGCCGCCGAAGCATCTGGATTACGAGATGTGGACCGGTCCCGCGCCGATGCGCCCGTACAACAAACTAGTTCATCCGCGTGGCTGGCGGGCCTTCAACGAGTACGGCAACGGCATCGTGGGCGACATGTGCGTGCACATGCTCGACATGCTCCGTTGGCTGCTCGATCTCGGCTGGCCAACCCGGGTCAGTTCCGCGGGCAAAATTTTTCAGGACCCGGCCAGCAAGGCCAACATCAGCGACACCCAGATCGCGACCTTTGAATTTCCGGAACTGAATGCCGTATGGACGCACCGCACGTGGGGCGATCCGCCGGACCCAAAATATCCGTGGGCCGTCGTGCTCTACGGCGACAAAGGCACGCTGAAAGCCAGTGTGAACAGTTATGATTTCTATCCGAGCGGCCAGCCGCAATCCGCCAAGAGCGGCTCCGCCCTGTTCGAGTACGACAAATATCCCGAGGATGAAACGGAGAAAAACCTCGAGCGCCATGTCGCCTCCGCCGTCCGCGGCCACATGAAGAATCTGCTCGCGTGCGTCGCCTCGCGCGAGAAACCGGTCGCCGATATCGAGCAAGGTGTCATCTCCAGCGTATCCTGCATCCTTGCCAATCTCTCCATGCAACTCGGCCGCACGCTCGCGTGGGATCCCGTGAAGCGCGAGGTCATCGGCGACGCAGAAGCCAACAAATTGCTGCGGCGGCCGTATCGCGCGCCGTGGCAGCATCCGGAGATGGCGGGCGCGTGAATCGCCACGTCGCGCGCGCATGAACTGGCTCTTCCTCTCCACGGCTGTGTTGATCGCCGGTTTCGTGCAGGGTTTGAGCGGTTTCGGCTTCGGCCTGGTCTCGATGTCGCTCATGCCGCTGCTCATCGGTGTCAAATCCGCTGCCGCCATTTCCACCACGTTTACTTTGTTGGCCACCATCGTCACGTTCATGCGCCATTACCGCGAATACAACTGGCGACTGGGCTTTTCATTTCTCCTCTGCGTTGGCGTCGGCGTGCCGATCGGCGTCTTCTTCCTGGAAAAGGCGAGCGAGGCCGTGTTGCTGAAGGTGCTGGGGACCACCATGCTGCTTTTTGCGGCGCGGGAATTTTTGTTGGGTGCGGAAACCAAATCCATTCCTCGTGCGCTCGTGATGCCGCTCGGTTTGTTCAGCGGCGCGTTGAGCGGCGCGTTCAACCTCGGCGGCGTGCCCAGCGCGGCCTACGCGTACTCGAACCCGTGGAGCCGCGGCCAGATCATGGCGTTTCTGCAAGTGATGATCATGTTGAGTTGCGCTCTGCGGATCGGTTTCTACGGGAGCTTTGGTTATTTTAGCGAACTCTCGCCCGTGTGGCTGGCGGCGATGGTGGTGCCGGTTTATGGCACCATCTGGCTCGGGCATTGCGTGCTCGGGCGGGTGCATCCGAAACACATGCGCCAAGGCGTCTTCGCCTTCATCGGTTTATCTGGCTTGTATTACCTTTTCTGGCATTGACGACGTCCGCCCGCGGGCCATGCTGACTTCTCGTGACCTATCACGTCTTTCATGCTGCGCGGCCGGAAGCGCTCGATCTGAACTCGCAAAATCCTGCCTGGCAGGTCGCCGAAGTTGCGGCGGTCGCCCACTTCCTGCCCCAAAGCAGCGACCACCGTCCGCAAACGCACGCGCGTTTGCTCCATGACCAGCGCGGTCTTCATGGCCTGTTTACGGTGCGGGACCGTTATGTGCGCTGCGTCCGGACGAAATACGGCGGTGAAGTTTGGAAGGACAGTTGCGTGGAGTTCTTCGTCGAACCGAAACCGGGACGCGGCTACTTCAATTTCGAGTTCAATTGCGGCGGGACATTTTTATGCAGCCATGTGGTGGACCCGACCCGCGTCAACGGCGGCTTGAAGGAAGCGACGCCGTTGCCCGAGAAACTCGCGGAACAGGTGCGCGTTCGCGCGCTGCTGCCGAAATTGGTGGAACCGGAAATCACGGAGCCGGTTGAATGGGAACTGCAATTCTACATCCCGTTTGAGGTGCTGGAAGAATTTGTCGGCCCCATCGGCGCAGCCAGCGGCCAGGTGTGGCGCGGAAATTTTTTCAAATGCGCCGAAGACATTTCGCATCCGCACTGGGCGGCATGGTCGCCGGTGGATGAATTTAATTTCCACCTGCCGCGCTGCTTCGGAACAATTCAGTTTGCTTGAAGTAATCCCGTCATGGCGAAAGCAAAAGGCCGCAGGCAGGACCTGCGGCCTTTCGGGTTTTGAAAATGGAATGGCTTACTGCTTCGGCGCGAGCAACCACTCGAACGAATTCGTAATGCTGTCCTCGGTCTTGAGGCCGACACCGGCAATGGTCAGCTGCGGTGGCGTCACTCCATATTCGCTCATCTTGAAGGAAGTGGAGCCGGTGATCTTCAGATTCTTTCCGTCCACCTTCTCCGCCGTCACGGTCATGGTCAGCGGTTTCGTTTGCCCCGCGATGGTGAGTTGACCAGTCGCTTCGAACTGGCCGGCGGCGCCGGCCTTGGCCTTCAGCTCAGTGAGCTTGTATTCAATCTTCTTGAACTGCGTTTCCTTCATCGTGTCCTGCATCTTGTTGTCCATCGTCTTGTTGCCGCTCTTGAACGAACGCACCGGCATGAAAATTTCGGCCTTCGTCTTCGCATCGGCGGGCAGTGACTCCGGGAATTTTGCGTCCACTTCCATGAAGCCACCGAGCACCGCGCTGTCCATGTGCCACGCGTGGATGGTGGAGTCGCCCTCGATCTTCATGTGACTGCCGGCCGGCAAAGCATCGTAGTGAACCATGCCTTCGGCCAGAGGCGCGGCCGGAGCCGCGGCGGGTGCCGTCTCGGCGACAGCAGGCGCGGGCGCGGCGGGCGCCGCTGCCTTGGGCGCCTCGGCGGCGGGCGCTTTCGTTTCCGGCGCTTTGTTATCGTTCCCGGTTTCCTTCGACCCGCACCCGATCAACAAGGTCAGGAATACCGCTGCGGTTGCGATTTGGATTCGTTTCATATTTTTCGATTTCATGATGTTGGTTAACCTTTCCTAAATTCTTCGGCCCGGCCGGCCGTATCAGGCCAGTTCAAACATTTCCGGTTTCAAAGCAATTCGTTTCCCGGTCCTGACCGCTTCGTTCGCTGTCAGCGCCAGCACGGTGGCAAACAAACCCTCTTTCCACGAGGCGGATTTGCGCAATTCAATGCTCGCCAGGCTGTCCGCCAGCGCCTTCGGATCGGCCTTCGCACCGAAGGTCGCCGTAAAATCTTCGACCGCCGCGCCGATCTCCGCGCAATTGCCGAGAAAAGCCTCCAGCGCGTAATACAACGGTGGCAGCGCGTTCGGAGCATCCTCCGCGGCCTTTTCCGCATTCACCACCTGCTTCGAACTGCCCGCCGCCAGCACAATACCCGTCTCGTTGTAGAAATTTTCTTTCCGCGCGTAAAGCTCCCAACCCAACAACGGCGAGTCCACTTCCTTGAACATCCAGGCCTTGCCGTCGCGCAAGAGGATCGTGCCGTCGCTGCCCAACAGCAGTTCGTGCTCGGCCTCGTGCGAGTTCGCCAGCGACGCGCGGTAACCAATCCGCACCCCGCCGCCACATTCGATCGTCACCTCCACGGTGTCCGCGACGTCGCGGCCATCATCCTTCCAGAGCAGCGTGGATTGGAATCCAGAGACGGCTTCCGGTTGCAGATTCAACAACCACGCCGCCTGCTCCAGGGCGTGAATGCCGACTTCACCGAGCAGTCCACTGGAAGTCTCCTGGCGGAGGCGCCAGTTGATCGCCTGCTCGCGCTCCGGATTCGGCGAAGGAAAGCGCCAGCTGGTTTTCTTGTTCCATTGCGCCTGCGCCCGGACCGTTTTCCCCAGCGCCCCCGAGCGGATGAAGGGCAGGAGAAAATGCCGCTGCGGATCCGAGCGCAACTGCAAGCCGGCCTGAAACACCCGGCCCAGCGCACTGCGCGCCGCCCGCGCGATGGCTTGGGCGTCCGCGACGGAATGGGCGAGCGGCGCTTCGCAATAAACATGTTTGCCGGCCGCCAACGCCGCGAGGACGATTTCTTTGTGCTGATGCGTACCGGTCGCCACGATCACCGCCTGCACGTCGCGATTCGCCAGCACCGCCCGGTAATCCTCCACCGGCGCGGCCTTCGGCGCCTTCGTGGCGCTGCGCTTGAGCATCGCGGCGTAGTTGTCGCAGATCGCCACGATGTCCGCCTGTTCGAGCCGCCCCAGCTGATCGAGAATCTCCCGGCCCCACGGCCCGAGCCCGACCACCGCCACCTTGACCTGGGGCAATTTGATTTTCTTCGGGCCGTCCGCTTCCGGCGCCGGCGGGGTTTGCGCGATCAACTCCACTCCGCCCATCATCGCCATCAAGGTGGCGAACGATCCGCCTTTGAGAAAATTCCGCCGCGTGACGTCGGCGTTTTGATTCTCCGGCAGATTCATGCGGACCTCATGCGCGGCTTATTTGGCGGTCTGCGGCCGGGCGTCGCCGGGCAGGAGTCCGAGCGCCCATTTGATGCCGCCGAGAATGTGCTGTTGATAGGCGAGCGCCACTTCCGGCGAGTTCTTGCGCTGGAAGGCCGGCGGCGTGTTCGCGTCCCAGACGTCTTCGCGATGGCCGAGCGAGGTGTAGAAGACCCGGCCCTTGCCATACTGCTTGCACCAGGAAATCGGATAGTCGCCGGGCGTCTTCTTGTTCGGATGCTGGTCGAGTGTCAACAGGCCGTGGACTTTGGACCGCTCGAAGTTTTTGAACTGATAGATTTCGTCGAAAACCTTCCACGTCGCGGGCAGGTGCCGGCAGGCGGGGCACTGCTGGTCCTGGTTGATCGCATCCACTTCTACTTGCGCGCCGTGCGTGAGGAATTCACCGCCCAGCATTTCAATGAAGGGCGGGAATCCGTGAAAAGTATCCGAGGCGGAATGCATGCCCACGAACGCATGCCCTGCCTTGACCCAATTGATGAACGCCTCCTTGTCCGGCATGGGCAGATCGCCCGTCGTATTGGCGAAAATGATACCGTCGTAATTCTTCAGTGCCGCCACGCTCATTTTTTCCGCCAGCACGGCCGCGATGGCGGCCTCGACCTTCGCCTTGTCCGTTTTGCCATCCGCGCCCTTGAACTGGGGATCATTCGGCTCCACCCGCGCATACTCCACCGTGAAGGCGCCGCTGCTTTGCGCCAGTTCGCCGAGGACTTTTTCGGCCGTCGGGATCGAGCTGTGGCGGAATCCGGTGGTGGTGCTGACCACCAGCACGCGTTTGGGAGACTTGCTGCCGGGCGAGAGCTGGGCGCAGCCGTTGAACAACAGGCACGCACCGGCAAGCAGGGTGGTGAAAAGCAGGTTGGCAGACAGGGATGGAACTTTTGTTTTCATGTTAAGCGGGCGGTGTGGACCAAGCCGGGTGCGAGTTAAGACTCAGTCCGACCTCATGGAATTCATTTTTACCTGCGGGGTCAAGCGCCGTCACCCACCGCATATGCGTCATGGAATCAAAGCCTCAAGCCGTCCGATAACCATTCCCACCCTTGCTCTCCGCCACCTCAATTCTCATCGGCTTCGTCGGCAACCGCACCCGCCCGCCGCAGCACCCGATACTCATGAGTCCATGGATCAATCCGGCAAACCGCCGCATAGTCGCAAAACTCACACGGCGTGCTGGTGCCTTTGCGGTACGGATCCACACTGGCTTCGCCGGCAAAGATCCGTTCACCCATCGCGCGCAACTGCGATTCCACCCGCGCCAGCAGTTGGCCGAATTCCTGAGTCGACAACACCTCTGTGCTGCGCGCGTCGAGCGTGCCGTCCTTCTTGAGCCGAAACTTGAACTGTTCACCAACAGCGGCGCCACTGGCGTCCAACTGCCGCAACACTTCGGCATTGAACCGCCCGGTGTGGCGGTAGGCTTCCTTCCGCGCCGCCGTGGCGTCGCCGAGCGCGGCGCGTGAATCTCCCGCCGCCGGGCGGGCGCGCAGGTTCACATAAAAAACTCCCGCCGGCACGATGCGTGACACGCCCAGCAGCGCCTGCGGCGCCGGCCATTGTTGCAGGACGTTAAGATAGGACAGCAGCTGCAACTGCACGCCGTTTTCCAGCAACAGCGGATCGAGTTTCTTCTGGCTCGACTTGTAATCAATCACCACCCCGAGCGCCGCCTCCGCTCCGGGCGGGCGATGCAAATCCACGCGGTCGATCCGGCCGCGCAAAAGCAATTGCCGCCCGCCGCCCAGATCCAGCTTCCACGCCGGCACATTTCCAGCGTCGGAAAACTCCAGTTCCACCGCCGCCGGATCGAACTGGTAACGCGTGTGCATCCAGCCCACGAGCACTTCGATGAAATCCTGCAACGACCGCGTCAACACTTGCGCCGTGAACACGGTTTGCGGTGAATCGCGCAGCAAGCCCTCGCGATAATTCGCCATCAATTCCTGCGCGATGCGGCCGATGCGCGCCCGCGCGTCGGCGGTGGTGATGTCCCGCCAGCGTTTGCCCTCGCGGCTGAGTTGCTCGTGGAAGGCCTGCAACACGTCATGCTGAAAACTGCCCTGCTCGCGGAAATCGAGTTCAAACACTTTGCGTTCCTCCGCGCGCATGCCGGAGTGAACAAAGAAGCGGAACGGACACGACGCGAACTGCTCGAGCCGGCTCACGGAAGTTTTCAATGTCTGGCCATAAAGCTTCTCCGCCAGCGACGGCGCGAGCGCGGCGTTCAGTTCCGGATTGTGCAGCGCGCTCAAACTCGCGGCCAGTTCGCGCACTGCCGGAATTTCCTGGAGCGCGGTCCAGTTCCGGGTGCTGGGTTCCGGATTCCGGATTTCCAGCAGGGCCTTCGCGAGCTCGCTCACATGTTCCGCATCCGGCCATGCCGCGGGAACGAAGCGCGCGCTAGCGATCTCCGGAAACAATCGCCGCAAATGTGACACGAACGGCGACGGGTTCAGCTTGCGTCCGTCCGCATCCTGCTCGCTCCACGTCAACACGAGCCGTTCACTCGACCGCGTGCAGGCGATGTATCCGTAGTAACGCTCGTTCGCCAGCCGGTCGTACAGATTGGGACCGAGCACCACGCCGCGGGATTCCAGTTCGTCCCGGTCGGTCTCGGAAAGAATTGGCGGCGCACCCGGCGCGGCGGGGAAAATGCCTTCGTTCAAACCCAGGACAAACGCGAGTCGGAGATCCGGATTGCGCGCCCGGTCAATCGCCCCGATGAGCACCTGATCGAGCGCGGGCGGAATCACGCCCACGGTCAGATTCGCCAGGCCGGCCTCGAGCACAGGCAGCCACTCGCGGAGCGGCAGCGCTTCGTGGGCGAACGCCAGCGCGACGTTCTCGAGCCACGCGTTCATCTGCGTGAACACGGTGGCATGCACGGAGCGGGAAGCGGATTCCTCCGCCCACGCCTCCAGCCGCTCGCCCGCTTTCATGGCGGACCAGAAAGCGCGCAAGATTTCCGCGAGTTCGGCCCCAGTGGGCTTCAGGCGAAGTTTCGCGAGGCGTTCCGCCAGCTCGGCAAACGGCGGGAGAATTTTTACGCGCAATTGTTCCAGCTGCCGGCCGAGTTCAGCTTCCGACTCGGGGAACAAAAGTGGTGATCGCCACTTCGCCCCGCGCCAGCCGCGGGCCAGCGCTTCGTTCTCGAGCCGGTCAATTTCCGTTTCCTCAACGGCACAAAAGCCGGCCTTCAACGCTGCGAACCAATCTTCGTGCTGCCAGTCGAAAGCCACGGTGCGCAGGGCACTGCGCGTGAGCTCGGCCAACGGGTGATGCGCCACGCCTTCGCGCCGATCGAGAAAAAACGGAATGCCATAGCGACGAAACGCGCGCGCCAGCGGTTTGTGATAGCCGTCGAGACTGCGCACCAGCACGGCCACCTCACGGAAACGTCCGCCACCGCGAACGAATTTCAAAATTTCCCGCGCGGCCAGTGCGGCCTCCGCCTCGGGACTGGCACAGGCGACCAGCGAGGGAGCACCCGCATCGCCGGCCGAACGGTCGCCCGGCTTGGGCTGCGATTGCGCCCACTGCCGTTCGAGATGAGCAAGCGCGCGGTTGTTGGCGAAGCGCCCCTTGCCTGCGTCACGCGGCAACCACTCGAGGTTTGCCCGTACTCCCTGCACGCCGGCAACGCGGTCGCGACAGCGCTGAAAAGTTTTACCCACCACCGCCCAGATTGAGAGCCACGATTCGTCGCCGGCCGGTTCATGATCGAGACAAAAGGCCAGCGTTGCCCGCTCGCAATACGGCAGCACGGCGACCAGGAGATCGAGTTCCGCCGGCGTCATCTCCGCGAATCCGTCGAGCCAGAGCCCGGAGGCCAGAAGGTGAGAGCCGGAATTGGGCGAGTTGTTTTCGCTCGCCCGCCCTCGGCTCTCCGGTTCCCGGCGCAACGCTCGCGTGGCGGCATCGAGCAGATGATTCGCGTCCTGCAGCTCATGCGCACGCAGCCAATCAGCGTATGCCTGCGCCAGCAAACCGAGATCATGCAACTTGGCCTGCAATTCATCTGGAACTTTGCCGCGTTGCGCGAGGGCGTGAATTTTCTCCGGCGGCAACTGGTGGCTTTGAAACTCCGCCAGCAGCGCGCTGAGCAGTTGGGCAAAACCCGTCCGGCGGGCGCTGTGTTGAAAGCGCTGCAGCTCCCCGGCGTGCCGTTGCAACAACGCGCGCAACACCATCACGCGGCCCTCGTCGCTCAACGACGGCGCGGGGGCGAGGCGGAATTCATCGAGCACATGGCGCGCGAGCCGTTCGAAGGAGAAGATTTGCAGCCGGGCGTAGCCGGGCAAGGCGGCGTCGGCGAGCAACTGCCGTTCGAGTTGAAAGGTGGCTTGCTTGGGCGCCAAGAGCACCAATGGTGGGCCGTCCGGCGCGCGCAACAACTCCGCGCGGATCTCCGCCAGGCAGCGAAAGGTCTTGCCGCTGCCGGCCGGGCCGAGAAGGAATTGCACTTGCACCGGTTTCTTTTCGCGCAAAGGGCGGGACGCGGAAAGAAATTTCGCCTCAAACGTCCACCGCTTTGCCCGGCTGCGGCTGGATGATTTTGATTTTGGGATGCCGGGCGCGGATTTGCTCCTCGAACCATTTCCGCGAACTGGCATCGCCGTGGCCGAGCAACACCGCGCGCGGATCCACCTGACCGACGAAATCCAGCAGGTCTTCACGCTGCGCGTGCGCGGTAAGGTCGAAATCCTGGAGGTCGCAACGACGGGTGACGCGGCCGGCGCCCGGGCTGAAGACGAACGTCTCGCCGGGTTTGCTGGCCTTGAGCCGTCCGCCCGGCGTTTCGGGATCGGCATAGCCGACGAAGAAGATGGACTGGCGTTCGTCTTCGATCATCCGCATGGCGAGATCGTGGGCGGCGGTGTTCTCCGCCATCATGCCGGAGGTGAGCACAAAGATGCGGCCACCGCTGAGTTTCATATTTTCGGCCTGCCCTTTTTCCAACACCACGAGATTCAGTTCCTCGTGCAACTGCATGCCGGTGTGCTGGCGATGCGTGCGGTGCGCTTCGAGGTCGTAGATTTCCGTGAACACCCGGCCGAGGCCGCCAATGTAGATCGGTTGTTCCTTCAACCGCCCTTCGCGCATCAGCAACGCCAACAAGGCGAGGATCTCCTGCGTGCGACCCAAGGCGAACGACGGGATGAGCACGCAACCTTTGCGTTTGAGGGCGCGCTGGATTGCGGTGGCGAGGCGTTCAATTTCCTTCTGGCGCGTGAAGCCGCGCGGCGTGGCACGGTTGCCGCGGGTGGTTTCCATGATGAGCACGTCCGCGCGCACATCCTCGAAACGCGCGCCGCGCAGGATGGTCTGGTCGTGGAAACAAACGTCGCCGGTGTAGAACAAAGTTTCCTTCCGCCCGCGCAACAGAATTCCCGCCGAGCCCAGCGTGTGGCCGGCGTCGAAAAATTCGAGCGTCGGCGAGCCGAGACCGGCGCGCGTCTTGTGGAAGGAGGCCCATTCAATCTCCCGATTGTACCGGAAGCCTTGAAAGAGGGGCGCGATGTCGTCCACTTCATCGTGCGTGTAGAGCGGATATTCCTTGATCCCGAGTTCCGTGCGCTGACGGGTCATTACGTTGACCGAGTTGTGCAGCACGCGCTCGATGATGAAATAACTTTGCTCCGGCAAAAGCACGTGCGCTTTGGGAAAATACCGCAGCGCCACCGGCAACGTGCCGACATGATCATGGTGACAATGGGAAATCGCGATGGCATCGAGGTCCTCGTTCTGGATGGCCTTGAAGAGCGGAAGGCCGGCCCGGCCCTCGAGCTTGGGATGCATGCCGGAATCCATCAGCAGGTGATGGCCTTCCAGGTCCACAAACCACGAACTGGCGCCGATGTCGGTTTCGGGATTGAGATTGAGGATACGCATGGTGGTGATTCCTGAGCGGACCCAGCATAAACGAGGGCCCGCAGGCGACCAAAGGAAATCGTGGCGCCGCGCGCCGGCCTTTTTCCTTTGCGCTTGAACGGAGCGCGTCTAGTTTTGTCCGACCCGTGTGATCAAATGGTTTTTGCTTATGCCTGCCAAATTGAGTTTTAGATTTCTGCTCGGCGCCGCCGGGTTGTGCTGTGCCGTCCTGCCGCTCGGGGCGCAGCAAGTTCCGGTGCTGGAAAAGTCGCTGTCCAACGGCATGAAGCTGCTCATGGTGGCGCGCCACGACGATCCCGCCGTGGCGGGCGGCTGGGTGGCGCACGTGGGCAGCGCGAACGAGCGGCCCGGCATCACCGGCATCGCGCACCTGTTCGAGCACATGATGTTCAAGGGCACGCCCACCATCGGCACCACGAATTACCAGCGCGACCTCGAGATCATCGCCGAGCAGGAAAAGTTGCGCGACGCGATGCGGGCGGAGGAGGCGAAGATGCGGGGGGCGTATCGGCGGGGGGAAATCGAAGACCTGCAAAAGCCGGAAAACAAAACCGCACGTTATCAGGAACTCGAAAAGAAATTCACCGCCCTCGTGGCGGAGCAACGGCAGATCCTGGTGAAGAATGAATTTGACCGCATCTACACCACCGCGGGCGCGTCGGGCATGAATGCGTTCACCTCCGACGACATGACGGCTTATTTCATCAACGTGCCGGCCAACAAGCTGGAATTGTTCATGTGGATGGAGTCGGAACGATTGCTGCACCCCGTTTTCCGCGAGTTTTATTCCGAGCGCGACGTGGTATTCGAAGAGCGGCGGATGCGCACGGAATCCACGCCCACGGGAAAATTCGAGGAGACTTTCAACGCCATGTTCTGGGAATCGCATCCCTACAACTGGCCCACCGTCGGCTGGCCGTCGGACATTCCGGCGATCACGAAGGCGCAGGCGGATGAATTCTACGGAATTTATTACGCGCCGCAGAACATAACGCTGATCCTCGTCGGGGATTTCGATCCCGAAAAGACCGCGAGCCAGGCGGAGAAATTTTTTGGGCGCATCCCGCGCGGCAAAACTGAAGCCCCGGACGTGGTGACGCTCGAGGTGAAGCAAATCGCGGAGAAGCGCATGAACGCCGAGGCAGAGACGAATCCGATGGTGGACGTTCTCTGGCACACCGTGCCGTTCGGCCACAAGGATTCGTACGCCCTGGCGATCCTGGGCCAGCTGCTCTCGACGCGTACGGGGCGGCTTTACAAAGGACTCGTGCTGGGCAAGGAACTCGCGACGGAGGCGTGGGCGTGGCAGGGCTCCCAGAAGTGGGCCGGCATGTTCAACGCCGGGGCCGAAGCCAAGGACGGCGTGAAGCTGGACGAAGTGGAAGCGACGATCTACGCGGAACTGGAAAAGCTCCAGAAGGACGAAGTGCCGGCCGAGGAATTACAGAAGGTGAAAAATAATTTTGCCGCCAGCGAGTATCGAAAGCTCTCTTCGAACATGGCGATCTTGATGCAGCTGATTCACAGCGACGGGCTCGGCAACTGGCGGGAAATCAACGATGCCGCGGCGAAATATCAAGCCGTGACCGCAGCCGATGTAAAGCGCGTGGCCCGCGAATATTTTACGAAGGAGAATCGCGCTGTGGCGGTTTACACGCGCAAAGCCGCAGCGGCGAAGCCGGCGCCACCGGCCGCGAACTAAACGGCAGAACTTATTTAGCCCAATGAAATTTAAACACGATCGCCTGGCCTTTTCGCTGATCGCTCTGCTGCTGGCGGGCGCGGTCAGTTGCGCCAAGAAACCCACCGGCACCTGCTGCCCGCCCATGCCCGGCGCCACCGGCACGACCACCGCGGGGATTCCCGAACGACCGGAGAAACTTTCCTTCCCTGCGCTGACGTACGAATCGCCGGCGCCGGAAAAATTCCGCGTGCAACTCAAGTCCGGCCCCGTGGCCTACGTCGTGCCGGATCGCGAGCTGCCGCTGGTGAATTTTTCCATTCTCGTCCGCACCGGGGATTATCTCGATCCGGACGGCAAGGAGGGTTTGGCCAACCTGACCGGTTACCTGCTCGCGCGGGGCGGCATCAAATCTAAATCTGCGGAAGAACTGGAGGAGCGGCTCGCGTTTTTGGCGGCCCAACTCAATGCCAGCATCGCGGATTCCCAAGGCGGGGTGAGTCTGAATTTGTTGTCGAAGGATCTGGATGAAGGCCTCGCGATCTTGCGCGAGGTGCTCACCACGCCGCGCTTTCAGGAGGACAAACTCACGCTGCGCAAGAAGCAGATGATCCAGTTCATGAAACAGCGGAACGATGAGTCTTCCGCCATCGAGGGCCGCGAAGCAAACCGCCTGGCCTATGGCGAAAACTTTTTCAACAACCGTTACTCCACCGCGGCGTCGGTGGAAACCATCACGCGCGCTGACCTCGAAGCGTTTCATCAAAAGTGGTTTGTGCCGGCCAACTTTATCGTGGCGGTGAACGGCGATTTTGATCGCGCGGACATGATTGCGCGCCTGGAGAAATTGTTCGCGGACTGGCCGTTCCAAGGCGAAACACCGCCGCCCGTGCCAAGCAACCCGACCTTTGCGGAAGCGGGGGTTTACCTGGTGGACAAGGATGTCAATCAAGGCCGCGTCTCGATCATGTTGCCGGGCATCAAGCGCGACAATCCGGATTACTTCCCCATCATCATCATGAACGACATTCTCGGCGGCGGCGGTTTCACTTCGCGCATCATGAATCGGGTCCGTTCGGATGAGGGGCTGGCTTATTCGGCGTATTCCTCATTTCCCGGGGGGACATTCTGGCCGCTGACTTTCACAGCGGGCTTCCAATCCAAGTCTCGCACGGTTGCTTATGCGACGTCCATTGTGCTCGAAGAGATCAAGCGTATCGCGAATGAACCGGTGACGGACGAGGAATTGAATAGTTCGAAGCGCGGCTATGTGGATCGCTTCCCGCGCAACTTTGCGTCCAAAGGCCAGATTGCCGGCACGTTTGCGAACGATGAATACACGGGACGCTTCGCCCGTGACCCGGAATTTTGGAAAAAGTTTCGCGATCGGATTTCAGCTGTGTCGAAGGCCGACGTGCAGCGCGTGGCCAAAAAGTACCTGACACCGGAAAAACTGGTGATCGTTGTGGTTGGCCAAAAAGAGGAAATCTTGAAAGGTCATCCGGATCATCCGATCAAGCTGACGGAGCTGGCGGGCGGCAAGTTTACCGAATTGCCGCTGCGCGATCCGCTGACCATGAAGCCATTGGCCAAATAACCTGGCGCCGGCAGGTAGCAACGAAACGTCTCTTGACTTGGATATCAACGGGTCGCAAAGTCGCACCATGCTTAACGCACTAAGTATTCGCTTTTTCCTCCTCGGAGGAGTTATGGCTATGACCCTCACCACTGCCACTGCCGCCGATGGCGGCTCCCCGGCGGAAAAGCTCGTGAACTCTCCTCGGACGCTCGTCATTGCGCATCGCGGCTACAGTGAGATTGCGCCGGAGAACACCTTGCCCTCATTCAAGCTGGCGAAGAAGGCCGGAGCGGACCTGGTTGAACTGGACTATTACCATTCCAAGGACGGGAAGCTGGTGGTGATGCACGACGGCACGCTGGACCGCACCACGGACGCCACGAGCCGTTGGGGCGGCAGCAAGATCAAGCTCGACAGCAAGACGCTGGCGGAACTGAAGGAGTTGGATGCGGGCAAGTGGTTTGATCCGCAATTCGCGGGCACGAAAGTCCCGACATTAGAGGAAGCATTGGATTTGATTCAGGACGGGAACATGACCTTGATCGAGCGCAAAGAAGGCGATGCGGCCACGTGCGTGAAGATGTTGCAGGCCCGCGGCTTGGTCAACAAACTGGTGGTCCAGTCATTCGACTGGAATTACCTGGCTGATTTCCATGCGTTGGAGGCAAAACAGGTGCTGGGCGCGCTGGGACCGCTTTCCAGCAAGGACGGCAAGAAGCTGTCCGCGCCCGAGAAAGTCCTCAACCCGGAATGGGTGGATCTGGCCCTGAAAAGCGGCGTGCGCGTCATTGGGTGGAATAATCAAGTGACGAAGGAAGCCGTGGATTACGCCCACAGCAAAGGTGTCCGAATCTGGGTTTATACGATCAATGATCAAGCCGAGGCGAACCGCCTGATGGATTTGGGCGTGGACGGAATCATTACCAACAACACTTCCATCATCTGGCGGGCGGTTGCGCTGCGGCAATCCAAAATTCTGCCCTGAGCCTGAACCGCTGATCACACGCAGCCCAGCGGCGGCGCACGAATTCAAATGCAACTTGGCCCGGTGGCGGTCTTGACAAACCGTGGATCTGTGGCGGTAATTCCAACGGAACAATCCAGCGCTGTGGAATCAGAAAAATACGGCCCACCCAAGTATTTCCAGATCACCCGGGACATTGTCTCGCAGATTCAGAGCGGCCGGCTTTTGCCCGGCTCGCCCGTGGCTTCGGAGAACGAAATCATCGAGAAGTATCGGGTCAGCAACACCACCGCCCGCAAAGCGCTGCACGAATTGGAAAAAGAAGGCTGGGTCACCCGGATGAAGGGCAAGGGCACCTTTGTCCGCGACTTCACAGTGCTGCGCACCATCAACCGCATCTTCGGTTTCACCAAGAACATGCTGGAAGCGGGCCGCAAGCCGGCGACCAAGTTGATCGGCTTTCATCTCCGCGACGACGACCACACCCAGACCATCAATGGGCGCGAGTTCACTCTCAAAGCGCCCATTTGTGAGATTGTCCGCATCCGTTACGCCGACGGCATCCCGATGATGAAGGAGACGCGCTATCTTTCGCTCGGCTTGTGTCCCGACATCCACAAGAAGAACTTGGAACAGTCGCTCTATGATGTTTTTGAGCGCGAGTACGGCATTCACCTCACCGAAATCAACCAGATGGTCAGTGCCGTCATTCTGGAAAAAGAGGAACTAAAGCATTTTAACCTGACCAACCCGGTACCGGCTTTCCGCGTTGAGGGGGCGTCTTTCTGCGGCCGGAATCTGATCATCGAAATGGAAGATGCGGTTTATCGCGGCGACATGTACCGTTTTGCCGCCAAAGCCAACCCGCAGCGCGAGGCGGCGGCATCTCGATCACAGAAAGCACATTGACTTGCCTTGGTCAGCCTGTTACCTAGTGCGTTAACGCACAATTAACCCAATGTGTGAACGGAGATAGTTAGAAGCGCCGCCGCTTCCATGCCGGGGCAAAACTGAAAATTAGTACAGTCACCACCCAGTCAATTATGCAAACAACCACCAAGGGCAAAATTCGCGAGGTATCATCCATATTGGCGCGCATCACAGCTGCTTTCACCGCTGTTCTGGCGGTGGCCGTCTGCCTCGTACCGTCGCCACTTCACGCCGCCACGGCGACGATTTACGCCAACGACTTCGAGAGCTACGGCACGGTCGCTACCAGCGACGGAGATACCCAGGACGCCGATCCCGTCGGCTCGGAATGGAACATTACCGACGACACGGCGTTGCTCCCGACGACCGCCGGAGCCGGTGTGCAAGTGGTAAATTGGCACACCAATGCCAGCGGCGGCGCCACCAAGTCGCTGCTTCTGCGGCCCAGCAGCGAGGCGCAATTATATCTCGCCGGTGCACGCAGTGGGACGCGCTATCAATTTGACTTCAACGCGTGGATTGGCCGCGGGCCCACCAGCAGTCAGAGTTTTTACGTCATCCTGCGGGGCGAGGGCACCGACATCAACGGCGATGATTTCCTCGCCTATCGCACCGACCGCGCCACTAATTCTTCTGCGCTGTATTACTTCGATGCCGTGGGGCCTGGGACAGCTGCATTCACTGCGGTAGGTACCAACCACCTGAATTATGTCTGGCAGCATCACCGCATGGTGATCGATCCAAATGCACAAACCTTCACGCTTTACATTGACGATATGGTCACGCCGGTGCTCAGTAACGCGGACCTCTCGCGGTGCGAAGTTCCAGTCATTTCTCACATCATTTTGCGCAATGAAGGCAACACGGCGGACGACGGGAGCGTATTTTTGGACGATATCAGCCTGACGGTGGATGACTCGCGCGACCTCAGCACCACCTTCACGGATGGCTTTGAAAATTATCCCGCGCGGAGTTTGTCCACAGATGACGCCGATCCCCAGGGACCGTGGATTACGACCGAAGTGGATGGCACTGGTCAGGGCCGTCTGCGCGCTCCCGGTAAAGTGCAAGTGGTGGGCACGGACGTTGTAACGCCGCACTCCGGCAGCAAGTGCCTCAAGCTTGAAGGCGGACAACGCGCGGGTGCGAGCCTGGCCTGGGGCGTGCCGCCGCAATCAGATGTTCAAGTCACCTGGTGGGCCAAGGTGCCGGAAGCCGTTCAGATCAATCCCACTGACGATGCTGTTTACCTCCGCATGTCGCTGTATGGTGCGGAAGGTGGCAACACCATCGCGGGCGACTCCGCGCTTTTGGGACATGGCATTCGCCGGCAAAGCAATACCAACTGCGTGGACGGCACCTCGCTGATCTATTTCTTGAACGGCTGGCAGGATACCACGGCCGATTACACGCCCAATGTTTGGGAGGAATACAGACTCACGACCCACAACACTCAGGGACGATACACCATTGTGAAGAATCCCAGCAGCGCCAACCCAATATTGCTGGTCGATCGGGCCGCCTTCGTCGGCTCGGCGGCCAATTGGGGTCCTACCTTCATGGCGGCATGGAGCACCTCCAATGGGACCAACCATCCGCCGGTTTACATTGATGATATCGAGGTCAAATCGCTGGTGTCGAATCCCGCATCTCTAGGTGAACCTTATGGAATTACGAACTACGGCACGCGTTTCACCAACTGGAGCATCGTCAGCGTGAACGGTCCCGTGGGCCGGCCGGCGGTGGATCCTCGGGATAACTCCACGATTCTTTTCACGACCGATGTCGCCGGGGGTGGCATCTACCAAGCGAAGAAAATCGGCAGCGGCAACTGGGCCATTGATCCGACTCCCATCGTCAGCGGCTTGGACCGGCCCTCCGGCCTGGCCATCCAGACCAACGGCACGATCTGGTGGACGCACGATTTCAACAATGATTTCACGCGTTCCCTCGCCCGCTTGAAGTGGCCGTGGACGAGCAATGTGCCCGAAACGATCATCGCGGACGTGAGTTCTTCCGCAACCCCCAATTTGGATGACGATGCCATCGACGTTGCGGTGGCACCTTTCAACTTCACTGGCAGTGTTGGTCAGCCGGGCTGGATCGTCGTGGCTGACCGCGGTGTGGACGGCGATGCGCCCAACGCAACTTATGTGGTGGATCCGGCCACAACATCTCTTGACCAGACCAATTACAATCTGTTCCTGAATGCCCCGTCTGGCTCCGATCTCGGGAACAACCTCAATGCGATCACGGCGCTGCCGGCGTCAGGCGAAGTCGTGACGCTGAGTGAAGACGGCTATTTGGTGGCGATCAATGGCAGCGGCGCGCTCCGCTACATCAACGCACTCACCCTATGGCCTTTGGGTGGTCCCGCTTCCGGCGCCGCTTTGGCCACGGATATCACGACGGGCCGAATCTGGGTGGCGGATGACCTGAAGGACGAGTTGTGGTCGGTGGACGCCTCGACCGGCGCCGACGTGCGCGAGATCGGATTCCCCCTCACCGACTTGTTGCGTCCGGATCGCCAGATTGATTTCCACGATCCCGGTATGGCATTTGCGCCCAATGGCGACTTCCTGGTCGTCACCGACAGCAGCCTCTCGAATGGCGGCGGCGGTCGATTGATCATCCTCCACAACGAGGCGTTTGCCATGCCGTCGTTCCCCGTTACCAAGGCTGTCCGCGTAGGGAACTCTTTCCAACTGGAATGGCAGAACGCGGGCGCAGTGAGGTACCGCGTCCAACGCGGCACGACCGTGAACAACCTGGTGGATCTCACCGGGGACCTGACCACGACGCAATACACCGATACGGCGCCGCCGGCAGGCGGAGCGTTCTATCGAATCGTGGCCCATCGGTGATGGTGGCGGAACGATGCCACTGAGATTAGTTTGAACCGGGACGATGGACGCCATCGTCCCGGCGCGAAAGGAACAGTTATGAAATGCAAACTGACAGGCCGCCGTGGTTTTACTTTGATCGAGTTGCTGGTGGTGATTGCCATCATCGCCATCCTGGCGGCGATGCTTTTGCCCGCCCTGTCGCGGGCCAAGACCAAAGCCCAGGGCATTTACTGCATGAATAACCACAAGCATCTGGTGCTGGCGTGGAAGATGTATGTGGATGACAACCGGGACGTCCTGCCTTTCACCAAAGGGAACGGCAATTACGATCCCTACGCCTGGTGTAATGGCTGGCTCGATTACAGCTCGGCGGCCGACAACTGGGACATTAATCACGACATTAGCGTCGGCATCCTGTGGCCCTACTGCGGCAAGAGCGGCGGCATTTTCCGGTGCCCCTCCGACCAGAGTGCCGTGAACGTTCGGGGCACCATGATGCCGCGCGTGCGGAGCATGTCCATGGTGGCCTGGGTGGGTGGCCGTGGCAGCGGCGGACAACTCGCCGCGTTGAACTGGTCGCAAACTGCCCTTGGCAATTCCAGCGGGGAAGCGCGCATTTACCGCAAGTTTAACGACATGACCGATCCGGGCCCGTCCCGGACCACTGTGTTCCTGGATGAGCGCGAAGACAGCATCAATGACGGGATGTTCGTGATCGCCATGGAAGGTGCAGCAACGACGCTGGGCGGCGCGGCCTCGCCGGGTAACTACGGCATCATTGATTACCCGGCGGCTTATCACGGTGGCGCAGGTGGCTTTTCGTTCGCCGACGGTCACTCGGAATTGAAACATTGGCGGGATCCCCGCACCACCCCTAAGCTAATCAAGGGGCAAAACTACGATTTCAATTTCAAACCTACGCCCAACAATCCAGACGTAGCCTGGATGCAGGACAATTGCACCCGCCGGATTCCCTGAAGCAGGCAAGGGAAGCGAAAATCGTTCGCCGGTGCGAGGCATTCACTATGCGAGGCTTCATCGTAATTATTCTCTGTGGCTTGATCCTGGGTTGCGGCAAAGGCGGCGCCGGCAAGGACAATCCGCTGCTGCAACCGGCGCTGGAGAATTTGAAGGCCGCCACGACCCCCGAAGTGCGGCTGCCGGCGCTGGCGGAGGCGGCCCGGCAAAGTCTGGTGGCCGGACAAACGGCGGAATCGCAAAAATACGCGCAGGAAGCGATTACTCTTCTCACGTCCGCACGCGGCAACGCCAACACCGGTGACGCGGCACACGTCGCCCACCAAGTGCTCGGCCGGGTGGCGTTGCGCGACGGCCGGTTGGACGAGGCGAAGCGACAATTGATGGAGTCGGCGAGCACACCCGGACCGCGCCTAATGGATTACGGGCCCAAGCTGGGCCTGGCTTCGGAGCTTCTGCAGAAAGGCGAGCGGCAGGCCGTCCTCGATTACTTCAAGGCCTGCGCCAAATTCTGGAATCGCAACCGGCTTGACGAATGGAGCCGCGAGATCAACGAAGGGAAAACGCCGGAATTTCCCACGAACATGCTCGATTGATTTCGCCGGTCAGCGGCCCTCGATGCGGAAGTATTCCGGTCCGCCCGCAGTGGGGGAGTAGTTGAAGCGATACTGGCCGCCCCCCAACGCCACCGCATTCACACCCTCAACCGCCTGATACGGTCCGGCGAGCTGGGTTGCACGTAGCAGCCGGAACGAATTCCACGAGCCCAGGTTCGTGAACACAATTTCGATCCCACCGTCCCCCGTGGCTTTGCTCGCGGAAACGAATTGAATCAGCGAGGTGGGGAGGCGTAGCAGGTCACCCAGACTTTCGCCGGCCTGCCCAGCGGCAAACACTTGTTGAACTTCGGCGGCCGTAAGTGCCCGCTTCCAGATGGCCACATCATCCACATAGCCGGTAAAATAGTTGGCGCCCACCCATCCTTCCCGGCCAAGGCCAGCCAACTGCCCGGCCTTCACATTGCCGGTCAGACCTGTTCCGCCACCGCCGTCGTTGCCAATGTGTGAATCCATCTCCACGCCGTTGAGGTAAATGACCGCCTCGCCGGAGGCGGGATAGGCCTGGCCGTCAAACGTGGCCACCACATGCAGCCATTGATTGGTCTGGAGCGAACTTGCCGGAATCCCGGGACGGGCGGCGTGACCGTTGGCGGTGGTGACTTTGAACCGCAATTCATTGTTCGCCTTGTCGAGATACAGAACGTAGCAATCATTGGTCGAATCGAAGATGGCGCCGAAGCTGGCGGCGAGTTGGGCCGGCAGGTTTTGCAGCCGGACCCAAGCGGACAGCGTGAACTGGTTGGTATTGATGTCCAGATCCGCCGTTTGCGGCAGGGTAACGAACGCATTGAGACCTTCCAGTTTCAGGCAGCCGTCCAATTTGGCCAAAGGCTCGGTGAACCAGTGGGACGCGCCGTCGTTGCGCACCAGCGCTCCTGCATTGCTGCCCTTGCTGTCAGCGACCGTGGTGGTGAAAGCATTCGTCAGCCCATCATCCATCTTCCAATACGCCACGAGCCGGTCACCCAAATAGGCCGGCGCGTTGGTGGGCGGCGGTTGCTGCAGGCCTTTGACGGTGGCCGGATCATTGGAGATGATCCCATCCACCCCGAGGTTGATGAACTGCTGGATTTCCGTGCCGCTGTCCACTGTCCAGACGAACAATTTCAGTCCGGCACCATGCACTTGGTTGAGCACCGTGGGGGTGACGGACGTCTTTTCCCAGGCCACGATGGTCGCGCCGCTGTTGATGATGTTGGTGAGGATCGCGGTTGTGAACGTGCCGCTGCCCAGCGCCCCCAGCCGCACAGCGGGTTCGAGCGCGTGGACGGCGGCGAGGAAATTCCAATCAAAGGACTGAAGAATGACGTTGGTGACGGCGTTCAGCCGGCGCAATTCATCCACGTAGGCAGTGGCCGGGCCATCCTTCTGCTCGATCAATGGGGTGGCGAAGGGCACCGTGTTGGTGATCATTTCCTCCATTGTGGGAATGCGTTCGCCGATGAAAGCGGAACTGAACCAGGAGCCTGCATCGAGCAGTTTGAGCTGCGCTACGGTTTGGCTGCCAATCGTGCCCGTGCCGTCCGTGGTGCGATCCACGGTGGCATCGTGCATGATCACCAGCACGCCGTCTGCGCTTAGCCGCCCGTCCGTTTCCACCAAATCCGCCTTGCCTTGTGCGGCGGCAAACGACGCGAGAGTGTTTTCGGGAGCAAAAAGCGAGTTGCCCCGGTGCCCAATGCTCAAGACCCCTGCCGCTTGCAGTCCCGCACCGGAAAGACAAATGATCGCCAGAAGAACCGGCCCGAAAAGAATACGGCCAAACATAGCTTGGAGTTACTGCATTGGCCGACAAACCGTCAAATAGCAATCGCGGCAACGGCAGAATAGGTATTCAGGAATGAACCCAACCAAACCATTGACAACTTTTACAGGCGGTGTTTGCTTAGTGCGTTAACGCGCAACCAAGCGTAAAAGCTTGTGGGCAGTGCCGCACGGTGCGGCACGGCGGGTGTGGGATGGCTGGTTACTGATTTGTTACGTTGTAATCGAAAAGTTACCCTTCGGCCTTGGCTTTCGCTCGTCAGATTAGCGCGGTCAGTTATTATCGTGAGTAATTGAAAATGAAACACCATCTGAAGTCCTCGACGTGCGGGGGAAATGCGCGTCGCGCCGGCCGGACCGGCTTTACCTTGATCGAATTGCTGGTCGTTATTGCCATCATTGCAATTCTGGCCGCCATGCTTTTGCCGGCCCTGACTCGCGCCAAGAGGAAAGCCATCCAAACCAGCTGCCTGAACAATCTAAAGCAATTGGGTCTCGGCTCCATGATGTACGCCGATGATAGCAATGGTGACTTTTGTGGTGATACTTGGGTTCCTGGTGAGATTCCAAACATCCCTTCCGGTGGTACTCGCAGCGGCTCCGATGATGATTTGAGCTGGCTGAACCCAACTTATGTTCCTGGCACGGGGGCTTTTATCTGCCCCGGCACTCGCAACAAAATCCGCACCAACACGGTTACCATCGCTGCCGCCGGCTGGAACAGCAAGGTCGTCATTGCGGACTTGGCGAACAACGGACGGGCGATTGATTCCAACGGCCATAGCTATGAATGCTTCGGTGTCTGGGGCACCAGCACGACTGTTCCTGGCAAGAAGAGCGAACGCCGGTTGTCGAGCTTTGTGCTCCAGAATTACGTTCCGGGCGGAATCGGGCGCAGAGTCAGCCCTTCCGAAGCCTTCATGATTACCGATGGTGACGATGACGCCGGTGCCGGAGACTATAACAATTGGCCCGATAAGATGGACAATCACGGAGCCGAAGGCCAAGTGTTCGCGTTCTTGGACGGTCATGCTGAGTGGGTCACAAAGAAGAACTTTCTCCGCGTCTGGAACATCGGCGGCGATTCTAATTATCTTGGACCGACCGGGCCGTACTGAAAAACTGTTGCCGTCACCAACTCCTACCCGCCGTAAATTCATTTGACCCCACCCAAGAACAACCAGCCCAAACCATGAAACCAACTGCACGAACCACTGAAATGCGCCGCATCCCAGGCGACTCCCTCAGGCACGCGCTTCCGCGCTTGAACCAGCTGTTCCTAGTACTCGCAATTCTTGCGGGCTTGGGATTGGCCACAAACGCCCGCGCGGATCGCGTCGGCCACAACATTTCGGCCGGCTATCTCAAGATCGATCAAACCGTCGCCGGATATTACGACAACACCAACACCACCGCCGCACTCCTGATGAGTGTAAATGGGCTGTCGGTGGTGAGTAATGTTGTCAACATGGGAGACTACCGAGTCCAGATCGGCGATAGCTTCGCCGATGATACAAACGCTGGCGTAATCATGGTTTCATCGGCCCAAAACGGCCGGGCCAACTGGACCAACGGCGCGAGCGCTTTCACGAACAACTTTCAAACCCCCTGCGCGATTCCTTACGGGGGTGGCTATTGGGAAGCAGGCATATTCCGCTGCCCGCCGAATTCCAGCACCACGGCCAACCAAGGTGAGGACAATGTGGATGTCACCGTGGCGTATTTTCCGTTTACGACGTGGCGTGGCGGTTACGCCTTGAACGGTGCCAACGGCTTGGAACTAACGAATCTAATTGCTTCTCCAGATTTGGTTTTGGGAACGCATTTCCGGGATTACTGGACCAACAGCGCCATCAGCGACGCGGTGGCAAATGGCGTTTACTACCTCGATCTTCGGCCCTTTGGAATTGACTCACGCCGCGATGGTGTCCTCTTGGTGAACCACGCAAAGAACGAAGCCAACTATGCCCTTTCTCGCGTCAACAATGATGACGACGAAATGGATGGCACTTGGACGATCTATACCCATGACAATCGGGCCAATGGCCGTTCCTATGAACAAGACCCTGTTGCTTTCGTATTTGTGCCGAAAGCCGACACAACGATCGTCTCAGGAATGTTCATGGGTGATGCTGCCATCGCCATTCACAGCGGCGCTTCCCCGGCGTTTACCGTGACCAATTTCAGCACCGGCCAATATGAACTCAAGATTCCCGGACGGTCTCCCGCAGATGGCATCCTGATTGTATCGCCCGCTGGCGGCGACGCCAACAATGGTGATAACATCGTGACCTTTGCTAAGAATACAGCTGGTGATGGCTGGATAATTCAGTCGCGCGACCTCCCGGGCTGCGGACTCCAAACGCCACCCGACACCGAAGCGGTTTGCTCGTTTGTATTTATCCCAGCGGAGAAGCCGGGTGTAACAATTGCACCCACCGCAAACCTCCAGACCACCGAGTCTGGCGGCGCCACGAATTTCACCGTCACCATCAACGGTTATCCCAAGATGACCAACAACGTGACCATTAATGTCGCGTCGAGCGATACCGCCGAAGGAACGGTCAGTCCGACAACGCTCACTTTCACTCCTTCGGATTGGAACGTACCGCAATCCGTCACCGTCACAGGCGTGGAAGATGTTCTGACAGATGGAAGCAAAGCATACAACGTTACTCTGTCAGCGACGACCAGTACCGACCTCAATTACAACGCCCTGAGCGGAGGCACCGTTGGTTTGGTTAATCTGGACAACGAGCCGGGCGCGGTTTCGGTTGACGCCAGCACTGTGATCACTACGGAATCGGGTGGTACCAACACTTTCCTGGTCTGGCTCACTTCAGCGCCCACAGATAATGTAACCGTGCCAGTTTCCTCCAGCGACACCACTGAAGCCACGGTGTCACCGAGCAGCCTGACCTTCACCCCCGCGGATTATGCCACGCCGCAGGTGGTGACCGTGACCGGCGTCAATGACGACGTGCAGGACGGGAACATTGCATACACCGTTGTGCTGGGCCCAGCCACCAGCACTGATGGCGCTTACAATGGATTTAACGCCCTTGATCCTGCCGGTGTAAACTTGGATAACGATCAGGCCCGCGTCATTGTTCCCGCTAGCAAACTCACCATTTCGGAGCCAAACACGACCGCAAATTTTGCTCTGGTTCTCGGCAGTCAGCCGACGGCTAATGTGACGATCAACTGCGCATCCAGCGACACAACCGAGGGCACCGTCACGCCTTCAGTAGTCTTCACCCCCGCCAACTGGAATGTTCCGCAGAATGTCACAGTCACCGCGGTGGACGATCTCACCAATGATGGCCCGATTGACTTCACCATCATCACGACCGTCAGCAGCACCGACCCGCTTTATGCGGCAATCAATCCGGACGACGTGGGTGTGACCACACTCGACAATGAAGCCGTACTTACGCTGCCATCCGGCACGTTCACCTACGGTATTGGTGAAGCCGCCAAGGGTATTGATGGTTATGCCACCGTGAACGATCCAGACACTGCCGATTATAATGGCGGTGGTTTGACGGTCACGATCACGGCTGGCGCGACCGCTTCCGACCGGCTGGATGTCCGCAACATCGGCACCGGCACGGGCCAAATCTCGGTTTCCGGAAGCACGGTTTCCTATGAAGGCGTTGCTATCGGAACGAAGAGTGGCGGCGTGGGTGTTACTCCGTTAAGCATCACGTTTAATAGCGCTGCCGCAACTCCAGCGGCGGCTCAAGCGCTGGCTCGGGCCATTTCTTATCAGAATGTGGACGCCAGCGCCGCACCGCAAAGCCGCACGCTTTCGTTTGCCCTCGCTGATGGCGATGGGGGTGTCAGCACTGTTGGCAAAGCAATCACCATCCGACTGATGCGCATCGACAGCTACCAGCAGGATGCGGACGGCGGGTTTGGCGTGTTCACCAGCGCGCTCGATACCCAGATCCACCACGAGTTCCCCGACACGCCATTCCCGGCTGGTTATAGCTCGGCGGGGCTGTGGATAGATTTCGACACGTTGAGTATCATTCCCGAGGATCAGATGCAGTGCTTCATCAAGTTCACCAATTTGGTCGGCAATGCTGATGGTCAGATTCCGCTCGGCGCCAAGATCGTCTTCGCGGAATTGATTATGAACGTGGCCGATAGCGGTCACGGCGCGCGTTTCAATCGGATGCTCGGCGATTGGGATGAAGGGATTACCTTCAACAGCGTTGGCAGCGGCATCCAATTGGACAATATCGAGGCGGTGTCGGGCACCAATGCGTTTTTGGGTGATGAAGCGGCTAATACAACCAGCGGCACTGGCTTGCGGACCATCGGCGTCACTGCGGATGTGCAGGCTTGGGCAAACGGAACGAACAATTACGGCTGGGTAATGAGTACGTGGACGAATGGGGCGAATGGTACCGCCTTCAGTCCGTGTGAAGCTACCAACATCACCTTGCGCCCGCGTTTGCGCGTCGGCTGGCTGCCACCGGCTTCAAGCCAAGTGGCCACCTTCCAGCAGGGTGTCAATGGTTACAGCGCCGCCGTGGACACCCAAGTCCGCCTGACGGCCCCCACTACCAGCTTTGCGGGCAACACAGTGCTCTCGCCCGACTGGCTGGTCGCGGCCACTCCAGTTCCAAATCAGAACGACGTGCTGGTTCGGTTCGACAACATTATTGGCAGCAGCGCTGGCCAGGTGCCGGCGGGATCAAGGATCAATGCAGCTATCCTCGAACTAACCAGTATCAATGCCGATGCTCAAGGTGCGGGTGCTCAGTTCTATCGCGTTTTGAAATCCTGGAACGCGGCTGACACCTGGGACATTTGGATCAATGGCGTGGACACGGATGGTGTGGATGCAGCGGTTTCTCCAACTGTGACCTTGCCCGTCGCTGGTCTGGGCGAAACCGTGCAGCCAACCAAACACAACATCGAAATCACAGCCGACGTTCAGGCGTGGGCGAGCGGTGCCGCGGCCAACAATGGCTGGGCCATAATGCCTTGGCCGAATGGCAATAACGGCTGGGCGTTTAATTCGGCCGATCACGGGTGGGTGGAAAGCCGCCCGCTCTTGCGCGTCTATTATAGCCCCGCGCCGGTGATTACTTACATCAGCCGCGGGGCCACCAGTGCCACGCTCAGTCTGAGTGGGCCGGCGGGAGCTGGCTTCACCATCTGGCGCTCGACCACAGTTGACGGCACCTATGTCAATATCGGCAGTGGTAGTTTCACGGGCGGTGGTACCGGTTCCTTTGTGGACAACACTGCTCCCGCTGGGGCGGCGTTCTACAAAGCGTCCATACCTTGATCGGTTCTTTGGAGTTGGTGGGATTGGGTTGTAGGTGAGTAACAACGCCGCAGGGTGGGCAACCGCCCTGCGGCTTGTTCAAAAAGACGGATTTTTTCTCGCCCCAAAGCGGGACCACCGTCGGAAACAAGTGGAGATGAAACTAAGAAGTCTAACGTCGTGCAGGAGGTTGCTGGCAGTTTCGCTGTTCGGTGCAACTGCATTCCTGGGCTTGAAGCTATCCGCACAGGACGCCGACCCGGCAGTGGCCGCCGCGCTGATCAATGTCGTTCAACATGACATCAGCAATACGGTGGATTCCGTCACCGTCACCGCCACACTCACCGTCGGGGACCTGACCATCCGCGAGGATTCCAACCGCGGCGATTTCAATCTCCAGATCGGTATCGGCTTCAGCGACGATGTGGACAATGGGGTGGTCATGACCTGCGTGGCGCAGAATGGCCGGGACAACGGCGAAGCCACCTATCCCGGCGTAAATTATTGCACCACGGCAATCGATTACAGCCGGTCCGGCGGGAGCGCCGGCGCATTTTACATCCCCGTCTTTCAAGCGCCGACCGGTGACGAATTCAACATCAACATCGCCGCTGCCTTTTTCTCGTACTCCAACTGGCTCGCCGGTTTTGCGCGGAACTCGGGCGCCACTAACGGTGGGCCGAACGACCTCTTCACCGGCTCGCCCGGTCTCGTGCTCGGCACGCATTACGTCAACGTTGGCGGCGGCACGAACATCGTCAATCTCACGAGCTTTGGTGTGGACGCGCGCACCGACGGCGTATTGCTGGTGACGCACGGGAAGAATGAAGACAACTACGCCCTCTCCCAAGTCAACAGCAACAACGGCACTTGGACGGTTTATGTGAAAGACAACGGCACGGATGCCGGCTCGTATGAACAGGACCCGGTGGCGTTCGTGTACATCCCAAAGACCAACACGACCGTCATTTCCGGCCGTTTCCGCGGTGACGGAACGCGCCTGATTTATAGCGGCGCCACTCCGGCATACACCGTGACGAACACCGCCACGGGCACTTGGCGCTTGACCATTCCGGGGCATTCACCCGATGGCGGCGTGCTCATCATTTCGGCGGAAGGCGGGCTCAGTCAGAATCAGGACAACATCGTCAGTTATCAGCCGGACGGCGACGGCTGGATCATTCAATCCCGTGATTTACCGGCCAGCTCACCTGGATTGCAGACACCCGGCGGCGGCGGCGAACCAGTGGCTTCGTTTGTGTTCATTCCTGCGGCAGCCACGGCGGCGGTCGTCGCGCCGTTGCACAATGCCGTCGGCCAGCCCAATTCGCCCAACCTGCAGGTCAATGTTTCCAACGCCGCCCCCGGCAATCTCACCGTGAGTTATTACGGTCGCGTGGCCCAGGTGAATCCGGCGGTGGACTTTTCAATCGTCGCGCTGCCGGACACGCAGTTCTACACCGGCGAACTGAACGGCGGAACGAAGGAGATGTTTATCGCGCAGGCCGAGTGGATCATCACCAACCGTGTGTCGCGCAACATTGCCTACGTGGCGCATCTGGGCGATTTCAGTCAGAATGGCGACATTAAGAGCGGCGCCGACAACCGGACGGAATGGCGCAACGGGACGAATGCCATTTATCGCCTGGAAGATTCCGGGCGCACCTTGTTGCCGGGCGGCATTCCCTACGGCGTGGCGGTGGGCAATCATGACGAGGAACCAATTGGGGATTCCACCGGTACGACGCTTTTTTACAACGAGTATTTCGGCGTGCCCCACTTCACCGGCAAGCCGTATTACGCCGGCCACTGGGGAACAAACAACAACAACCATTTCGATTTCTTCAGTGCCGGGGGCATGGACTTCGTTGTGGTTTATCTGCAATTCGACAACACGTTGAATCCGCAATGGTTGAATTGGGCCAACGACGTGTTGCGCACGAACCAGAATCGGCGCGCGATCATCGTCACCCACAATTTCGGCAACACGTCCATCCCGGTCAGTTTCAGCGCGCAAGGCACCGCCATTTACAACGCCGTCAAGACGAACAAGAACGTTTTCATGATGTTGGCCGGCCACGTCACGGGTGAGGGGTGGCGTGCGGACACCTATCAAGGCAACACTGTCCGCACGTTCGTTTCGGATTACCAGGGCTGGACCAACGGTGGCAGCGGCTTCATGCGGATCATTGATTTCTCACCCAGCTTGAATCAGGTGGTGCTCACCACCTACTCGCCGTACTTCAAGACCTATGCCACGGGACCAATCAGTGACTTCTGGTTTGATTACGACATGTCGCATCCCGTGGGTTCGAACGGCGGACCGTATGCACTGATTGGCACGATTTCGAATGTTCCCTCCGGCAACCTTGCCAGCCTGCCCTGGCCAAGCCGCCAGTCGAACACCGCCTATGAATGGTATGTGGTCGTCAATGACGAAGTCGGCAACTCGACCACCAGCCCGGCATGGCGATTCACCACCGCACCCAACACGGCGCCGACGGTGGCCAACGCGCTCATCACCATTTACGGCGATGCGCCGACGAACCTAAATCTCGTGGCGGTGGATCCGAACGGCGACACGCTCACCTTCCAGACGAACACCCTGCCCACGCACGGCGTGCTCAAGCCCTTCACTCCCGTCGGTGGCGCTTACACTTACATCCCGGTGCGGGGTTATCGCGGCTCAGATCGTTTCACCTTCAGCGCCCACGACGGCACCGCCGGAAGTTCGATCGCCACGATGAATTTCAACATCGTCGCCCCGCCGGACGCCAACGCCAGCGGTCTGCCGGATGGTTGGGAGGCGATGTTCGGGATTTCCAATCCGGGTGCCGATGACGATGGCGACGGCGAGACGAACCTGCAGGAGTACTACGCCAACACGAATCCGACCAATGCCGCTTCGGTGCTGCAAATCGGCAGCGCCACGCGCGCAGCCAATGGCCATGTGACCCTGGTCTGGCCAACCGTGGGCGGCACGCGTTATCGCGTGCAGTACGCGAATGGGAACGGCGGTGGGGGCGTGGATGGAAACTTCATCGATGTCGTCCGTCCGTTGAATGTGGAAATGGATCCGGCTCCATACGGCACACCGTCATCGGAGACTTTCGTGGATGATTACACCCAGACGGGCGGCGCGCCGCCAAACGGTCAGCGCTTTTACCGCCTCAAGGTCATTCAATGAATCGGCGCGGCGCGCAATTGAGAGGAAAATTCAGGCCAGTCGCTGAGCTTCGCACGCTCGCGGCAGTGGTAGCGCTGCTGCTGGCCTCGCCCGGGTTGCTGCCGGCTGCGCTGCCGAAACCCGACCTCGTCATCGCCGAGGAATTTCGGACTGCCGGTGACAAACCGGAGAATGCCCGCAGCGAAATCGCCTTCACGTCCACGGCGAATGAGGCTGAGGTGGTGATTCAAATGAGCCATCGTCAGGTGACAAGTGTTTGGTCCCTGGCGGTGAACGGTCACACGTTGCAAGCCATCCCCCGCTCCTATGGTGGCGAAGTGAAAAGCTATTTCACCTTGCCGCCCGGCACGCTGCGGGACGGCCAGAATGTCTTGAGTGTTGTCGGCGCAGCGCCGATGAAGCGCATGTCCTTTGGCCAGGTTCAACTCTACCGCCAACCGCTGCGCACGCTGCTCAAGCTGCGGCCGGTCACCGTGACGGTGACCGATGCGGACACCGGCCGGCCACTGCCGGCGCGTCTGACGCTCACGGACAGCGAGGGGCGGAAGGCCGAGATTTTCGATTTGCGTGCCCCCGCTGGCGCGGTGCGCGATGGTTTCTTTTATTCCACCGGAAAGGAAACTCAGTTCGAATTGCCGGAAGGCCGTTACGAAATTTATGCCACGCGCGGGATGGAATGGAGTCTGGCCCGGGCAACCGCGGCCGTCTCTGCCAACGAAACTGCGCGGGTGAATCTGCGGTTGCGCCGGCAGGTGGACACCACCGGCTTTGTGGCCGCGGATACGCACATTCATACGGTCACCTTCAGCGGCCACGGCGATGCCACGATTGAGGAACGCATGCTGACCATTGCCGGCGAAGGCGTCGAACTGGCCATCGCCACCGACCACAACCATCACACCGATTACCGGCCCTATCAGGAACAACAATCCCTGAATGATTTCTTCACGCCAGTGACCGGGAATGAAGTCACCACGCGCAACGGTCATCTCAACGCGTTCCCCATGCCAATCGGCGGTGCGCTGCCGGATTCCAAGGAGGACAACTGGGTCAAGCTCGTAAGTGACATGCGGCTCAAGGGCGCGCGCGTCGTGGTGTTGAACCACCCACGCTGGCCCGACCCGACCAACAATCCATTCGCCAAGTTTGCCTTCAATCGCGCCACGGGTGAGCGCCCCAAGGGAACCGCCTTCACCTTCGACGCCATGGAGTTGGTTAATTCCAGTTCGCCCTCGACCGTGGACCGCGACGATATCCGCGCGAACCAGCTCAATCTGTTGGCCGACTGGTTCGCGGTGATGAATCGCGGCGAGAAAGTCACCGGCGTCGGCAGTTCGGATTCGCACACGGTTTTCAATCCGGTTGGCCAGGGCCGCACTTACCTTCGCAGTTCCACGGACGATCCCACGCGCCTCCAGGTGGACGAACTCTGCCGCAACTTTCTCGCCGGCGACACCACGGTGAGTTACGGCATCTTCGCGCAAGCGACGGTGAACCACCGCCACCGGCCCGGCGAAATGTTGCGCCCCGAAAACGGCCAGGTGACCGTGCAGCTGCGGGTCGCGGCGGCGGACTGGGTGAAACCTCGGCGGGCAATCATCCTTCTCAATGGCCTACCGGTAGCGGAGAAAAAACTTCAACCACTGGCCGATCAGCCCTTCGAGGAGCGCTTGGAATTCACGATCAAGTTGCCGGCCCACGACACGCACCTGGTGTGCGGGGTCTTTGGCGATGCGATCACCGGACCCTACTGGCCAACGACGGGCAAGTTCACAGCCGCGGTCGTGAACCCGCTCTATCTCGACAACGATGGCGATGGAAAGTTCTCGAGTCCGCGCGAGACCGCCCGAGCGATCCTCGCGAGCATTGGAAGCGACCTGGAAAGCGCCTGGGGCCAATTGACCAAAGCCGATGACGCTATCGCCGGCCAGCTGCTGGGCTTGCTTTACCGGGACCGCCCGGCGGATTTCACCCGTCAACTGGATGCCCGTGTGCAGGCGGCGGCAAAGGACCGCGCCTTGTATCGCACTTTCCTGGCCGATTCACCTTTGATCGTGGTTAAAACAACCAACAAGGCTTCCAAGAAAAAGCCGGCAAAGGCCGCCGCCAAATGAGCCTTCCCATGAACATGCCAGCAGCTGCAAGCAGCGCCGCCTTGCCCGCCCTGCCAGTCGGCGCCACCCCGGGTGTGCGCACCGGAATGGAACTTCAGGAACGGTTGCAGCGGATCAAGCATGTCGCGCTGGACATGGACGGCACGATTTACAGCGGCGGCACGTTGTTCGATTTCACCAATCGCTTTCTGGACGGCCTCCGCGAATTGGGTGTCGGCTACTCTTTTCTGACCAACAATTCCTCCAAGAGCGTCAAGGATTACCTCAAGCACCTGCAACGGATGGGCGTTGCGGCCAAGCCGGACCAGCTTTTTACCTCAACCCACGCCACCCTTGAATTCCTGCGTGAGCAGATGCCCGCGGTGCGCCGGCTCTTTGTGCTCGGCACGGTGAGCATGCGTGAAGAACTTGCGGAGGCGGGCTATACGATTACGCACGACAACCCCGGCGACGAACCGGAAGCGGTGGTGCTGGGCTTTGACACCGAACTGGTTTATGCGCGCCTGTGCCGCGCGGCCTGGTGGGTCAAGCGCGGCAAGCCTTATCTCGCTTCGCATCCGGATCGCATTTGTCCCACGGACGCGCCGACGGTGTTGGTGGATTGCGGTGCGGTCATCGCCGCGATCAAGGCGGCAACCGGACGTGAGCCGGACGCGGTCTTGGGCAAACCGGATCCGCGCATGTTGCGCGGTCTGCTGCAACGCCACGAATTGCGCGCCGATCAACTCGCGATGGTTGGCGATCGATTCTACACGGACATGGCCATGGCCCGACGCGCCGGCGCATTCGGCGTGCTGGTATTGACGGGCGAAGCCACCGCCGCCGAAGCCGCTGCTTTTCAGCCGGCCCCCGATCTGGTAGCTGCCAACCTCGCCGAATTCGGCGAGAAGCTCCACGCGGCGAAGCTGGGAAAGAATTTATGAAACTTGGACAACAACGGGAACAATCACTCCGCGCGCTGACGCAAGGTCCGCTGGACCTGCTGATCATCGGCGGCGGCATTGTCGGTTCGGGGGTGGCCCGGGACGCGGCAATGCGGGGACTCAAGGTGGGCCTGGTCGAACAGTTCGACTTTGCCTTCGGCACCAGCAGCCGTTCGAGCCGGTTGCTGCATGGTGGGCTGCGTTATCTGGCCCAAGGGCGGGTCGGGCTTGTGCACGAAGCGAGCGTAGAGAAGAAAATCATCCATCAGATCGCACCCCATCTCGCGGATCCGCTGCCGTTCATTTTTCCAACCTACCGCGGCAACAAGCACTGGGTCCTCTGGCAGTTGAAGATTGGCGTCAAGATTTACGACCTGCTCTGCGGCGGCCGGAATCTGGGCAAGTCCACCTGGCTCACCAAACGGGAGACGCTGGCCAAAGTGCCCGCACTCACGGAAAGTAATCTCAATGGCGCCGTCCGCTACTACGACGGCTTCACCAACGACGCGCGGCTCACGCTCGACACGTTGCGCGCGGCCGCCAAGAACGGGGCCAGCATCCTCAACCACTGCCGATTCAACGACGCCAAGCGGGGCGAGTTTTGGGAATGCGAAATGGAAGACCTGTTGGCGGAAACAAAATTCACCGTCCGCGCCCGCACCGTGGTCAACGCCACCGGACCGTGGGCGGACGGTTTGCCGCACAGCCAGGTGAAATTGCGCGTCACCAAGGGCATTCATCTTGTGGTCGAGCGCACGCGCGTGCCGGTGCCGGACACGGTGGTGATGACCGAGGGCAAACGCATCCTGTTCGCGATTCCGTGGGGTGAACGCACGATCATCGGCACGACCGATACCGATTATCATGGACCGCTCGACGATGTGACAGCGGACGAATCCGACATCGCCTACGTACTGCAAATCACGAATCAATTCTTCCCGTCGGCCAGACTGACTGCACCCGATGTCATCAGCGCCTGGGCGGGGTTGCGCCCGCTGATTGCCGATCCGAACGGCAAGCCATCGGACGTCTCGCGTTCGCACGAGATCACCCATCCCGAGCCGGGCTGGTGGGATGTGGCCGGCGGCAAGCTGACCACCTATCGGCTCATGGCCGAACAAACCGTGGACCAAATCGTCAAGTTTCTGCCCCGGAACAAGGTATTCCAACCGTGTCGCACTGCGCAGGAACCGTTGCTGCCCGCCAGCGAGACTGAAAACTTCAGCGGCATTCTGCCACCCGAATTCAGCCGGCGCGCGCTGGACCATTACGTGGCGAATGAGTGGGCTATTCATCTCGACGACGTCATGATCCGCCGCACCAGTTGGCACTATTATCACCGGGATGCGGCGCAAAAAGCCGAGCGCGCGGCGGATTGGATGGGTGAATTGCTGGGTTGGTCCGCCGCGCAGCGTGCGGCGGAATTGGAACGCTACCGCAAAGCCGCCGGCTCGACATCGGGAGCGAAACCCGCGACGATGCCCGCCAACCAACCGCATGATCAGCCGGCTCATCCACTGGCGTGAAGTTGCGCTGGGCCGACCGCGGCCAGGCGCCGCCGCGGCATCATCATGCCACCGAAGCCAGGGCGCGTTGGGGCGCCTTGGCTTGAGCCCATCACCCTCGGAGGTGCGGCTTGGCTAACGCGATTCTCAAATTCTTCCTCACGGGTCCGGAGGCCACGCCGCTGAGTGACGAGGCCGAAATAAAGCGCCGCTATCGTCGCAGCCGCATCTCGGTCTTTCTTTCGATCACGCTCGGCTACGCGATGTATTACGTCATCCGGCAGGGCTATGCCGTGGTGAAGAAGCCGCTGCTGGAGGCGGGCGTTTTCGATGCCGCCCAACTGGGCCAGATCGGGTCCGTGTTTTATTTCACGTATATGATCGGCAAATGCGTGAACGGCTTTCTGGCGGATCGGCTGAACATCAAACGCTTCCTCGCCCTGGGCTTGCTGGGCTCGTCCACTTTGCTGGTCTGCCTGGGATTTTGTTCCAGCTTCTATCTGTTCGCGGTGTTGTGGGGGCTGTGTGGTTGGTTCCAAACATTCGGGGCGGCACCCTGTGTTGTTTCGTTGAACCAGTGGTTCTCCAACAAGGAACGCGGCACATTGTATGGCGTCTGGTTTTCAGCGCACAATATCGGTACGGGTCTGACCTATATTTTTACCGCTCACATTGTCGCCGCCTTCGGCTGGCACATGGGTTTCATTGCGCCCGGGTTGTTGGGCATCACGGCCGCAGTTTTTCTCTATCTGTTCATGTACGACCGCCCCCAGGTGTACGGTCTGCCGCCGATTGCCATTTATTCTGGCGACCTGACCCACGCGGAACACCAAGCCAAGGACAAACCGCTGCTCAAAGCGCAATTGGGCGTCATCCTCCGACCCGCCGTCTGGATTCTGGGTTTGTCCTCCGCGGCTTGTTACGTGACGCGGTATGCCTTCGAATCGTGGGGCGTGGTGTTCCTCACTGAAGCCAAAGGCTACAGCCTGAAGCAGGCCAGCGCGATCATCTCCATTTCGCAATTCGCCGGCATCGCCGGCGCGATCACCTGCGGCTGGATTTCCGACAAATTCTTCCATCACAAACGCAGCGTGCCCTGCCTGTTGTTTGGCATCTTTTTTGTCCTGTCCACGGCGACCTTTGTCTATGTGCCGGCCGGCCATCCGTGGAGCGACTACGCGAGCATGGTGTTCTTCGGTTACACGGTCTATGCCCTCGTCAGTTATCTCGGCGGTTTGATGGCGGTGGACATCTGTTCCAAGAAGGCCACGGGCGCGGTCATGGGAGTCATCGGTCTTTTTAGTTACGCGGGCGCCTCTTTGCAGGAGGCTGTGGGAGGATACCTGCTCAAAGCCCACCAAACCATCGGTGCGAATGGCAAGGCCATCTACGATTTCACAACCGTGGGTCATTTCTGGGTGATCGCCTCGGTCTTTGCGCTGGTGCTGCCTTTGCTGGTGTGGAATGCCCGGCACGAGGATTGACTTCCGGGAACCAAATTCACGCACCAGCCCAGTGGCATGAACTCATCGCTCGATTCCGCTGCCAGCCCGCGCCCGCGCCTGCCGGCGTTCCTGCGCGTGTTTGCCCCGGCGCCGCCCGCGGCCTCAATGCTCACGGACCCGGCTGAAATCCAGCGGCAGTACCGTTACTGGCAATGGCGCATCCTGCTTTCCACCATCGTCGGCTATGCGATGTTCTATTTCGTCCGCAAGAATCTCAGCGTGGCAATGCCGGCGATGGGCAAGGACCTCGGTTTGACGAAGGCCGACCTCGGCCTTTTTCTGACCCTGCACGGTTTGCTTTACGGTGTGTCCAAGTTTGCCAACGGCTTTCTCGGGGACCGGGCCAACGCGCGTACCTTCATGGCAGTGGGGCTGCTCCTCTCGGCCATGGTGAACATTTTCTTCGGCCTGAGTTCGGCGGCGATCACGCTCGGGCTGCTCTGGCTCGTCAACGGCTGGGTTCAAGGCATGGGCTTTCCGCCTTGCGCGCGTTTGATGACCCACTGGTTTCCCCCCAAAATATTCGCCACCAAATTCGCC